>JBBIKR010000025.1:31423-39655 GCA_037445395.1 Thermoflexales bacterium
ACGCGCCCCGTCTCCAGGACGTAGGCCCGGTGGGCGATCTTTAGCGCCGCGCGGGCGTTCTGCTCCACCAGCAGGATGGTCGTCCCGCGGGCATTGATCTCCCGAATCGTCTCAAAAATGGCCTTGACCAGCATGGGCGCCAGCCCCAGCGACGGCTCGTCCAGCAGAAGAAGTCGCGGCCGGGACATCAGCGCCCGCCCGATGGTCAGCATCTGCTGCTCGCCGCCGGAAAGCGTGCCGCCCAACTGATTCTTCCGCTCCGCCAGACGGGGAAACAGATCAAAGACCCGCTGGAGGTTCTCCCGAATCGCCTCCTCGTCCTTGAGGGTGTAGGCCCCCATCATCAGGTTTTCCATTACCGTCAGGGTGGTGAAGATGCGGCGGCCCTCGGGGACGTGGCAGACGCCCATCTGGACGATTTTGTGGGCCGGGACATGGTTGAGGACATGGCCGTTGAACAGAATCTGCCCCTCGCGCGGGCGGACCAGGCCGGAGATGGTGCGGAGCGTGGTGCTCTTGCCGGCCCCGTTGGCCCCGATGAGGGTGACGATTTCCCCTTCCTCCACCTCCAGGTCTATCCCCTTGAGCGCGTGGACATGGCCGTAATAGGTGTGCAGGTTCTCTATTCTCAGGAGCGGCATCGTCACACCTCCTCCTCTCCCAGATAGGCCTGGATGACGCGCGGGTTCCGCTGCACCTCCTCCGGCGTCCCTTCGGCAATCTTCTTCCCGTAGTCCAGGACGACGATGCGCTCGCAGATGCCCATCACCACTTTCATGTCGTGCTCAATGAGCAGGACGGTGATCCCCGAATCCCGAATCTGCCGGATGAGGTCCATCAATTCCAGCGTCTCCTGCTCGTTCAGGCCGGCGGCGGGCTCATCCAGGATGAGGAGACGGGGCCGGGCCGCCAGCGCGCGGGCAATCTCCAGCCGCCGCTGATGGCCGTAGGGGAGATTTTTGGCCAACTCGTCCCGGTACTCCGAAAGCCCCATGAACTGGATGTACTTCTCCGCCTCTTTGACAATGAACGCTTCTTCCTCTCGCTGCGCCGGGGGGCGGAATATGGCCCCCCATACACCGGCCCGGGTGCGGTGGTGGACACCCGCCATCACGTTTTCCAGGACGGTCATATTCTTGAACAGCCGAATGGTCTGGAACGTGCGGGCGATGCCCAGTTCGGTGATCTCGTGGGGCCGCAACGTCCGCAGTTGGTCCCACCGCTTCCGGACCGAACGGGCCGGCACCCACTGCAACCACCAGACCGGGGTGATGAACTTCCGGGCGCCCAGCGGCGGGTGGGCAATCCGGTGGCCGTTAAAGAAAATCTCCCCTCCGGTCGGGGCGTAGATACCGGTAATGAGGTTGAAGATGGTCGTCTTTCCGGCCCCGTTCGGACCGATGAGACCCAGAATCTCCCCTTCGTCCAGGGAAAAACTGACGCGGTCTACAGCGGTCAGGCCGCCGAACTGTTTGGTCAGGTCGCGGATTTCCAGAAGCGCCATCTATTCTTTCTCCCGAATCTCCATCCGGATGCGGCGGCTGGGCCACAGGCCCTCAGGGCGGGCGATCATCATGGCGACCATCGCCACACCCATCCAGGCGTCCCGCCAGGTCTTCAGGAAACGGAAGATTTCCGGCAGGGTGATCATCCCCAGCGTGCCGACGAAGACGCCGGGGATAGAGCCGGTGCCGCCCAGGACGACGATGCAGAACATCACGACTGACTCAATGAAACGGGCCAGGTCCGGGGAGACGACGGGGATACGGGCCACGTAGAGCGCCCCGGCCAGGCCGGCCCATCCGGAGCCCATCACGAAGGCCAGCAGTTTCGCCCATGTGGTGTCCACGCCCATGGCTTCGGCCGCCGTCTCGTCCTCCCGGACGTACATCCAGGCCCGACCCAGGCGGGAGTTCTCCAGCCGCCGGACTGCGAAGAGCGTCAGGACCAGGAAGAAGAGGACCAGGTAGTAGTGGTGGAGAGGGGTCCGCAGCGTCAGGCCGAAGAGGACGGTCTGGTCAATGCCGCTCAGCCCGTTGGCCCCGCCGGTGATGCCGAAGATGTTGTTGACCAGGGCCAGCCGGACCACTTCGCCGAAGGCGATGGTCACGATACAGAGATAGTCGCCGCGCAGGTGCAGGATGGGGCGGGAAATCAGGTAGCCGAAGAAGGCGGCCACCAGGATGCTGATGGGCCAGGTCAGGACGAGTGGAACATTGAAGTGGAGGTTGAGGAGTGCCGACGTGTACGCGCCCAGCGCGTAGAAGGCGGCATGGCCCAACTGAAACAGCCCCGCGTAGCCGACGATGATGTTCAGGCTCAGCCCCAGAATGGCGTAGATGCCGGTGCGCCAGAGCACCGCGCGGTAATAGTCGTTCAGCGGGAGCGGGAGCAGGATGGCCAGGACCAGCAGCCCCATCTGCCACGCCAGCGGGATTCTCCGGAGACGTTCTATCAGGTTTCCCATCGCTCCCTCCCCTACAGTTTCTCCGCCACGCGCTCGCCCAGCAGACCGGTGGGGCGGAAGATGAGAATCAGGATGAGAATCACATAGGCGATAACGTCCTTCCACTGGGGGGAGACGTATCCGGCCCCCAGCGTCTCTATAATCCCCAGAATCATCCCGCCCAGCATGGCGCCGGGGATGTTGCCGATGCCGCCCAGAATGGCCGCGATAAAGGCCTTCAGGCCGAAAATCCAGCCCAGGGTGAAGTCAAAGGAGCCGTAGTAGAGGGCCACAATCATCCCCGCCAGTCCGCCCAGGCCCGGGCCGATCAGAAAGACGGTAGCGATGATGCCGTCCACATCTATTCCCATCAGCCGGGAGACCTCGTGGTCCAGCGAGACGGCGCGCATCGCGGTGCCGATGCGGGTGCGGTAGACGAAGAGGTAGAGGAGCGCCATCAGCAGAAAGGAGACGACCAGGACCAGCACCTGCATGACGCTGACCCGCACACCGCCCAGTATGGCGACCCGGCCGCTGGGGACCAGCCCCGTCGGGTACGTCTTCCAACTGGCGCCGTAGATGTTGCGGGCCAGACTCTCCAGGATGAACGCCGCCCCCAGGGCCGAAATGACCGGCGCCAGGCGTCCCGCCGAGCGGAGGGGGCGATAGGCCACCCGCTCTATCAGGACGCCGACCAGCGCGATGGTGACGATGACGATGATGGAGACGGGGACAATCAAGACGGGGCCACCCTGGCTCACCAGGGCTACCAGAATGCTCAGCCCGGTCAGCCCGATGTAAGCCCCCCACATAAAAAGGTCGCCGTGGGCAAAGTTAATCAGTTTCAGCACACCGTAGACCATCGTATAGCCCAGGGCGACCAGCGCGTAGAACGAACCGATGGTGATGCCGTTAATGAATTGCTGGAGCAATTGCTGCATAAAATTGCCTCCTGGACGGCGACTCTGAAACAGGTAGGACTTACGCACCTGGAGATTGCTTCGGCACTTCGTGCCTCGCAATGACATCTTCCCGAGCCCGAAAAGGTCATTGCGAGCGGCGAAGCCGCGAAGCAATCCCCTCACTGATACCCAACTGCGTAACTCCTACATGAGTCACAGGTTTTCCCGACGCGTGCGGCCCATACCAAAAAGGGGGAGTCCGGGAGCCTCCCCGGACTCCCCCCGACCGACACGGCTGCTACGGCGAGGGCTGCTTCGGGTTCAGGATGAACTCTCCCTTCTCGTTGATGACGTAGGCCACGTGGATGGTGCCCAGGCGGTCGCCCTTCTCGTCCCAGCCCAGGATGGGGCCGGTGATGCCGTTGATGTTCTTGGCCTGATGGAGGAACTCCGCCAGCACCTTCGGGTCGGTGGACTTGGTCTGCTCAATCGCATAGCGGATGACGTTGAAGGCCTCGGCGGCCATCATCCACCAGACGCTGGCTGGCTCCTCGCCGTACTTGGCCTTGAAGTCCTCCACGTACTTCTTGGCCTCGGGGACGTTCACGTCCTTCGGCAGCGGCTCGGTGGTGACGTAGGTTCCCGCCGCATTCTCCACTCCGGCAATCTGGATCAACTCCGGGTTGTTGCAGGCATTCCCCATCACCCACTGGAGTTTCAACCCCAGATCGGCGGACTGTTTCAGGAGCAGACCGCCCTGGGCGTGGTACCCGGTGAAGTAGATGGCGTCCAGGCCCGCGCCGCCGATGCGGGTGAGGGTGGGTGTGAAGTCCTTATCGGCCGGGTTGATGGCGTCGTAGAAGGCGACTTCCATCCCTAACTGCTCGGCGTACCGCTTGGTGTGCTCCGCCAGACCCTGGGCGTAGGTGGAGTTATCGTGGAGGATGCCGATTTTCTGCGCGCCCAGCACCTCTTTCATGAACTTGGCCGCGAAGAGCCCCTGCCGGTCATCCAGGAAGCAGACGCGGAAGAAGCGCTGGAAGCCCTTCTCGGTGAGCCGGGTCGCGGTGGAGGAGGGAGTGATATGGAGGATGCCTGCCTGGTTGTAAATGACGGAGGCCGGTTCGGTGGCGCTGGAGTTATAGGCGCCGATGACGGCAATGACCCCGGCATCCACCAGTTTCTGGGCTACCTGGGAGGCCTGTCCGGCATCTCCGGCGTCATCCTCCACCACCAGTTCAATCTTGCGGCCCAACAGCCCGCCGGCCGCGTTGGTCTGTTCCACCAGCAACTGAATGGACTTGAGCATCCCCTGCCCTTCGTAGGCGTAGTCCCCCGTCAGCGGGAGTTCCGCGCCGATTTTGATGGGGGCCGCCTCTTTGGGCTGACATCCGGCGAAGAGCGGCAGCACCAGGATGGCAGCGAGAGCCAACAGCAGGACTTTCCGGAGCATGTTTCTCCTCCTTTCAGGATTGGGAATATTAGAATGGTTCAGAGGACAGGTTGAGGATCAATGGAGCGCGTTCCTTATTTCCCCCTGCACACCTCCTTTACCTTGTGGCTGGCTTCATTTATAACCTAACTGGCCGATTTGTCAAGCCTGCAGCCAGGTCAGTGTCTCCAGAACCTCACCGGCGATGCGGCGGGCCAGGTTGGGGTCATGCTGGACGAATTGGACCAGCAACTGGTAAATCTCCCGGCATGCCTCTTTCTCCTGGTGCTCGGGGAGGACGGTGCGGCGGGCCACTTCCAACACCGCTTCGGCGACAGGGCGGGCGAAAGATACTGCCGTGGGCCGTCTCCGCCGGTCGGCTGGCCGCTCCTGCTCCGGAGTGATGCCCGCCTCCCCGGCCACGGCCTGCCGGAGGGATTGGGTCAGCGTCTGGCCCAGGCCAGCCTGTCGGGCCAGCGCGCCCTCCAGGCTGAGGGTTTGCCCGTCCCACGGCCGGACTTCGGCCCAGAGCAGGGATTCGCCGTCCGCAGCGGGCTGAAGCGCACAATATCCGTGCTGGATCAGATAGACGATGGAGACAAATAGAAGCGCCGCGGCTTCCCGCTGGGGGTCCAGAGAGGAGCCGAAGAGGTCTACCAGAACCGTCCGTCGCCGGGCATCGGCGTAGAAGAAGTCGGGGAGATGGAGGGCCACCACACTGCTGGCCACCAGACGGGCGCGCCGGCGGTCGGCAATCAGTTGGGCGGTCCGGCTGTCCACTCCGACCCCGATGCGGAGAGAATCCATTCGGTCCGGCTCCAGCGGAGCGCCGCAGTGCTCACAGACCGTCCCCTGATCGTCGGTGTACTGCTTGCAGTGGGCGCAGATGACCATAATGGTCTGCCCACACCAGGGGCAGCGGGATGCCGGTACGGCAATCGGACGGCCGCAGTGCCGACAGGTCAATCCTGCTTCGTCCATCTCACTCCTCTTCCAGGCGCAAAATGGCCAGAAACGCTTCCTGGGGGATGACCACCTGCCCGAATTGCTTGAGCCGTTTCTTCCCGGCCTTCTGCTTCTCCAGCAGTTTCCGCTTGCGGGTGACGTCGCCGCCGTAGCACTTCGCCAGGACGTCCTTCCGCAATGCCCGCACCGTCTCGCGGGCGATGATGCGGCTCCCGATGGCAGCCTGGATGGGGACGGGGAACAACTGGCGGGGGATGACCTCTTTCATCTTCCGCACCAGTGCCGAACCCTTCTCGTAGGCCTGGTCCCGGTGGACGATGAGCGCCAGCGCGTCCACCGGCTGTTCGTTGACCAGAATGTCCATCTTGACCAGGTCGCCGGGCCGGTAGCCCTCAAAGGAATAGTCCATAGAGGCGTAGCCCCGGGTGGCCGACTTCAGCCGGTCATGCAGGTCCACAATCATCTCCGAGAGGGGCATGTGGAACGTCAGCACCACCCGCTGGCTGTCCAGGTACTCCGTCGTCTCGTACTGGCCCCGGCGGCGGGTGACCAGTTCCATCACCGGGCCGATGTAGGCGGCGGGGGTGAAAATCTGCACCTTCATCCAGGGCTCCCGGATTTCCCGGATGACCGACGGGTCGGGCAGGTCGGCAGGGCGGGAGACCTCCAGCACATCCCCCTGGGTGGTGACGACCTGGTAGGCGACGCTGGGGGCCGTGGCGATCAGGTCCAGGCCGTACTCCCGCTCCAGCCGCTCCTGGACGATTTCCATGTGGAAGAGACCCAGGAAGCCGCAGCGGAAGCCGAATTGCAGCGCCTGCGAGGTCTCCGGCTCAAAGGTCAGAGCGGCGTCGTTGAGGCGGAGTTTCTCCAGCGCGTCCCGCAGGTCCTGATAGTCCTCCGCCTCCACCGGGTAGAGGCTGGCGAAGACCATGGGCTTGGCCGGGCGGTAGCCGGGGAGGGGCTCTTCGGCCGGGCGGGCGGCGTCGGTCAGCGTGTCACCGACCCGACACTCGCGGACGGTCTTCAGGCCGGTGGCGATGTAGCCGACCTCCCCGGTCTCCAGTCGGCCCGTCGGCTGCATGTCCGGGGTGAAGATGCCGATTTCCACCGGGTCGGTCTCCAGGCCGGAGGACATGAGCATCAATCGGCGCCCCTTCTCCACCGCGCCGTCCACCACGCGCACGTAGGCGACGACGCCCTTGTAGGAGTCGTAGTGGGAGTCAAAGATGAGGGCCCGCAGGGGAGCATCGGGCCGACCGGAGGGCGGGGGGATTTTCCGGACGACCGCTTCCAGCACGGCCGGGACGTTGGTCCCTTCTTTGGCGGAAACCCGCAGGACCTCCTCGGCGGGGACGCCCAACAGTTCGGCCAGTTCCGTGGCCACTTCATCGGGCCGGGCGGCGGGGAGGTCTATCTTGTTGACGACGGGGAGGATTTCCAGTCCGGCATCCAGGGCCAGGTAGAGGTTGGCCATGGTCTGGGCTTCTATACCCTGGGAGGCGTCCACCACCAGGAGGGCACCCTCGCAGGCCGCCAGAGCCCGGCTGACCTCGTAGGAGAAGTCCACATGGCCGGGGGTGTCTATGAGGTTCAGTTCGTAGGTCCGGCCGCCGGCGGCGCGGTAGGTCATCCGCACCGCCGACGCCTTGATGGTGATCCCCCGCTCCCGCTCCAGGTCCATAGAGTCCAGTACCTGCTCGGCCATCTCCCGTGGGGAGATGGTGCCGGTCAGTTCCAGGAGCCGGTCGGCCAGTGTGGATTTGCCGTGGTCTATGTGGGCGATGATGCAGAAGTTGCGGATTTCTTCCTGGCCCATCGGTTCTCATTTTAACAGGGGCGGGGGGATTGTCAAGCGGAGGGGAGGGAGGGGCTTGCGCAGCAAATCACCCCTTCTGCAGCAACCCAGTTTCTCACAGGTCTTCAACCCACCCAGGGGGCAGGGAGAGGGTCCCCTGTACCTTACAGGAAACCGGAAAACGGAGTAAACTATCGGCATCCCCACTGCAGGAGGTGCCGATGACTCCATTTTCCGATGAGCCAGAAAAGCAACTGGCTGAACACGACACGAATGGTTCAGAGAATCAATGAACCCAGGCTGGTGCACTGGGTCGTGCGCCAGCAATGGCGAGGAGCACTCTCCTACGCCGAGGCCGTCCAGGTGGGCCGCGTTGCCCTCTGGCGGGCCCTGGGCCGCTATGACCCCACCCGCGGGGTCGCCTTCAGCACCTATGCTGTCCCGGCGATCGCCCGCGCCCTCTGGCGGGCAGCCGCTCAGGGCCAGCCCGACCCCCATATCTGGCTGATTCCCGACCCGCCGCAGCCCTCTCCGGACCCCCAGGAAGTGCTGGAGCAGCAGGCGCTGCGGGAAGCCCTCCACCAGGCCGTCACCTCCCTCCCCCCCGCCTGCAGACCGTCATCGTCGCCCACTACGGCCTGGATGGGAGCCCACCCCAGACCTTTGCCGCCATCGGCCGCTCCCTGGG
>JBBIKR010000026.1:0-12712 GCA_037445395.1 Thermoflexales bacterium
AGCAGAAGGCCGGGGAACGCCAGCCATGCATCCACCAGCCGCATCAGCACCATATCCCGCAATCCGCCGGTTCCGCCTGCCGCCAGCCCCAGCGGGAGGCCCAGCCCCACCGCCAGAGCCAGCGCTTCGGCACCCATCCACAACGTCCAGCGGCTCCCCCAGAGGAGCCGCGCCAGCACGTCCCGTCCCAGGAAATCGGTCCCCAGCCACCCGCCGGGGCCTGGGGGGAGCAGAGCGCGCGCAGGATCGGCAGCAAGGGAACCGGCGGGGGCCAGATACGGAGCCAGCACCGCCCCCAGCGCGATGACCGCCAGCCACAGGAGCGAGAACAGCGCCAGCGGCTGGCGTCCCAGGGGCTGGCGGGGAGATACGGCCTGCAACTGGGGAATCGCCAGCGCGCACAGCGCGCGCTCCAGCACATTCTGCCCCGGGCAGCGAGGGGCGCTCTTCACCATTCTCATACCCATCACCGCAGCCGGGGGTCCAGCCAGACCTGGAGGAGGTCGGCCAGCAAACTGGTCAACAGATAGGCCACGGCACCGACCAGCACCACGCCCCGCACCACCGGGAGGTCCCGCCAGAGAATGGCCTGGACCGCCAGCCGTCCCAGCCCCTGCCGGGCAAAGACCGATTCGGTCACCACGGCGCCGCTCAGGAGGAAGCCCAACTGCAGGGCCACCACGGTCACGGCGGGCCCGACCGCCGGGCGCAGGACGTGGAGCAGCAGGATGCGCCGGAGGGGAAGCCCCCGGGCCAGTGCGGCCATCACAAAGGGCATCCGAAGCACCTCCAGCACCTGCGCCCGCACCAGCCGGGCCACCGAACCGGAAAGGGCAAAGCCCAGCGTGGCCGCCGGAAGAACCAGATGACGGAGGTCGCCGCCACCGGCGGAGGGGAACCATCCCAGATAGAGGGAGAAGAGGAGAATCGCGAGCAGGCCGGACCAGAAAACCGGGGTGGAGAGGCCCAGGACCGCCAGCCCTGTTGCCAGGGTGTCCACCCATGTCTCCCGATAGAGGGCCGCCAGAAGCCCCAGGACGATGCCCAGAACGGCTCCCAGAAACGCCGCGGCGACGGCCAGTTCGGCCGTCGCCGGGAGTTGCTCCAGAATCATCCGCCCGACGGAACGGCCATGGAGCCATGAAACGCCCAGGTCGCCCCGGGCCAGGTCGGCCAGGTAGCGGACGTACTGGACGGAGAGCGGGTCATCCAGGCCCAGTTGCGCCCGCCGACGGGCCACCTCCTCGGGAGAGGCGCCGGAGGCCGCCAGCAACGTCTGCGCCGGGTCGCCGGGCGTCAGTTGCATCGCCACAAACGCCAGCGTCGTGGCCAGCCAGAGGACCAGAACCGCCCCCAGCAAACGCCGGAAACCGTATCCGAACATCGGAGCATTAGAGAAGTGCCGGGCGCTTCGGAAGCGCCCGGCACCGGATGATCACCGCGCCAGAGTGACGTCTATCAGCCAGGGGAACCATCCCTGTGCGTCAAAACGCAACCCCTGGACCCGGTTGCTCACCCCGTTCAGGTTCACGTAATCCCGAATGGGGATGACCAGCGCGTTCTCCATCACACGGGTCTGGACCTGGCCATACAGGTCGGCCCGTCGGTCCCGATCGGAGACCTGAGATGCCTCCATCAGCCAATTGTCCATCTCCGGGTCGTTGACTTTGGACCAGTTAAACCCGGCCTGAGAGTGGAAAAACTTGCGCAGGATGTCCGGGTCGCTGCCGGAGAGGGTGAAGGGCATCAGGTGGTGACGGCCCTCCCCGGCGATCTGGAGCGCCTCGGGGTAACTGACCACCTGGCTGTTGACGCGCACCCCCAGCCGGGCCCACTGGTCGCTCAGCAACTGCCCGACCTCGGGCATGTAGCCCCAGCCCATCAGGTAGAGGTCCAGAGTCAGCGGCTGACCGCCTTGATCCCGGACTCCGTCCCCATCGGTATCCTTCCAGCCGGCCTCCTCCAGGAGTGCGGCCGCCCGGTCGGGGTCATAGGGGTAGAATTCGCAGACCGCCGGGTTGTAGCCGAAGGTGACCGCCGTCAGCGGCCCGCAGGCCATCGGGGAGGTATCCCGGAAGACGGCGGAGATGACGGCTCGCCGGTCGGTGCCGTAGAGGAGCGCCTGCCGGACGCGCAGGTCATCCAGCGGCGGACGGGTGGTGTTCATAAAGAGCATCAGCGAGACCCCTGGAATGGCCACCGCCTCAATCCGGAAGTCCTTGCTCCCCTGGAGACGGGCCGCGTCCTGCGGGGGAATCTCTCCCATCACGTCCGCCTCTCCGGACTCCAGCGCCGGGGAGCGGGTGGCGGGGTCGGTGAAGAAGCGGAACTCCACCTCCTCCAGTTGGGCCGTCTTATGCTGATAGACGGGGGGCCCCCAGGCGTAGTCCGGGTTGCGCCGCAGGAGCAGATGGTCGCCCGGGACGTACTCCACGAAGACGAACGGCCCGGTGCCCACCTGGTGCAACTGGTACTCGCTTCCCCACTTCTGCACGGCCGCCGGGGAAGCCATCGCCAGGTAGACCTGGCTCAGGGAATCCAGCAGCGGCGCGAAGGGCTCCTTCAGGACAATGCGGACGGTGTACTCGTCCACCACCTCCGTCCGCTCGTAGGGCCCCAGCATGAAGCGGGCCTTCTGAGAGGCCAGGTCAGGGCTGGTGATGCGGTCCAGGTTAAAGCGGACCGCCTCGGCGTTAAAGGGGGTGCCGTCGTGGAACTTCACCCCCCGCCGCAGGGAGAAGGTATAGACCCGGCCGTCCTCCGAGACCTCCCACTTCTGGGCCAGTCCAGGCACGAACTCCCCCGTTTTTGGATCCTGGTAAACCAGGGTATCGTAGACGGAGGTGAGAGGGATGCCCAGTTCGGACGAGGCATTGATGTGGGGGTCAATCCCGGAGGGGGCCAGGGTGAGGCCGTAAACGATCCGGCCTCCCGGTCGGGGCGTGCAGCCTGTCGCCAGTGCTGCCGCCAGCAGCAGAAAGATGAGAAGACGGCGCATGGTTTACCTCCCTTCAGGGTAGGATATGGCGGTGGGATTATACCATAACTTGAGGTCTTGACAAAGGAAAGCCCTTATGATATAATTTCGCTGAGTTGGATATTTGTTCCAAAAAATGGAACGCTCTCTCCGCCCCGTCCCTGGCAAGTCGGCATTGCTATGGAAGGTAATCCCGCAGTCAGAACCGTCAACCGCCTGGTAGAGATTCTGGACAGTTTCTCCTCTCGCCCATCAGGATGGTCGCTGGTGGAATTGAGCGCTCATCTGGGCCTTCCCAAAAGCACCCTTCACCGTTTCCTCGTCGCGCTGGAAACCCACGGCGTCCTGCAGCGAGACTCCAGGGACCGCCGCTGGCGGTTGGGATATCGCCCCCTGCTCTGGGGCCGCCTGGCGGCCAACCATGGCGGCCTGCATCTGATCGCGCGCCCCGTTATGGAATCCCTGGCCGCAGCAACCGGGGAGACCGTCCTTCTGACCGTCTACCAGAACGGCGAAGTGGTCTGTATAGAGAAGGTGGACTCTTCCCACGCCGTTCGGCTGGCAATGGACGTTGGGACCCGTCGCCCACCCCATGCCGGAGCCTCCTCCAAGGTCCTGATGGCCTATCTCCCTCCGGAGGAAATTGAAGCCATCATCCAGCGCGGCCTGCCCCGTCTCTGCACTCACACCATCACAGACCCCCAGGCCCTCCGGATGGAACTGGCCCGAATTCGGGAGCAGGGGTATGCCTTCAGCGTGGAGGAAACCGACACAGGGGCATGGGGGGTCGCTACCCCGATCCGGAATGGCCAGGGCGAGGTCATCGCCGCGATTGGCATTGCGGGTCCGACATTTCGGATGAGCGAGGAGCGGGTCCAGCAATATATGCATCTATGCCTTCAGGCTGCAGCGCAAATTTCGCATTTACTGACCAGTTCCCATTCGGCGGAAAGGAGGTAAAACGGGGGGAGAAAAACACGTCCAGCACTTCACAAAGCACCCAAGAGTAAGATTAGGAAAGCAAAACATCCACCACGAAGGAGAAGGAGGAACACAATGAAAGGGCGAATCTGGCACATCCTGGCCATGCTGACGGTGCTCTCGTTCCTGGTCGCGTGTGGGCCGAAGGCGCCCGAAAAGCCCAAACTGCCCGAGAAAATCGTCGTGGGATGTCTGGAGCCGCTAACCGGGGCGCATGCTGTCTTCGGCACTGAGGCGAAAATCGGGATGGAGATCGCCGTCCGCCACATCAACGAATCGGGCGGCATCCAGTCCATGGGAGGCATCCCGCTGGAACTGGTGGTGGAGGACGCCGGAGAAACGGCGGACAGTGCCCGGCTGGGAGCGGAGAGCATTATCAGCAAGCACCGCCCCGTCGCTATCCTGGGCCTCTACATCAGCCGGATGACGATTGCGGCATCGGAGGTCACAGAGCGGGAGAAAGTCATCCTGGTCGCCGACGCGCTGGTGGATAGCGTCACTCAGATCGGGCGGCGCTACCTCTTCCGCCCCGCCCCTAAAGCCAGCCAGCACGGGGCCACAGCGGTGGAGTTCGTGGTCGCTGCCGCCAAAGAAGCGGGCATCCCCATGAATCGGGTGGCCATCCTGAACGAGGACTCCTCCTTCGGGCGGAGCAACGCCATCGGCGCGGTTCAGGCCGTCCTGGATAACGGCCTGACCATCGTCTACCAGAAAGAGTACCCCTTTGACATCACCGACGTCTCCTCCATCATCGCCGACATCAAGGCCGCCCAGCCCGACTTCGTCGTCCACTGCCCCTATTTTATGGACGCCATCCTCTTCGCCAACACCTTCAAAGAGGCCCAGGCCATCCCCAAGTTTGTCGCCGGGATGGGTGCCTGCGGTTACACCGACCCCGAGTCCGTCAACGCGCTGGGGGCAACGGCGAACTACTACGCCAACACCTACAGTTACAACCCGGCCAAGAACACCCCCCAGAACCGCAAGTTCGTGGAGGAGTTTAAGGCCCAGGTCGGCCATATCCCCACCGAGGCGGCCGGGATGAACTACTACGCGATGTGGGTCCTCAAGGAAGCACTGGAACTCTCCGGCCAGATGTTCCCGGATGACCCGCTGAATCCCGATAACCTCCGGCAGGCTTTCCTGAAACTGGACCTGACCTCCGGGCCGGCTGTAGAGACCTACCCCACGGACCACATCGCGTTCACCGAGACGGGGGATAACCCCTATGCCCGCGCCGTCGTGCTCCAGGTCATCAACGGGGAACCGAAAGTGGTCTGGCCCTTTGAGTATGCCGAGGCGAAGCCCGTCTTCCCGCGGCCGGATGCCAACTATTAGACCTGACGGGTGCCGGACTCCGGCGGGAGTCCGGCACCCCCTTCTATTTCCTCCACCGGAGGCAGGATGACCAGTACGCTCCTGCAAAACCTCATCAACGGCGCCCTGACCGGCTGTATCTACGCCCTGATCGCGCTGGGTCTTTCCCTCATTTTCGGGGTGATGAACGTGGTCAACTTCGCCCACGGAGACTTTGTGATGCTCTCCATGTACCTTACGTTCTGGATCGGCCTGTGGGCGGGAGCGGACGCGGTCTTCACTCCCCTGTTGACCTTCCCGGCCCTCTTCCTGATCGGGCTGCTGGCCTATTATGCACTGATTGACCGGACTCTCCGTCAGCGCTATGTGACGCAGATCGCGGTGACGGTGGGATTGATGACTTTTCTGCGGGCACTGGCGCAACTGATCTGGAAGGCCCAGCCACGGGCCCTACCTTACTCCCTGATTCAGGGGGGCATCCAGATCGGCCCGTATACGATTCTCGCCTCCCGGTTGGTCTCCGCAGCCGTGAGCGTTCTGGCGATTCTGGGGGTCTATCTTTTCCTCTCCCAAACGTGGGCAGGGCGGGCGATTCGGGCTGCATCGGACGACCTGGACGCCGCATCGCTGCTGGGTGTCCCCTATCGTCAGACGTACGCGCTGGCCTTCGGCCTGGGCTCCGCGCTGACGGCCATCGCTGGCGGCCTGCTGATGACCTTCCAGCAGGTGGACCCCACAATGGGCGTCCGATTTGGGCTGTTGAGTTGGTGTGTGCTGGCAATGGCCGGCCTGGGGTCCATTCCAGGGTTGCTGATCTCCGGTATCATCGTCGGAGCGGCGGAGGCCGTCGGGATGTCCCTCTGGGACCCCCGGGCCCGCTCCCTCATCGTCTACCTGATCTTCATTCTCGTCCTCTGGCTTCGTCCCCGAGGACTCTTCGGGAGGAAGTGATGCGGCAAATCCGCAAGGATTGGAACCTCATCCTGATTGTCGCTCTGCTGGGGGTCGCCGTCCTCCTGCCCCTCGCTGTTCGTTCCAACCAGTACACCCTGGTCCTGCTGACCACCATTCTGCTTTATGGAGTGCTGGCCACCGCCTGGAACGTTATCGGCGGCCTGGCAGGTCAACTGGACCTGGCCGCCGGAGCCTATCTCGGCCTGGGAGCCTTCACCACCGGCACTCTGCTGATCCGCTGGAACATTTCTCCCTGGTTGGGGATGGTTCTGGGAGGGCTGGTTGCCATCGGGTTCGCCTTTCTGGTCGGATACCCGCTCTTCCGTTTTGGGGTGAAAGAGGTCTGGTACGCGCTCTCCTCCGCCGCCCTGGTGGAAGTTCTGCGGGTGACCTTCCTCATCTGGGGCCAGGTTGGGGGACCGGTGGAGCGCTACCTCCCGTACCACGAATGGTCCCTCTACCATCTCCGCTTCGCGACATATATGCCATTTTACTATATTATGCTGGGCATGCTGGTGCTGGCCTTGCTGGTCAACCACTGGATCCGCCACTCCAGGCTGGGTTACTACCTGATGGCCCTGGGGGAGAACGAGGAAGCCGCCGAGGTGTTGGGGGTCAATACCCAGGGCTGTAAACTGCAAGCGCTGGCAATCTATGCCTTCCTGGTTGGCGTGACCGGGGGCATCTATGCCTGTATGTACGGCTTTATCCACCCCAACTTTTTCAGCGGCCCGATGAGCACAGAAGTGGCCATTCTGGGCATCGTCGGCGGGCTGGGTATCACCTACGGGCCGGTCATGGCCGCGATCCTGCTGGTCAGTGTGCGGGAGTTTCTGCGCGCCAACCTGGGCGGTCAACTGGAAGGGCTCTACCTGGTAGTCTACGCGGCAGTACTCATCCTGGTCGCTCTATTCCGCCCTCAGGGACTGGGCCCCCTGGTCCGTCAGGCCTACGACCGTCTCCTATCGCGGGTCGCAAAGGAGTAACAGCATGTCGGCGCCCATCCTCCAGGTCTCTCAACTCACCAAACGGTTTGGAAACCTGGTCGCCCTCAACAACGTGAGTCTGGAAATTCGGGAGGGGGAAATTCTCAGCATTATCGGTCCGAACGGGGCGGGCAAGACCACGCTCTTTTTCAACATCATCGGCCTGCAGAAACCGGACGCGGGCCGGGTCCTCTTCAAGGGCACCGACATCACCGGAAAGCCCCCCCATAAAATCTGCGGCCTGGGGATTACCTGCACTTTCCAGGTCCCCCGGGCCTTCGCCAACATGACCGTGGAGGAGGCCGTCCGCGTCGGCGCGTATCGGCGGTACCAGGGTCGGGAGATGCTGCGGAAAGTGGATGAGGTCCTCCAGATTTGCGAACTGGAAGAGTACCGCCACCAGCGGTGCTGCGACATAGGACTGGCTCCGTTGCGGCGGGTGGAACTGGCACGCGCCCTCGCCACCGAGCCGGCCCTCCTGCTGCTGGACGAAGCCGGGGCCGGGCTGAACCCAGCGGAATTGGCCGGGCTGATGGATACCCTGCGCCGGCTGAATGAAGAGAAACGCATTACCCTTTGCATCGTGGAGCATGTGATGCAGATGGTGATGGGCCTGGCCCAACGCATCGTCGTCCTGGACTACGGCGAGGTCATCGCCGAAGGAACCCCCCAGGAAATCAGCACCAACCCACGGGTGATAGAGGCCTACCTGGGAAAGGGGGCTGTATGCTGAACGAACTCCTTCGCGTGGAACAACTCTCCAGCGGATACCACCGCGTCCCGGTCCTGAACGAGGTCTCCTTCCACATCCGCGAAGGAGAGATGGTGGCCATTATCGGTCCCAACGGAGCAGGGAAAACGACGCTGCTGAAGACCATTTCCGGCCTTATTCAGCCAGCATCCGGGCGGATTTTCTTCAACGGACACGAAATCTCGGGCCAACCTCCCCACGCCATCAGCCGAATGGGAATCGCCCACGTGCCGGAAGGCGGGCGATTATTTCCCAACATGAGCGTGATAGAAAACCTGTTGATGGGAGCGTACGGCAACCGGGAGATTCTAAAAACCGGGATTCTGAACGAGCTGTTTGAACTGTTCCCTCGCCTGAAGGAACGCCGTCACCAACTGGCCCGGACGCTGAGCGGCGGGGAGCGCCAGATGCTGGCCATTGCCCGGGGGATGGCCTCCCGACCACGACTGCTGATGCTGGACGAGCCCTCGCTGGGACTGGCGCCGGTCCTGGTGGAGACCATTTACGACCGACTGCGGGTCCTGCGCGAGCGGGGACTGACCGTTCTGCTGGTGGAGCAGAACGTCCATCACGCCCTGTCGCTGGCGGACCGGGGGTACGTGCTGGAAAACGGGCACATTGTCCTGGAAGGCGCGTGCACCGCCCTCTCTCAGAACTCCCATATCCGAAAGCACTATCTTGGTTTGTGAGGAAAGGAATGACAAACGGGTCTGTGATTCCCTTTACCCGCGGGGTTCCCCCCGCCGAATCCTTCCCGAAAGCGAAACTGGCGGAATGTGCCACCACCGTATTGATGGAGCACGGAGACGAAGTGCTGCAGTACGCCCCGGCCCGGGGCTTTCGTCCCCTGCGTGCCCACATTGCGGCAGAAACCAATGCCTATGAAAACCAGGTCATCCTGGGGCAGGGGTCCCTCCAGTTGCTGGACCTGCTGGCCCGGATGCTGGTCCGGCCCGGCGACGTCGCCTATACAGAAGAACCCTCCTACGACCGGGCCATCACCGTCCTGCGGCGGGCCGGGGCGCGGGTCGTGGGCATCCCCCTCCGGGATGACGGACCGGATGTGGAAGCCCTGGAGGAACGACTGCGGGGCGGCGAGCGCCCCGTCCTCTTTTACCTGGTCCCCGACTTCCAGAACCCCAGCGGGTCCGTTATGGCGGCGGCGAAGCGGCAACGGGTTGCCGAACTGGCCCGGCAGTACGGGTTCTGGGTGGTGGAAGACCTCCCCTACCGCCGCCTCCGCTACCGGGGGGTGGACCTCCCCACCCTGCGAGACTTTGCCCCGGAGCGCGTTGTGCAGATGTCCTCCTACAGCAAACTCATCAGCCCGGGGCTGAGAGTCGGTTACGCCATCGTGCCCCCCGACCTGACAGAGCCGCTGGTGAAGATGGCGGAGGACACCTACATCAACGCCAGTTACCTCAACCAGGCCATCGTGTACGAGTTCATCCGACGGGGATGGCTGGAACCTCATCTGGAATACCTAAAGTCACTGTACCGCCCCCGGCTGGACGCGATGCTGAACGCGCTGGAAGAGCACTTCGGGGATAGAGCCACCTGGCACCGCCCGGACGGCGGCTTCTTCGTGGGACTGTACCTCAACGGCGCGGTGCGGGCGGAAGACCTGCTCCGGCGGGCCCAGGAAGCGGGCCTGCGGCTGACCGACGGTCGGGGCTTCTTCGCCAACGGCGGCGGCGACGGTTTCATCCGTCTCCCCTTCTGCGCGCTGACGCCGGAGGAAATCCGGGAAGGCATCCGCCGACTGGCACGGGTGGCATCCGGATGAGCGCATGGACACCCCCTGGCAGTTCCCGCCCTACATCTGGCCGCTGATCGGGGCCGGGGCGATAGCCCTCACCCTGGCCCTCTTCGCCTGGCGACGGCGCCCCGCGCCGGGGGCCGGCCTGCTGGCCCTGCTGATGCTGGCCGTGGCCGAATGGACCGGCTTCTACATCCTGGAACTGGCCAGCCGGGACGCCTCCCGCGCGCTCCTCTGGGCCAGAATGGGATACCTGGGCGTCGTCACCGTGCCGGCCACATGGCTGGCCCTGGTGCTCCGGCACACGGGCTACGAACACTGGCTGGCCCGCCGACGCTGGCTCCTGCTGACCGTAGAGCCCGCCCTGACGCTCCTGCTGGTCTGGACGAACGATGTTCACGGCCTCATCTGGAGCCGAATTCGGCCGGTATCCCTGGGGCCGTACACGGTGCTGGAGGTGACCCACGGAGCCGGTTGGTGGGTCCACTTCGTCTACTCCTACCTGCTCCTTCTGGCCGGTACCGTCCTGCTTCTGAGGGCCTTATTTTGCGCACCGCACCCCTACCGGGGACAAACGGCCACCCTGCTTTCCGGCGCGCTGCTGCCGTGGCTGGGAAACGCGCTCTACGTTTCCGGCCTGAATCCCCTTCCCCCCGTAGACCTGACTCCTCTGACCTTTCCTCTGGCCGGTCTGGTGATGGCCTGGGGCCTTTTCCATTTCCGGCTTGCCGATATCGTTCCCATCGCGCGCGGCGCCGTTGTGGACGGGATGGCCGATGGGGTGATCGTCCTGGATGCGCAGAACCGTATCGTGGACCTGAATCCGGCCGCTCAGCAGATCATCGGCCGTCCGGCTGCGGAGGTGATCGGGCGGCCCATCCGGGAAATCGTCGCCGGACGGCCCGACCTGATAGAACGATACCACGACGTCCCGGAGGCCCAGGCAGAGATCACCCTGGGCGCGGGCAGGGAGCCGCGCACCTACCAGATGCGCATCTCCCCCCTTTATGACCGACAGGGCCATCTCAGCGGCCGGGTGATCGTCCTGCGGGAAATCACCCCTCTCCGGCAGGCCGAGGAGGCGCTTCGCCGCCGGGATACGATTCTGGAAGCCGTGGCCTACGCCGCCGACCGCTTCCTGCGGATGCCCGACTGGGAGCGGGAGGTACCGGCCATCCTGGCCCGCCTGGGGGAGGCCACCGGCGTCAGCCGGGTCTACGTCTTTGAGAACCATCAGGGTCCAGACGGGGAACTGCTGACCAGCCAGCGCTACGAGTGGGCGGCCCCCGACGCCACACCTCAAATAGACAATCCTGACCTGCAGAATTTCCCCTACATCCGGGCCGGCTTCTCCCGCTGGGTGGCGACCCTGAGCCGGGGCGAGGCAATCTACGGATGGGTACGCAATTTCCCCGAAAGCGAACGGGAGGTCCTGGCCGCGCAGGACATCCTCTCCATTGCCGTGGTGCCGATCTTCGTGGGAGGCGAGTGGTGGGGACTGATCGGCTTTGACGAATGCCGTTTTGAGCGGGTCTGGACCCCGGCGGAGATGGAAACCCTGCAGATGGCCGCCAACCTGCTGGGGGCGGCCATCCATCGCTCTCGCGTCTATCATCGGCTGGAGGACCAGGCCCGCTTCCTGGCCATGCTGAACGAGATCAGCCGCATCGCCATCGGCACCACCGATTTCCAGAACATGCTCCAGGCGCTGGCCGACCGGTTGGGAGAACTCTTCCACGCCGACGGCTGTTACATCACCCTGTGGGATGAAGAAGAGGAGCGGGCCATTCCCTGCGCGGCCTACGGCCCGATGCGGGAGACGTACCCCACCCTCCAGTTCCCCCCCGGAGAGACCACGGCGACGGAATCGGCCCTGCGCCTGGGACGAGCGCTGGCGATTGAGGATGTCCTCAATTCCCCCTATCTCAGTCCGCGCGTCGCGGCTCTATTCCCTACCCGCTCTATACTGGCCCTACCGCTCATCGCTGGCCAGCAGAAACTGGGGGCCGCGCTCGTTGCCTTTCATCAGCCCCACCGTTTTACCACCGAGGAAATCGCCCGGGCCGAATACGCCGCCGCCCATATCGCCCTGGCCGTGGCCAAATCCCAGGCCCTGATGCTCACCCAGCGGGAAATTGCCCGACGCAAACAGGCGGAAGAGCAGTTGCGCCAGTACGCCCGGGGGCTGGAATCCCGCAACGAGGAACTGGACGCCTTCGCCCACACGGTGGCCCACGACCTGAAGCACGTCCTCTCCCTGGTCGTCGGTTACGCAGAAATGCTGGACACCCTCTTTCCCCGACTCTCCCCGGAGCAGCAGCGCGAGTATCTCCAGGGCATCATCCGACAGGGGCACAAAATGGCCGGCATCATTGACGCACTGCTGCTTCTGGCGACCGTGCCCCGTCAGGAGGTGGAGACGGGCCCCCTGGATATGGCCCGGATCGTGAGCGACGTCCTCTCCCGCCTGGCCGATCAGATCGGGGAGGCCGGTGCGGAAATCCATCTCCCCCCGGCCTGGCCCACGGCGCGAGGCTATGCGCCGTGGGTGGAGGAGGTCTGGTTCAATTACATCAGCAACGCGATCCAGTACGGCGGCCAGCCCCCGCGCGTGGAGTTGGGAGCGGATTCCCCACCGGATGCCCCCGGCATGGTTCGCTTTTGGGTGCGGGATAACGGCCCCGGGTTGACGCCCGAGGAGCAGAACGGCCTGTTCACCCCGTTCACCCGGACCCGGCATTCGGGCAAGGGGCACGGCCTGGGCCTCTCCATCGTGAAGCGGGTCGTGGAGAAACTGGGCGGGCAGGTGAGCGTGGAGAGTCAGCCGGGTCGGGGGAGTCTCTTCACCTTCACCCTGCCCGCTGCGGAAGAGTGCTAAAAGCCCGTCCTGAAACAAACGTGTTATAGGGGCGTATCTAAAAATTCGTTCGTGGTTCGGCACGGAGCGCCAGCGGAGTGCCGCCATAGGCGCTACTCCGCTTCGCCTC
>JBBIKR010000026.1:12812-24605 GCA_037445395.1 Thermoflexales bacterium
CACTACAAACGCCTCCGCGTTCGTAGTTCGGCACGGAGCGCCAGCGGAGTGCCGCCATAGGCGCTACTCCGCTTCGCCTCGTAGCGCACTACAAACGCCTCCGCGTTCGTAGTTCGGCACGGAGCGCCAGCGGAGTGCCGCTTCGTCATATCCCGTTCAGGGGACACAGATGGGTGACGGATAACATCTCTCATCCTTACCGACGCATCTCCCAAAACATCACTGACCGGAGTGCACCGATGATCAATCTGAAAGGCAAAGACATCCTGGATGGCGCCCAGTTCACCCGCGAGGAACTGGACCGGATAATGGACATCGCCGCGGAGTTCCAGGCCCGCCTTCAGCAGACCCCATCCCTGGACCTCCTGCGCGGCTACGTCCTGGCGACCCTCTTCTTTGAGCCCAGCACCCGCACCCGTCTCTCCTTTGAGACGGCAATGCACCGCCTGGGTGGAAGCGTCGTTGGCTTCTCCTCGGCGGAATCCACCTCCGTGGCGAAGGGAGAGACGCTGGCGGATACGGTCCGGACGGTGGACCAGTACGCCGACGTCATTGTCATCCGTCACCCACAGATCGGTTCGGCGCGGGTGGCCGCAGAGGTGGCGGAGCACCCCGTCATCAACGGCGGCGACGGGGCCGGGCAGCACCCCACCCAGGCGCTGCTGGACCTCTACACCGTTCGTTCGGAGCGGGGCCAGGTGGACGGCCTCACCATCGCCCTCTGCGGCGACCTGAAGTACGGCCGCACGGTCCACTCCGGAGTCTGGATTTACCGCCACTACCACTGCCGCCTGATCCTGGTCAGCCCCGCATCACTGCGGATGCCCGCGGACGTTGTCGCCGCGCTGCGGGCGGAGGGGGTACCGGTGGAGGAGACGACGGACCTGGAGGCCGCGCTGGCCGAAGCCGACGTCCTCTACATGACCCGCATCCAGAAGGAGCGCTTCGCCGACCCCGCCGAGTACGAACGGCTGAAGGGGAGTTACATCCTCACCCGGGAGATGATAGAGCGGGTGAACCCCGGGGTGACGGTGATGCACCCTCTGCCCCGGGTGGACGAGATTGCACCGGACGTGGACGGGCTGCCGAACGCCGCCTACTTCCGCCAGGCCCGCAACGGCGTCTACGTGCGGATGGCCCTGCTGGCGCTGGTGCTGGGAAAAATCGGCGCGGGGGTGTGGGTGTGAGGGTTTTGCGGCGGGGGGCGGGGGCCCCCCCCCCCCACACCCCCCCCCCCCAAAAAAAATCGTGGGGCAACCCCCTAACACGCGCCGCGCCCCCGGGCGGCGCCCCCGGCGGGCGGGGGGGGGCCCACCCCCCCCGGGGGGGGGGGGGGGGGGGGGGGGGGCGGCGGGGCGCCCCCCCCCCCCCCCGCAAAACCGCACCCCACCATCTCAAAGGGTCGGCGAAGGCCGATCCCTGGCCGAAGGCCCAGGGAGGGCAACTTCAGTCGGCACAAGGAGGAGTATGGCCGAGAAATTCCACCTCGTCGGCAAAATCACCCCCCGAAAGGACGCGGTGGCCCGGGTGACCGGGCGAGAACTCTATTCGGTGGACATCACGCTTCCCCATATGCTCTACGGGCGCATCGTCGCCAGCCCCTACGCCCATGCCCGCATCCGGAGCATAGACACCCGCCAGGCCGAGGCCCTGGGCGCCGTCACCATCACCTGGGACGACGTCCCCCACGTCCGCTTCAATCAGCGCATCGTCACCGTCCCCGCCGTCCTGCACCGGGATACCACCGTCCTGGCCGATAAGGTCCGCCGCCTGTGGGAGCCCGTCGCCGCGGTCGCCGCGGAGACGGAAGCCCTGGCAGAAAAGGCCGCCCGCGCCGTGAAGGTAGAGTACGAGCCTCTCCCCGTCCTCACCGACCCCATAGAGGCCATGCAGCCCGGCGCCGTCCCCATCCACGAGACCGTCCTCTGGGGCGACAAAGAAATCCGGATTGAGAACAACATTGCCTGTATGCGCCAGATTGAAGAAGGGGACGTGGACCGGGCCTTCGCCGAGGCCGACGTCATCGTGGAGGGGACCTTCCGCACCCACAAAATCTACCACATGCAACTGGAGCCCAAGACCGCCGTCTGCCGCCCGGAGCCGGACGGTGGCCTGACCGTATGGGCCACCACCCAGTCCATCCATAACGTCCGCATCCTGCTGGGGCAGATTTTCGGCATCCCCCTGAGCAAGATCAACGTCATCCGCATCCCCGTGGGCGGGACCTTCGGCTCCAGCATCCAGATGAACACCCCGATCCCCATCTGTGCCGCGCTGGCCCTCAAGGCCGGCCGTCCCGTGAAGTTGACTCTGACCCGCGAGGAGGACTTCTACGAGCACGTGGACTACCCCGTGCAGGTCCATCTGAAACTGGCCGCGCGGCGGGACGGGACGCTCCTGGGGGCCGAGATGGAACTGATCACCGACATCGGTGCCCACAATATTCAACCTTACTCCTTCCTGGGCGTCTGCGTCGGCTGGCTGGTCTCCCTCTACCGGCTTCCCAACGTCCGCTACAAGGGGATCGCGGTCTACACGAACAAGACCCCGTCCTGCGCCAAGCGGGGCTTCGGTAACCCCCAGATCACCTTCACGGTGGAGTCGCTGATGGACGAACTGGCCGAACGGCTGGGGATGGACCCGGTGGAGTTGCGGCGGAAGAACTACGTCGGTCTGGGCGACACGTTCTGGGGCCAGGGGCCGCTGGTCCGCTCCGTCGTCCAGAGCGACGGGGTGCCGGAACTGCTGGACGAGGGGAAGCGACTCATCGGCTGGGACCGACGGCAGCCGCCCCAGGCCAAAACGGGCCGCTACCGCCGGGGCATCGGTATGGCGCGGGGGTTCCACACGTCCAGCGCGGGCGCCCCCCAGCCAGGCGACGTCATTGACTACTCCGGCGCGATGGTCAAGGTCAACCAGGACGGGTCGGTGGACGTCATCACGGCGGTGATGGACCACGGTGGGGGGACGCTGGAGGCCATCGCCAAACTGGTGGCGGAGGTGCTCTGTGTGCCGCTGGAGAAAGTCAACATCGCCGCCGCCGGTACCACGACGACGGTCTACGACGTGGTCACCCACGCCACGCGCGGCGTCTACGCGGGGGGCGGCGCGGCGGTCCGGGCCGCGCAGAAGGTCCGCCAGGAACTGATAGAAACCGCGGCCCGCTACCTGAACGTCATGCCCGACGCGCTGACCCTCACGCTGGACGAATCCCTGGGCCAGGGCGTGATTTATGCCCCGTCCATCCCGGAGCGGCGGATGACAATCGCCGAGGTCGCCACCCGCTGCTGGACGGACAGTTGGAAAACCATTGCGGCGGTGGAGAGTTACCGGCCCACCAGTTGCCCGCCCGCCTACATGACCGCCTTCGTGGAGGTGGAAGTGGATACCTGGACGGGCATCGTCCGGACGGTGCGGGCCGTCCTGGGCAGCGACTGCGGGACGGTCATCAACCCGGACCTGGCGGCGGGCCAGTTGGAGGGCGGCCTGCACATCGGCGCGGGGTTCGCCCTGTACGAGGACAACCGGTGGGACCGGGAGGGCCGGGCGCTCTCGCGGGGCTACATGGTGGACGCCAAAATCCCCGGCGTCAGCGAGAGCCCGACGCTGGAGAATCTCATCACCCACTTTGCCCACACTTACGAGCCGACCGGGCCGCTGGGCGCCAAAGGCATCGGCGAGGCGGCGTCCAATCCCGTCGCCGCAGCCTATGCCAACGCCGTAGCCAACGCCATCGGTGTCCGCTTCTACGAGTTGCCCATCACGCCGGAGAAGGTGCTGGAAGGGCTAAAAGGCGTGAAGAGTGAAGCGTGAAGAGTGAAATGGCCATGCACATGACGAATTCCCACATCCTGGTGCACGAGTTTGATTATCTGGAACCCACTTCGGTGGAGGAGGCCGTCGGTCTGCTGACCCGGTACGGTCCGGAGGCGCGGGTACTGGCGGGCGGGACAGACCTCATCGTCCAGATGAAAATGGAGCGGTTGCTCCCCCGCTACCTGGTCTCGGTCGGCCGCGTGCCCGGCCTGGACGGTCTCACGGTTCAGGACGACCGCACCCGCATCGGCGCGCGCACGTCCATCCGGACCCTGCGGAACGACCCCCGGATTCGGGTCCGCTACCCGGTACTGGCCGAAGCCTGTGCGTCCTTCAGCACGACGCAGGTTCAGGTCATGGGCACCCTCGGCGGGAACCTGGGCAACGCGTCCCCTGCATCCGACACCGCCCCTGCCCTCATCGTGTACGGCGCGGAGACCGTCATCCAGGGCCCCGGCGGGCCCCGGCGCGTGCCGGTGGAGGAGTTCTTTGCTGGACCCGGTCGGTCGGTGCTGGAACCGGGGGAACTGCTGGTCGCGGTGGAATTGCCGCCCCCGCGGCCGGGGACCGGCGGCGCGTTCCTGAAGGTGGGCCGCGTTGCGGCGGACCTGGCGAAGGTCAACGCGGCCGTCCTGCTGGTCCGGGAGGGCGACCGCATCGCCGACGCGCGGCTGGCCTTCGGCGCCGTCGCACCGACACCCCTGCGGGCCCGGAAGGCGGAAGCGGTCCTCAGAGGCCAGCGGTTCAGCGAGGAGGTTGTCGCCGAGGCGGCGCGGGTCGCCTCGGAGGAGATCAGCCCCATAGATGACGTCCGCTCAGCCGCCTGGTACCGGCGGGAGATCACCCGCGTCCTGGCCTACGACGGCCTCTTCCGGGCATGGGAGCGGGCGGGCGAACCCCCGGCGCCGTTTCCGGCCGCGCCCGTTGCCCCATCCCCTGCCGTCGCCCCGCCCCGCGCGCTCCGCCACATCCGCGCCGACCAGGAGGTAGAAGTCCGCCTGACGGTGAACGGCGAACGGCGGCGGGTGTGGGTGGCTCCCAACGAACTGCTCCTCAACGTCCTGCGGGAGAAACTCCACCTGACCGGTACCAAGTACGGTTGCGGTATCGGCGAGTGCAGTGCCTGCACCGTCCACGTGGACGGCCGTCTGGCCCTCTCCTGCCTGATCCTGGCCGTCGCGGTGGATGGGAGCGAGGTCCTGACGGTGGAGGGGCTGGCCGGGAAGGATGGGAAACTTCACCCCCTGCAGGAGTCCTTCATCCAACACGCGGCCTTCCAGTGCGGCTACTGCACCCCCGGGATGTTGCTGACCGCGAAGAGTTTGCTGGAGGAGGTCCCCCACCCTACAGAGGAAGACGTGCGGGACTACCTGAAGGGCAACCTCTGCCGCTGCACGGGCTACGCGGCGATTGTGCGGGCGGTGATGGGGTGTGTAAAGCAAACATAGTTTTTGCTTTGTAAAATGTGGTATAATCAGCCAGGGTTCACTCTGCCACGAAAAAGAGTTGGCGCGTCAGGCACAAAAAGTCTCAAGCGACGCCGAACCATTCCGCCAAGCCCAACACAATTGGGGAAGGAGTGAAATGACTGTTGTCAGGCTCAGCCGTCGGAATCAAATGGTTCTGCCTAAAGCAGCTCGCGAGGCGCTGGGAGTGAAACCCGGTGGGCGACTGCTGGTGATAGTGGAAGAGGGAAACGTGCGTCTTCTCCCGGAGCCGGAGAACTGGAGTGAGTGGATGTACGGGCTGGGTGCCGAAGTCTGGGCATCTCTGGGAGGGAGCGAAACCTTTTTGCAGGAGGAACGGGCTTCGTGGGAGAGAGCCTGATCCAGCGTCTCCGTCAGGCCGGGCGTATCGGCCTGGATACCGCCGAACGAGGAATCCTTTTGCTCTCTGACTTTGTAGAAGGAGGCCCCGATGTTACCGGAATTTGAACTTCTGATGCCCCGGACACTTCCGGAGGCGCTGGAGATACTGGCCGAACACGCGCCGGACGTGGCGCCGGTGGCCGGAGCGACCAATCTCATTCCCGATATGCGCGGCGGCCGTCGGCGCCCCCGGTATGTGGTGAACATTGCCTCGCTTCCGGAACTCCAGGGCATCCGTCAGGAGGACGGGCATCTGGTCATCGGCGCGGCGGTGACGGTGGCGGAAGTGCTGGATGACCCGCTGGTGGCCCGCTTCGTCCCCGTCCTGCGGGAAGCCGCGGCGGTGCTGGCCAGCCCTCTCATCCGTAACCGGGCCACCGTTGTCGGCAATCTGGCCAACGCGTCCCCCGCGGCCGATATGGCCCCGCCGCTCCTGGTGCTGGATGCGGAGGTGGAACTGGCCAGCCGGGAGGGAGCCCGCCAGGTCCCGCTGAAGGACTTCTTCGTCCACGTCCGCCGGACCGTCTGCCAGCCCCACGAACTGGTGACGGCGGTCCGCGTCCCGATTCCGGCCCCCGGATCGCTTGCGACGTTCTACAAAATCGGCCTGCGAAACGCCGATGCCATCGCCGTCGTCAACGGCGCGGTGCGGGTGGACCGGGATGGCGAAGGTTACTGCCGGACGGCGCGGGTCGCCCTGGGCGCGGTCGCCCCAACCCCCATCCGGGCACCGGAGGCGGAGCGCGCGCTGGAAGGGCAGAGGCTGACGCCCGAAGTCATCGCCGAGGTTGCCTGCCGGGCCGCCGCAGCCACCCGCCCCATAGACGACCTGCGCGGCTCCGCAGCGTACCGCAGGCATGTTGCAGGGGTGATTGTGAGGAGGATGTTAGAAAGATTGGAGTATGAAGTAGGGAGTATGAAGTATGGGGAGGATTGAGAGTTTCCAGCAGTTAGACGCCTGGAGGGAGGCACATCAGTTGGTGGTAATGGTTTATCGGCTTACCGAGGCCTTTCCCCAGCAGGAACGTTTTGGGCTGGTGGCACAGATGCGCCGAGCCGCTGTCTCCGTGCCTGCGAACATCGCAGAAGGATTTAAGCGGCGGGGGATTGGTGAGAAGATTCGCTTCTACAACACAGCGGAAGCGTCCCTGGAAGAACTGAAATATTACTGCATCCTGTCCGAAGATTTGGGGTACATCGTGTCCAAAGCTGAAATTCTGGCCCAAACAGAAATCGTGGGGAGGCTCTTAAACGGCTTAATTGCCAGCACCGAACGCCGTCGCTAACCCTTCCCCCTACTCCCTACTCCATACTCCCTACTCCGGAGGAGAGACTATGGAACCCAAAATCATCACCCTGACGGTCAACGGTCGTACCCATCAGGTGGCCCTGAAGCCCAATGTGACGCTTCTCTATGCCCTGCGGGAACTGGGCTACACCGATGTGAAGAACGGTTGCGAGAAGGGAGATTGCGGCGCCTGCGCCGTCCTACTGAACGGCCGGGCCGTCAACAGTTGCCTGGTGCTGGCCTGGCAGGCCGACGGCGCCCAGATCACCACCGCCGCCGGACTGGGCACGGTGGACCGCCCCCATCCCATCCAGGAGGCCCTGGCGGATAGCGGCGGGGTCCAATGCGGCTTCTGTATACCGGGCATCGTCGTCGCGGCGAAGGCGCTGCTGGACCGAAACCCCAACCCCACCGAGGAGGAAATCCGGGAGGCCATATCAGGCAACCTGTGCCGGTGCACGGGGTATGGATTGATCATTGAGGGGATTCAGAGGGCTTGCAGAGAGAGGCAGGAACAACCGCACCGGAACGATTAGATTTCTGCCAGTAAGGCTTCCAGATCGCCGTAGTCGTATGGTGGACGCTTGCGGACTGCCAGCACATCTACAATTTTATCTGCTTCGGTGACCGCGTAGATGATACGCCATCTGTCCAGGCGGATACGGCGCAATTCTACCGGGATGTCCTCTGGTAACTCCAGGGCTTTGCTGTCGGGTGAGCGCGGGTTGCTCTCCAACTCGCCGATGATGCGTTTCACCCGCTGGCGGATATGGCCGGGTAACGCCTGGACCTCTCGCAACGCCTGCGGGGTGATGTAAACCGTATATAATCTCACCCGATCTCTTCTACCACGTTCCGCCATTCTCGCCAGCCTGCACGTTCGCGGCTTCCACCAGCGGCCCGTAGTTCAGCAAGAGCATTGCGAGCGATCTGGAGGTCCTCCAGCGTTTCCAGCCATTCTACCAGCGCTTCCCAATCTTCCGCGCTCAGAACGGCGAATCGCCTGCCTTTTGCAGTCACAAATTGAACGGATTGCAGAATATTCAGCACGCTCATCCTGCTGTCCTTTTTGAGAATTGTACACTACTTCGCGCGTTATTATGAAGCCGCGCCAGCAATTTGTCAAGTCTATCCCTGCAACGGTCTTGCGCAGCAATTCGCTCCCTGCGGGCAAGGAAAGGACTTGCCGCCCAAGCCCCGCAACGGATAGAATGGAATGAAAGGAGCACAATGAGCCACTCATCATCTGCTCTGCGCGTTGTCGGCAAACCCATCCGTCGGTTTGACGCTCTGAGCAAGGCCGTCGGTGCCACCCCCTTCGCCGACGACTTTAAAATGCCGGGGATGCTCCACGGCAAGGTCCTGCGCAGCCCCTATCCCTCGGCCCGCATCGTCCGCGTAGACCCCAGCCGGGCCCGCGCCCTGCCCGGCGTCGTCTGCGTGCTGACTGCCGCCGACATCGGGTACGCCAAAATGGTCGCCGACATCCCCGGCCAGACCGGGCAGCGGGAACGCCGGGGCTCCGAGACCCCCGTCCTGGCCTGGGACCGGGTCCGCTACAAGGGCGAGGCGGTTGCGCTGGTGGCGGCCGAGAGCGAGGAAATCGCCGAAAAGGCGTTGCAACTGATTGATGTAGAGTACGAACCCCTCCCCGGCGTCTTTGACCCCCTGGAGGCGATGAAACCGGGCGCGCCGGTCGTCTTTGAGCCCGATAACATCGTCGCCCGATGGCGCATCCGCAAGGGCGATATTGAGGCCGGCTTCGCTGCCGCCGACCTCATCATTGAGAACACCTACCGGGTCCCCTTCGTGGAGCATGCCTATATGGAACCCGAGTCGGGCGTCGCCTGGGTGGACGAGCGCGGCGTCATCAACATCCGGGTCTCCACTCAGGTTATGGAGCACTTCCGCACCGTCGCCCGGACCATCGGGGTCCCCCAGAACCGGGTCCGCATCCAGGGGGCCTTCGCTGGCGGCGGCTTCGGGGGCAAGGAGGACATCACGGTGGAGGTCTTCCTGGCCCTGCTGGCCCTGCACACCCGCCGCCCCGTCCGCCTGGCCTACACCCGCGAGGAGTCCATCCTGGCCCACTCCAAGCGCCACCCGTACATCATGCGCTACCGGACTGGCGTGAAGCGGAACGGGCGCATTACGGCGCTCCAGGCAGAACTGATCGCGGATTCGGGCGCGTACCCCTACCTGAGCCCCTACGTCTCCCTCTACTCCACGGTGATGGCGACGGGCCCGTACCGGATAGACCCCGTCTGGGTGGATACCGTCGCGGTGGCGACGAACAACCCGTTCACCAGCGCCTTTCGCGGCTTCGGCGGCCCTCAGCCGTGCTTCGCCTACGAGCGCCAGATGGACGAAATCGCCCGCGCGCTGGGCATGGACCCGCTGGAGGTACGGCGGATCAACTATCTGCGGACGGGCGATACAACGGCCACGGGCCAGGTGGTCCAGAGCGCGGTTCTGCTGGAGGAGTCGGCGCAGCGGGCGCTGGAGGCATTGGGCGAACGGACGCCGGACCGGGGCCCCATCAGGGTCGGGCGGGGCTTCGCATCGTACTTCCAGAGTTACGGCCGCCTGATGTGGCTCCACGACACGTCCCAGGCCTGGGTGGGCCTGGAACTGGACGGGACTGTGGTCATCCGGTGTGGCGCGCCGGACCCCGGCGGGGGGCAACTCTCCAGCCTCTGCCAGATTGCCAGCGAGGTGCTGGGCGTGCCGATGGAGAACATCGTCGCCTATACTCCGGACACGGCGCTCACCCCGCTGGCCGGCACCACCACCGCCACCCGGCAACTCTACATGTCCGGCAACGCCGTCCTGCAGGCCGCCACGGCCATCCGGAAGACTCTGCTGGACCGGGCGTCCAAATACTTTGAGGAGGACCCGAAAGACCTGGACCTGGCGGACGGACGGGTCTTCGTCAAGAATGACCCGGACCGGTCTATGCCGATGCCGGACCTGGTGCGCATCTGCGCGGCGGAAGGGCTCCCCCTCTCCCACCTGGCGATGTTCAAAGCCTCCTTCCGCGACCCGATAGACCCGGAGACCGGGCAGGGGGATGTCTTCCCGGACTTCACCTTCGGGACCTTCGCGGTGGAGGTGGCGGTGGACACGGAGACGGGACAGGTGGAGGTCCTGAAGAGCGTGGCCTGCCACGACGTCGGCCGGGCGATCAACCCTGCCGCCGTCATCGGGCAGATTCAGGGGGGAACCCACCAGGGATTGGGGTACGCTCTGATGGAGAACCTCATCGTGGAGAACGGGGAGATCAGGACCCCGTCCCTTTCGGAGTACCTGATCCCGACGTCGGTGGACTACCCGACGACCCAGGTCATCCTGCTGGAGTCGGGGACAGGGGTGGGGCCGTTCGGGGCGAAGGGCATCGGGGAACCGGCGCTCACGCCGGTGGCCCCGGCGGTGGCAAACGCGGTGTCCGATGCCCTGGGGGTGCCCATCTATGAAATCCCCATCACGCCGGAACGGGTGCTGAGGGCATTGGGGAAACTATAAAGGTGCATGGCGAACGTGCCAGGCGCTCCCGGAAGTGCCTGGCACGTTCTGTTATGAGCCCGGAGATACCAGCGCCCTCAGCGTCCCCACGGCCTGGACATCCACCGGAATCCCGTCTATCTCCTGGGGAATCACGTCTTGTGGGTCCAGTTCATCCAGCGGCACCTTGTGGGTCACCGAGACGATGAGGGCCAGTTCGCCGGTGTACTGCCCATCCTGCTGGCGGAGGCCGATGCCGACCCCGACGACGTTCGCTTTGCGCATCAACTCCGCCTCATGCGCCGCCTTGACTGCCCGGATGCGCGCCACCTCATCCAGCATGGTTCCCCCCTCCTGCTCCGCATGAGGCTTTTGTCATCTCCGGATTTCTTAAATTCGCCTGCATACAGGCCTGGCGCCTGCGCTACGCGATCCAACCAGGTTCATTCTCCGACTTCATGCTCCGACTTCATTTCCTCCAGCCAGCGCTCCAGCCCGGCCCGAATCTGGGGCAGCAACCGATCCCCTTCCCGATCTGGAGCGGGGAGCAACGGCAACAGTTCCTCCGCCATAGCCGTCAGGTCGGGACGCCGGCCCTTCGCCAGGGCCGCCTGCAGGCGCTGGCGGACGTTCCGGAGATACCCGGCCAGGGGGCCAGCGACCTCCGGCCCGCCCACCGGCCCCCTGCCCGGCACCACCACCCGGGCAGGCGGAGTGCCCTCCTCCAGGCCAGTCAACACCTCCAGCCAGCGGGTCAGAGAGGGCGCCTCGGAAAGCACAGGGTGGCTCTGAAGGACCACGTCGCCGGTAAAGAGCACCGCCCGGGTGGGGAGCCACACCCATACACTGCCTGCCGAGGGGTCGGCAACCGACTCCACGCTGACGGACACATCGTCCTCCAGCGTGATCCGACCTTCTACAACGAGTTCCGGAAGCGGAACGCGGTCCGGGTCCGGAAAAGGAATGGGCTTTCCCTGAGCGGCATGGCGGCGATTCCAGTCCTCTACCAGCGCCTGCAGCAGGCTGTCTCCCCGCTCCCGGATTTTCTGCCAGGTCCCGCGCCCGGCGATCAGGGGCACCCCCACCCAGAGAGCCCCCAGAAGCCGGTCCGGATGGTCGTCGGTCAGGATCAGGTAGCGGATGGGACGCCCGATGGCGCGCGCCGCCTTCCGCCAGGCCTGATGGTCGGATGGGAACGGCGGCGCATCTATGGCGACCACCCACCGCCCGGTCACCACCAGGCCCACGTTGATGCCGGGATAGACCGCAGAGACGTAAACGCCAGGGACGATTTCTTCCATAATCCCCTCTCCAATCCAC
>JBBIKR010000026.1:24705-38978 GCA_037445395.1 Thermoflexales bacterium
CGCAGAGACGTAAACGCCAGGGACGATTTCTTCCATAATCCCCTCTCCAATCCACGAAGAACACGAAGGATTTTTCCGTACCCTTATGTAGAATGTAGGTCCTTACCGAACTAATCGCTGCCACTCCAGCTTTGGGTGGCTACCGAAATTAATCAGCAGACCAACACGCAATCCGGTTGCTTCAGGTAGTTCAAAACCTGGGTCTCCTCTCTCCCCGAGAGCCGGTCCAGCGCCTTCAATTCAACGATAATCTGCCCGTAGCAGACCAGGTCCGCCTCGTATGCTTTCTTCAGCGGGCGTCCTTTATAGCAAATTGTTAACGTCTTCCGGGCCTCGTACGGGATATGGCGGCTCTCCAGTTCAATCTCCATCGCCTCCTGATACACCGCTTCCAGAAACCCCGGCCCCAATTCCCGATGCACCTCCATTGCAGCCCCAACAATGGCAAAAACCTCTTTTTTCAAAAGCAGGTCTGTCATACTTCTTCCTTCGTGCTCTTCGTGTCCTTCGTGGATATTTTCATTTCGTGCTCTTCGTGTCCTTCGTGGATTTCCTTCAGTATTTCCTCCACTCGCTGGCGCGGGGCGGCGGGGGCGCTACCCTGGGCAAAGTGGACCTGTCCGCCACCTTTGCCCCCCAGGGGTTCGGCGATGGCCCGCAGGAGGGCCGTTGCATCGGCGGGGACTCCCTCCGCGCAGGCCACGCAGAGGTGGACCCGCTCCCCTCCCACCGACGCGACCAGAGCAACGGTGTTCGGATGGGCGGCGACCTTCTGGGCCAGCGCCCGCAGGTCGGCGGGGTCCCAGTTCTCCTCCACCGCCCGGGCCACCCGCAGCGGCCCCACCGATACCGCCGTCTCCGCCAGTCGCGCCGCCTCCACCTCCACCAGCCGTTCCCGCAGCGAGCGCGCCTCCCGCCGGGTCGCCCTGGCTTCCTCCTGCAGGCGGCCCACCGCCTCCGGCAACTCCCGGTACCCCACCGTCAGCATTGCCGCCAGGTTCAGCAGTACGCCGTTCTTCAGCCGGTAGTCCCGCAGCGCGCGTCCACCGCAGACAAACTCCACGCGCGTCTCCTGCCCCCGGTAGTCCAGGCGGAGCACTTTCAGCAGGCCGATCTCGCCGGTCCGGACAACGTGCGTCCCGCCGCACGGATTCAGATCAAAGGGACGGTCTCCCTCATCTCCTGCCACCTCCACCAGACGGATGGGCCCTTCCACCTGCGGGGGGCGGCGCAGGGGGAGCGTCGCCACGTCTTCCGGACGCACAAAGTACGCCCGCACGGGTCGGTTCTCCCAGATGACCTGGTTGACCCGCTCCTCCACCTCTTCCAGCGCCTCGCGCGCCAGGCGCGGGACGTTCAGGTCTATGGTGCTGACCTCCGCGCCCAGGTGGAAGGAGACTGTATCCGCGTCCAGTAACTGCTCACATGCGGCGGAGAGCAGATGCTGACCGGTGTGCTGCTGCATGTGGTCAAAGCGGCGAGGCCAGTCTATCTCACCGGTCACCTCATCGTCGGGGAGGGGAGCCGCCAGAATGTGCACGATGGCCCCGTCGGTCTCCCGCACCTCGGCGCCCAGGACGGGGACGCCGCCCAGATGGCCCCGGTCGGCGGGTTGACCACCGGAAGTCGGGTAGAAGGCCGTGCGGTCCAGAATCACCGCAGGACGGCCGTCCCAGGTCAGCCGCTCCACCACCCGGGCAGTGAAATGGGTCTGATACGAGTCGGTATAGTACAGGCGCTCTGTCATCGCAGCAATTCACCCCAGAGACGCCGAGAGCGCAGAGGTTTCGTTTATTTTCTCTGTGTCCTCTGCGCCTCGGCGGTGAAACCACCTCTGGCTACCCGGCCGATCCGTCGGGGTTCACCGGAATGGTGAAGAAGAAAGTAGATCCCTTACCGGGCCAGCTCTCCACCCAGATGCGGCCCCCGTGAGCCTCCACAGCCAGTTTGCAAAAGGCCAATCCAATCCCGCTGCCCCGTGCCTTTTCATTGGGGAGCCGGGCAAACCGGTCAAAAATCCGCTCCTGGAAATCCTGAGGGATGCCCGGACCGGTATCGGAGACCGCGAACTGGAGAACATCCGCCGATGTAAGGTCTACCGTTACCTGAACCTCTCCATCGGGAGGAGTAAACTTGAGCGCATTATCCAGCAGATTGGTCAGAGTTCGCAGGAGGAGATTCCGGTCTCCCCTGATCGGTGGAAGGCCCTGGGGAACGTGGAAACCCAGACGAATATCCCGTCCCACCGCCACGGGCCTTAACTGTTCCACCGCCTCCCGAACCATCTCTTCCACGTCTATCATCTGATAGTTCAGTTCCGCCTTTCCGGACTCCAGACGGGCCACGTCCAGGATGGAATCAATCAATCCGAACAGGCGCTCGCCGCTCCGCTGGGCCACCGCGAACAACTGGTCCAGCGGGATGTCCATCGTCGGGTCCTGAAGGCGGGCACGGATCAGTTCCAGGCTACTCATAATGGAGGAAAGCGGATTGCGGAGGTCGTGCACAATCATATGAGTCAGGTCCTCCCGGACTTGCTCCAGTTGCAGCCGTTCTGTGATGTCATGAAAGACCCACTGGACATAGGGCCTGGAGCCGTGGAAGACCAGTGTGGCCCGCACTTCAAAGGGGAGGGTTCGCCCCTCTTGGGTGGTCATCTCCAGGTTGCCCAGGATATCCTTCCCTTGGAGGACCTGATCCAGCCAATCGCGCAGCCGCTGTGGATGGGCCGTCAGAGTAAATGCTTCCCGAAGCCGAATCTCCTCACGATTATATCCCATCATCTGACAGAACTTCCGGTTGACATCCGCAATCCGGCCCTCTGCGTCGGTGATCAGAATCGGGTCGGCGCTATTCTCAAAAAGGCTGGAGTAACGCTCCTCGGCATCGCGGGCGCGGTTAAACTGCCGGGCATTCTGAATCGCGCTGGCCGCCAGCGCGGCCACGCTCAGCAACAGTTTGATTCCTCCCTCATCCCAGGACCTCTCCACGGGGTTGATCGCTTCCACCACGCCCAGGACTTCTTCGCCCAGGCGAATGGGAACGGCGACCAGGGTGCGCGTGCGGAACCCCGTCTCCTGGTCCACACCGGAGTACCAGCGGGGGTCCTGATCCACCGAGGGGACGACGATGGGGAGGCTGGACCGGGCCACCCAACCGGCAATGCCCTGCCCGGGCTTCAGGCGTACCCCCACTACCCGGTCGGCCGCGGCGCCGGTCGCGACCCGGAAAACCAGTTCGCGGGTCTGTTCGTCCACCAGGGCAACGGAGGCCGCTTCCACCTTGAAGTGTTCTCGCACGCTTTCCAGCAACGACTGCAGGACATCCTCCATTTCCAGAGAAGCAGCCAGCGCCTGGCCCGTGCGGTGGAGGAAAGCGACTTCTTCCAGTTGCCGTTGGGTCTGCTGCAACAGTTGGGCATTGGCGATGGCGATGGCCGCGTGGTCAGCGAAGGCCGCAACGGTGAGGGCATCCTCTTCGGTGTACACGTCCGGCTGCAAACTATCCACCGTGAGCACCCCCACCACCCGCCCCCGGGCCACCAGCGGCGCTCCGATCCACCCGCGGATCGGGGGGATGCCGGGAATGTTCTGCCACCCCTCCTCTCGCTGGACATCGGCACAGACCAGGGGCTCGCGGTGGGCCACCACGCGGGCCATAATGTGGTTTCCTTCCAGCGGGAGAATCAGCCCCTGCACGGCCTCCGGGTGCTCAAACCCCCGCCAGGCGCGGATGACCAGTTGCCGGCCCTCCAGCAGGAAGATGGACGCGCTGTCGTACGAAACCACCTGGCTCAGGGAATCCAGGATGAGCGAGAGCACTTCATCCAGGTCCAGCGTGGCCGTCAGGGCACGGGCAATCTCCCGGAGGGTATCCGCCAGATGGCGACGCTGCTCCTCAGCAGCGAAGAGCCAGGCGTTTTCCAGCGCGACCGTGGCCTGATCGGCGATGAACTGCAGCGCCTGCAGGTCCGCATCATTAAAATAGCCCGGACGGGAATCCGTGCAGGTCAGGACCCCGATGGGCCGATGGGGGGAAATCAGCGGCACACAGAGCGCCGAGCGAGCGTGAACCGTCAGGTCGGGTTCCGGCAGTTTCAACCAGCGGGGGTCCTCCTCCACATCATCCACCCGCGCGGCCTGACGGTGGCGGAGGGCCCAGCCGGCCAACCCCTCTGCCAGCGTCTGCCGCGCCACATCCGGACTTCCCCGGTGGAACCGTCCCTCATGGAGCAACAAGACCATGACGGGCTGGCCGCGCTCATTCAGAAGGATCAGGCTCCCCAGGTCAGATTCCACCGCCTGTGAACTGAGTGCCAGCGCTCGCCGGGCCACACCATCCAGGTCCAGCCCCGCTGCCAGTTCCCGGCTGACCTCCATCAGCCACTCGTATTCTTTCACCCGATTGTGTCTACGCCGCCTCATAGGACGCGTACCCCTCTTTTCGCTCCACTCTCTCGCGAGCAACCCGCTCCCGCTCACTCGTCAAACTCTACCACCTCCCGCCCCTGCAGTTTCTCCATCACTTTTTCCACAATCAGGTCCAGATGATGGGAATTGCCCACAAAATCCAATCGGTCCGAGGGGACAGTCAGGACGGGGCAGAGATTGAATCTACCAATCCACTCCTCGTACAACTCGTTCAGTTGTTCCAGGTATTCCGGTGCGATGTTCCGCTCAAAGGGACGCCCTCGCTGGGCAATCCGGGCCATCAATGTCGGGACCGACGCCCGGAGGTAAACCACCAGGTCCGGTGGGGGCAGAAGGGCACTCAGCACCTCGTACAACTCCCGATAACTGCGGTAATCCCGCTCACTCATCAGCCCCTGACGGTAGAGGTTGCAGGCAAACACCTCCGCGTCTTCGTAGACGGTCCGGTCCTGCACCACCGAATTCGGCCGTTGCAGCAGTTGATAGTGATGGCGAAGGCGTCGGGAAAGGAAAAAGACCTGGGAATGAAAACTCCAGCGGGCCATGTCCTGGTAAAAGTCCGCCAGATAGGGATTGTCGGAGACGGCCTCAAAAAAGGGCTCCCAGCCCAATCGCTCTCCCAGCATCTCGGTCAGGCTGGATTTGCCAACGCCGATGTTGCCTGCAACAGCGACAAACCACTTCTTCATTCCTCACCCCCGGCCCGAGGGAAGGAAAGGATAAACGTGCTGCCCTTCCCCACCTCACTTTCCACTCTGACCAACCCGCGATGGGCTTCCATGATTTCCCATACCAGGGCCAGACCAATGCCCATCCCCCCGAAGCGGCGAGTGGTGGAACCGTCTACCTGATAGAAACGCTCAAAAATGTGCGGAAGGTGCTCACGCGGAATCCCGATACCCTCGTCCTGGACAGCCAGGTTCACCCAGTCTCTCTCCGACCATATTCGGATACGCACCGTTCCCCCCTGGGGGCTGAATTTGATGGCGTTATCCAACAATTGCGAAAGAGCCAGAAGCAGATGCTCCCGATCGGCCAGGATGGTGGGTACGACCTCAGGGACTTCCGTCATGATGGTGATTCCGGCACCCTCGGCCCGATGGCGATAATGCTCCACCACCCATTTCAGCGCTTCTGGGAGAGACTGGGGGGCCATAACCATAGATTCGGGTCGGACGGTGCGCAGAGCCGTGAGATTGCCAATCATATGGGCCAGTGTCTGGGTCCGCTCATAAACAATCTGGAGAGCAGAACGTTGCAGGGGCTGGATAGGCCCCAGTTCACCGTTCAACAGCAACTCCACGTACCCCTGGACCAGTGTGAGGGGTGTACGGAGTTCATGACCGACGTTCTGAATCATCTGTTCCCTCAGCCGGTCCAGATTTTGTAACCTCTCCAGAGCGGCCGCCAGTTGGGCCGACTGCTCCTCCAGTTGCTCGTACAGGCGCGCATTTTCTATGGCAATGGTGGCCTGTCCGGCAAAAGCCAGTGCCACCCGGGCGTGCTCCCGGGTGTAGAACCCCGGCTCCTTCTTGTCCAGTGTCAACATCCCGATGACCCGGTCTCCGTAGAGGAGCGGGACCCCCATCCAGGCCCGAATGCCGGCCTTCCTATGAGGCTCCCGTCGGAACTCAGGGTAAATGGCCGGGGCATCCTCCAAAATCAACGGGGCACGGGTCCGAACGACCTGAACGTTGGGATTACTGTTGGTCATCAGGTCTATCGTCGTCCCCAGAATCTCCTCGGGGTGAGAGAATCCTCGCCCGGCGATGATTTCCAGTTTCTCTTCCCGAAGCAACTGCACCGAAGCGCTATCGTAGGGGACCACATTCTGTAACTCGGTCAGAATCCGCTCCAGAACCTCCTGCAGGTCCAGCGTGGTCGTCATTGCCTGAGCGGCGCGATAGAGGCTCTCCGCCTCCTCCCGTCGGCGCTGCTCCTGTTGATAGAGGCGGGCGTTCTCCAGAGCGATGGCCAGTTCTCCGGCGATGGCGGTGAAAAAGACCAGGTCCTCCTCCCGGAACGCATTGATCCGCCGGCTTTCCACGTTGAGCACCCCGATGACTTCGTCCCCCAACCGAAGCGGAACGCACAATTCCGAGCGGACATCCGGATGTCCCGGATAGTAAAACGGGACTTCCCGAACATCCCGGATCAGCATCGCCTTTCCGGATTGAAAAACCAGCCCGCTGACGCTCCCGTCCAGTGGCAGACGAACCTCTTCCACCGGGACATCGTAGCCAATCTGGGAAGGATGGATTCGCAGGAACTCACCGGATTCGTCCGGCAACACCACGGCGAGAAACTCCACTTTGAGCGCAGACCGCAAGGTCTGAATGGTGCGCTGCAATATCTGGTCAAAGTCCAGGGTGGACGCTGCGGCCAGCATGACCTCCCGGAGCACCCAGGCCTGGGCCTGACGGTGAAGGGTCTCCTGATAGAGGTTGGCATTCTCTATCGCGGTCGCCAGTTGATCGGCGACAGTCTGCAAAACGGTGATGTCCTCGGGAGAAAACGCGGCCGGACGGTCCGACTGGACGGTCATCGCGCCGATCACCCGTTCCCGGCTCATCAGGGGCAGCGCCATCTCGGAGCGGGTTTCGGGCAGGAGGGGGTTGTCAAACCGGACGGCCTCTTTGCCCACGTCCAGGGCGATGCGGGGCTTGCCGTAGGCCGTACACCAGCCAATCATAGAGGGGCCACCGACCTCCAGTTTGTGGCCCATTTCCAGCATCTTCCGGCCCGCCTCGCCGGTCCCGGCCCGCAGGACGGCCCAGCGCCCCCTCTCGTCCAGCAAGAAAATGCCCACATAGTAGAAGTTGAATTGTTCCCGAATCAATTCGGCCGTTTCAGAAAGCAACCGCTGGAGGTCCAGAATAGATGCCGCCGAGCGGGCGACCTGGGCCGCGGTCGCCAGTTGGGCCGCGCGATGGCGGCCTTCCTGGAGCAGCCGAACATTCTCTATGGCGATGGCGGCCTGGGTGGCAATCCCTTCCAGCAGTTGCCGTTCTTCTTCCCCGAAGGCGTAGGGGGTATATGACTGGACGGAGAGCACACCGACCGTACGATCTCGCACCCGCAACGGGAGCACAGCCAGAGAACGGGTGGGGTCTCCGATCTGGATGGCCTGGGTGGGCAATTCTTCCTTGTGGGCATCGCGAATCCAGATGGGCTGGCCGGTACGGATCACCCACCCGGCCAGCCCGGCCCCCTCGGAGAGTTTCCGTCGCACGGGTGGTTGCTTTTCCCCCCGATCTATCAGGATCGGAAAGTGCACTTCATCCAGCAGTGAGTCGTACAACCCGATGTACAGTGTAGAAACTCCCAGAATCCGCTGGAGAGCATTGGCAATCGCCATCAGCACCGATTCCAGGTTCTGGGCCGAAAGGATCTGATAATCAATTTCCTGAAACGCGGAGAGGGTCTGCGACCACCGTTGCGCCTGCTGGGACACCATCGTGTGAGCAACAGCAATCGCGGCCTGGTCGGTCAGAGACTGGTAGAACTGGAGGTCTTTCGGGGTACAGGTATAAAGGTCATTGTAGTAGAGGACCATCGCCCCCAGGGCCTGCCCATGATAAACCAGGGGAAGAACAACATAAGAGCGGAATCCCTCCTTGCGGGCGGCCTCCCAGAGCACCCGGGCTTCGGGGTCATGCCAGGCATCCTGTATGCAAATGGGAGAAAGGGTCTGCAGGATTTGAGCACCGGGGACCTCCCGGAATACAGAAGTCAGATAAGCAAGGTAGTCCTCGGAGAGTCCGCGGGCATGCCCTACCGTCAGACGGTCCCGGCTGGCATCGTACAGATAAATCGCTCCCCGGTCCGCACCGCTGACCCGAAGCCCGGCATCCACAATCTCGGAGAGTACCTCCTCCAACTCGGTGCCGGCAATCAGACGGTGGACGACATCCGGTGAGGAAGAGACCTTAATGGATTGGTCCTCTGCTGCTTGCGCCGTCTCTTCCCGGGACAATTCACCCCTCCATCCATTTGCTCTGGATGCCCAGCACGGTTTCCATCCGTTGCAGGCGCTGACGCGAGAGTTCTAAGGCGTGCCGGAAATCCGGGGAGTGTCCGGTCGGATCTGCAGTGAGCGCCGCGCCCAGAGCCCCCACCGCTTCGGTAAGGGCCAGGAACTCCGTCACCAGTGTGCGCTGAGGGAGGGGTTGCTGGTCCCCGGAGGTGCCTGGCGGTCCCTCCGCCAGGCGCGCCCGAACTTCCGCCGCGCTCAGCGCCGTCCGAATTCGCCCCTCTATGTAGGCCAGGTCCTGGGGGTTACGGACGAAGTCCAGCCCGTCGGTGTTGATAACCAGCAAGGGGGTTGCATCGTAGGTGGCGAAATGGCACTCGTAGGCCTGGCGCAGACTTTCAATGTAGGCCGGGTCCATCCCGCGCTCGTAGGGACGGTCCCGGGTGGCGATGCGCGCCATCAAAACGTCCAGACTGGCCTGGAGATAGACGACCAGGTCGGGGAGGATGACCTTCTCCGCCAGCGCCTGGTGCAGTCGTTCATAAGTTGCCAGTTCGTCCCCGCGGAGATTCAAGTGGGCAAAGAGGCGGTCTTTGGCGAACGTGTAGTCAGCGATGAGCGGTCGGTCGTTGCGCCGGATTTCCTGCTGCTGGCGATACCGGCTGAGCAGGAAGAAAATCTGGGTCTGGAAAGCGTACCGTTGACGGTCAGCGTAGAAATCGGAGAGAAATGGGTTCTCCTCAAAGACTTCCAGCAAAAGGTCGGCCTGGAACCGGGGCTGCAGCAACCGGGCCAGGGCCGTCTTACCGACACCGATCACGCCCTCAATGGCCAGATAGAAAGGACGGGGCACCGCTATCCTCCGCAACAGTGGTGGTCGTCTATAGGATACTCCGAGAAGGGAGAAAAGTCAAGAAACGTCAATCCGTCTTGACGACACAGCCAGGTGTGCTAAAATCTTCCATCGTGGAACGTCAGCAACGCCCTCCGGACTTACTGAGCCGCCTGGTCTTTGCCATAGACCGGTACATGCGGCGACGGCTTCATATCTGGGAGTTCAGCGACGACACGGATTGCATCCTTCGGGTCGGGCTGACTCGCTCCCGCTGGGAGATGACGCTGAACGACGGAACCGTCATCCGGCGGGGAGAGGTTGTCGGAATGATCCACGCCTGGAACGAACGGGTGCCGCCGATCCCCCCCACCGGAGCGGATATGGCCTGGGCCCGTGAACTGCGCCGACGGCTGATCCGGTCCCTGCAATTGCTGGCCCAGGCGGCGCGGGAGGACCCCCGCCTGCAGGCCATTCGGGGATTTGGCGGAGCGGGCATCCTGCATTTTTCCCCCGCCATCATTCGCCTGCTGGAGCGGTTGGGGCTGGAAATTTACGAACTCCCCCCACAGACCGCTTGGGACCGGATAGAGGAACAGGTCAGCCGGGTGTGGACCTGGCTGATGCGCCGCGCGTTCAACCCGCCCAGTGTGGAGGGGCGCGGGCTGGAAGTGTTGAGCCGGCGGTTTTACTGGCTCAGTCGGGAAAAACTGCTGCAAATGTATGGGGAAGGAGAAAGCCATGAGCGATGAATTGCGACTTCCACCACCCCGGTTGGATGGAGAGCGCTCGCTGGAGGCCGTCATTGCGGCCCGGCGGTCGGTGCGTTCGTTCGCCTCAAAGGAGTTGACCCTGGAGGAGATCGGCCAGTTGCTCTGGGCCGCGCAGGGAATCACCGGCTCCAAAGAGTATCTGCGAGCCGCGCCGTCTGCGGGCGGCTGCTGCCCCCTGGAATTCTACGTCTGCTGGAAAGAGGGGGTCTGGCGGTACCGCCCCCAGGGGCATGGTCTGGTGCGGCATCAGCCGGAGGATGTGCGCGCACAACTGGCCGAGGCGGCCTGGAACCAGCGCTTTCTCGCCCAGGCGCCGGTGGTCTTCGCCATCAGCGCGGTCTTCTCCCGCACCACCCGCCGGTACGGGGAGCGGGGGCGGGTTCGCTACGTCCCTATGGATGTCGGCCATGCCGCCCAGAATCTGTTGCTGGAGGCTGTCGCCCTGGGGCTGGCCAGCGTGCCCGTCGGTGCGTTTGACGACGCGGCCGTCGCCCGGGTGCTGGCCCTGCCCCCAGAAGAGGAGCCGCTCTACATGCTGCCCGTGGGGCATCCGCGAAGAGGATAACGGCAAATATGTTGTTCATCCCCCGCGTCCTCTGTTTTATCACCCACGGGGACGATGTCCTGCTCCTGCGCGGGGCGCCCGATAAGCGGCTCTGGGCCAACCGCTATAACGGCATCGGCGGACACCTGGAGCCCGGAGAAGATGTCTACTCTGCCGCGCGGCGGGAGATTCAGGAGGAGACGGGAATTCCCATCACCGAACTGCGGCTACGCGGGATGATCACCGTCGCGCCGGAAGGGGATGAACCCGGCGTGCTCCTTTTCGTGTTCACCGCGCAAGCCCTCTCCCGGGACGTGCAGGCGTCGGCCGAAGGACAACCGGTCTGGGTAGAGCGCGACCAGATCGGCGCTCTGGATGTGGTGGAGGATGTACCGGTGATCCTGAAGTGGGCATTAGACATGAAGCCCGATGACCCGATATTTGCCGCCTGCTCCTTCCGCGATGAGCGGGGGAACATTCACCTGATTCGCGGGGCATGAAAGCATCAGGGGGCGCAGCGGCGGTGCCGCTGCGCCCCCTGGACTCACCCCTCCTGCCCGGGCCGCTTCCAGCGACAGGGGCCCCGATGGGCATAGTAGGGGAGAACCACGTGGAACGTGCTCCCTGGACAACGTTCCTCGTCGTACCCCTCGCTCTCCACCCAGATACAGCCACCGTGCCCCTCAATAACCCCCCCGGCGCGGGGGACCCCGAGTGGCGGGCGGCCGCCCGTGGCCGGGTACTCGCCGGGGGGGGGGAGGTCTATATCCCCGACACGGTAGAACTTCTCAAAAATCAACTCCTGGTCCACCTTGCTGATGCCGATGCCCGTGTCGCTGATGGTGACCTCAAAGTGCTCCTCGTCCAGCGGGTGTGCCTCTATGGTGATCCGTCCACCATCGGGGGTAAACTTGATCGCATTGGAAATCAGGTTACTGAACGCCTGAGCGAGCCGCTCCATATCGGCACGAATCGGCGCGATGTCCTCCAGGCCATGAGTTGTCAGCGTTAATTTCCGCTCTCTCAGCGCTTCCTGCCAGGGCTCCAGAGCCATCCGCATCACACCGGCCAGGGCCGTAGGAGCGAAGTGGAAACTCATCCCGGTCTCTAACTGAGAGGCATCCAGCATCGCGCTGATGATCCGCTCCAGGCGGCGGACCGGACGGGAGATGTTCTCTGTGATGCGGGCAATCTGATCCCGCGTGAGCGCATCGGAGTGAGCCAGTTCGTTCAGGACATCGGTATATCCCCGAATCTGGGTGAGGGGGGTCCGCAATTCGTGGGAAGCGATGCTCAGGAAATCGCTCTTGGCCCGGTCCAACCGCTCCAGTCGCTCGTAGGCCGTACGGAGGCTCTCGTTGAGTTGCATAATCCGGGCATTCAACTCCTGCAGGCCTGCGAAAAGCCGCGCGTTCTGGAGCGCCACCCCAGTCTGATGGGCAAGGGTGGATAAGAACTCCACGACGCGCGGGGCATACGGCTCACCAGTACTCAGCGGCCCCAGCGCCAGCAACCCCGCCAGTTCCCCTTCCACCCGAATGGGCAGGTAAATCTCCATTTCCAGAGATTGCAGTCCCTCCCGTTCTCTCGGCAACGCTTCTTTGAGAACCGGGTGATGTTCCACTTCGTACTGGAAAAGAGGAGCATCCTGTTCCTTCAGACGAACCAGGATGGGGCTGATGGGCTCCAGTTCTATCGGGTCGGTGGGGATTTCCCCCAACGCCGGCACCGGCCGTAAAACCAGGCCCCCTCGCTCCGTCTCGCTGGCAATCAGCAGGGCGCCCCGGCGGACGTCCAGGACCTGGGCGACCGTCTGGACGGCGGTCTGCGCCAGTTGCTCCAGGTCCAACACCGTGCTGATGGTCTGGCTGTAATCCCGTAACGTCTGCGCGGGGTCAAAGCCCACCCCCACCAGCAACCGGTCCACCAGCCGCACCAGCGCCTGGTACAGGGGAAGATATACCAGGGCGGCCCCAACAGCCAGGAGAATGACCAGGGTGGTAGAAGAGACAACCTCGATCGCCGTCAGGCGCTCCACCGCCAGGACCATGCCGGCCAGCAGAAGAGCGGTAACCGCAAAGAGGAACAAAAAGCGGAAGATGGACCGGAGTGCCGCCTTGACATTGGGGAGCCAGAAACTCAGAACCCCCCGAAGCAAAGCGATGGCACCTGCGGTGTGGACTAAGGGGCCGACGATGCGCAGAGGGCCCAGCGGGAGGAGGGTCAGCGCCTGCCCGATCAACACCGCGTTCGCCGTCAGCAACCAGTACAGCGCGCGGTTGCGGCGGAAAGCCATCCGGCTTCGGAAGAGATCGGCGGTCAGAGCAACGATGGTCCCCAGGCTGAAGACGGTCCAACTGCCCGTGCCAATCTGATCCAGCGGAAGCAGGGAGGGCGGTACCAGTAGAAAATACCCGGTTGCGACGAGCAGAATCGCCGTCCAGGTATAGCCGGCGGTGGCGACAACGGGCCAGAAAGGGTAATCCAGAAATAGCGTGACGCAGGTCAGGTACCCCGTCGCCAGCGCGACTGTGAAGACCGGGATCAGCGCGCCCGCGCTCTCTGTGACCACCGGCAGGAAGATGGCCTCCAGGTCGGCCAGGGTGACCGACGCAATCCACGCCAGGCCGAATCCCAGATAGGCCAGGGTCAGTTTCTCCCTCGCGCCCTTCCCCCGCCGGAAGAGGAGGATCAGGAACAGGATGAGGTGAACCAGCCCGATGGTAATACCGACTCCGGAGATGTAAGACCAGGTTTCCATATGGGTGATGCGTACTCCGTACTACGTGTATGTATAGAACCCGCGCCCGGTTTTGCGGCCCAGATGTCCGGCGGCGACCATGCGCTTCAGGAGCGGACAGGGCCGGTACTTGTCGTCTCCCAGTTCCCGATGGAGGACTTCCATAATATTGAGCACCACATCCAGGCCGATGAGGTCGGCCAGTTCCAGCGGCCCCATCGGGTGATTCATCCCCAGTTTCATCACCGTGTCTATCGCCTCCACCGTACCCACCCCTTCCATCAGCGCGTAGATGGCCTCGTTGATCATCGGGCAGAGGATGCGGTTGGAGATGAAACCGGGGTAGTCCTGGGCCTCCACCGGCACCTTGTCCAGCGCCTTCGCCAGCGCGACAACGGTCGCCGTCGTCTCGTCGGAAGTGGCCAGGCCCCGGATGACCTCCACCAGTTTCATCAGCGGCACCGGGTTCATAAAGTGCATGCCGATGACCTTCTCCGGCCGACGGGTGGCCGCGCCCAATTGGGTAATGGAAATGGAGGACGTGTTGCTGGCCAGGATGGCCTCGGGGCGGGTCAGGCGGTCCAGTTGGGCGAAGACCTCCTGCTTGACCTCCAGCCGCTCCACGACCGCCTCCACGACCAGGTCGGCGTCGGCGGCATCCTCCATCTGCAGGGAGGTCCGGATGCCGCTCAGGGCGGAATCCCGCTGGGCGTCGGTGATGCGGCCTTTGGCGTGGAGTTTCTCCACAGACTGACGGATGGCCGTCCGGGCCCGCTCCAGTTGCTCCGGGATGACATCTATGAGGGTGACGGTGTAGCCATAGGTGGCGCAGACCTGGGCAATGCCACTGCCCATCGTGCCTGCGCCGATGACGGCGATGTTGCGGATGTCCATATCTCCTCCCTTGCGTCATCGTGGGGTTTTGGCGGCGGGCCGCGGGCCCCCCCCAAAACCCCCAGAAAAAACCCCCCCCCCCCTGCG
>JBBIKR010000026.1:38988-39498 GCA_037445395.1 Thermoflexales bacterium
GGGGGTTGTGGGGGGGGCCGGGGCCCCCCCCGCCAAAACCCCGATCTCTACGCCAGCGCGACCTGCAGGGTCGCCTCCCAGAACTCCCCCGGCCCCAGGGCCAGGTCCCACCCGAGCAGGGTGCAGGTGCCCTGGTAGACCCGCTCGTAGCCGGCCTCGGAGTTGGAGACGGCCTCCAGCGGGAAGTGCCAGAGGGTCGCCGGAACGCTCAGGGTGAGGGCAACCTCCGGATGACGCCGCTCCGCCGCGCTGCGCGGCTCGCTACGAACCAGATAGGGGAGGTTGAAGGTGAAGCCGGTCACGTCCCGGACTTCGCCGGTATCGGCAGGGCGGCGCGTGACCTTCTCCCGTCCCCGCAGCACCCGCAGGAAGCCCTCCTCGCTCCCGCCGCCCAGGATGCCCCAGTTCATTTCCACGCCGAAGCGCAGGGGGAAGATGCGCCACTCCGCTTCGCTTCGTGGCTGACTACTAACGGCAATACGCCACTCCGCTTCGCTTCGTGGCTGACTA
>JBBIKR010000027.1:0-38076 GCA_037445395.1 Thermoflexales bacterium
GCCGCCGCAAAACCCCTCATTTTTCCCCTCCCCTCTCCCGCCGCCGTCAGGCGAGCGGGAGAGGGGCACGAACGATTCAAAGAAATTAATGAACCCAGGGGCAGAGGTGGGGTGAGGGAATGACGAAAACGCCTGTTGGTACCTAACTTGATGCCAATAGGCAACCGTAAGGGTTGCCCCTACCTGAGGAAATGGAGGTGAAGGTGATGGTGCCGGAGGAGGTACGAAAGCGAGTAGAGCAACTGCGCCAGGAGATTCACTACCACAACTACCGCTACTACGTCCTGGATTCCCCCGTCATCAGCGACGCCGAGTACGACGCGCTGATGGCCGAACTGCGGCGGCTGGAGGAGCAGTACCCGGAACTGGTCACGCCCGATTCGCCCACCCAGCGGGTCGGCGCGCCGCCGGCCCCGGAGTTCGCCCAGGTGCGCCACCCTGCCCCCATCCTCAGCCTGGAGAACGCCTTCGGCCCCGACGAGGCGCGCGCCTGGCTGGAGCGCATCTCCAGATTGCTCCCGCCGGGCACCCGCCTGGATTTCGTCGTGGAGCCCAAGATAGACGGCCTCAGCGTCGTCCTCCACTACCGGGACGGGGCCTTCACCCTCGGCGCCACCCGGGGCGACGGGGAGGTCGGAGAGGATGTGACGGCCAACCTGCGCACCGTCCGCCAACTCCCTCTGCGCATCCCCGTCGGGCCCGACGGCCCCAAACCGCCGCCCTATCTGGTCGTCCGGGGCGAGGCATATATGACGGTGCGCGACTTTGAGGAGTTCAACCGTCGCCAGGCAGAGAAGGGAGAAAAGACCTTCGCCAACCCCCGCAACGCTGCCGCCGGCTCCCTGCGGCAACTGGACTCCCGCATCACCGCGCAGCGGCCCATCAGCCTGCTCTGCTACCAGGTGGTGGCCTACGAGGGGGAACCGGCCCCGCCGTCCACCCAGTGGGAGACGCTTCAGTACCTGCGCGCGCTGGGCTTCCCCGTCCCCGAGCAGGCAGCCTACTGCCCCGACTTTGAGCGCGCCGTGGCCTACTGCCAGGAGTGGGAACGGAAGCGAGATACGCTCCCCTACGAGGCCGACGGGATGGTCATCAAGGTCAACGACCTGCGGGTGTCAGCGGACCTGGGGGTGGTGGGCCGGACGCCCCGGGGGATGCTGGCCTACAAGTTCCCCGGCCGGGAGGCGACAACCCGTCTCCTGGACATCCGGGTCAACGTGGGCCGCACCGGGGTCCTCACCCCCTACGCCGTCCTGGAACCCGTCCCCATCGGCGGGGTGACCGTCACCAAAGCGACCCTGCACAACTTTGACTATATCGCCGAAAAGGACATCCGCGTCGGGGACCGGGTGATCGTCAAGCGGGCCGGGGAGGTCATCCCGTACATCGTCGGGCCGGTGGTGGACGTGCGGACCGGCGAGGAGCGACCGTACATTCCGCCGGACCGCTGTCCGGCCTGCGGGGAGCCGGTGGTCCGGACGCCGGGGGAGGTGGCCGTCTACTGCGCCAACGCGGCCTGCCCGGCGCAACTGGTCCGCCGCATCTCCTACTTCGCCTCGCGCGGGGCGATGGACATTGAGTCGCTGGGGGAGAAGACGGCCCAACTGCTGGTGGACCGGGGCCTGGTTCACGACATCGCCGACCTCTACTTCCTGCGCAAAGAGGACCTGCTGGGGCTGGAGGGGTTCGCCGAGAAGAAGGCGGAGAACCTGCTGGCGGGGATTGCGGCCTCTAAGGGACAGCCGTTCAGCCGGGTGCTGACCGCGCTGGGCATCCCGCAGGTGGGCGGGGTGGTGGCGGAGACGCTGGCCCACCACTTCCGGTCGGTGGACCGGCTGGCCCAGGCGACGGAGGAGGAGTTGCAGCAGATTCCCGGTATCGGTCCGGAGATTGCCCGCGCGGTGGCGGAGTGGTTCCGCCGCCCCCGGCACCGGGAGATTGTGGAGAAACTCCGCCGGGCCGGGGTGAAACCGGCGGAGGAGGCACCGGTCGTGGAGGCCGGGCCGCAGCCGCTGGCGGGCCTGACCTTCGTCATCACCGGCACCCTCTCCCGGCCGCGCGAGGAGGTCGCGGCGATGATTGAGCGCGCTGGCGGCAAGGTCACCGATAGCGTCAGCCGGAAGACGGACTATCTGGTTGTCGGTGAGGCGCCGGGGGGCACCAAGTACCGCCGCGCGCAGGAACTGGGGGTGCCGATGATCAACGAGGACGAGTTGATGAGGATGATGGGGGGATAAGGCTGGGGGCGGGGGGGGGGCGGCCGCGCCGCCCCCCCCCCCCCCCCCCCCCCCCCCCCCCCGGCCGCGGCCCCCCCCCCCGCCCCCCCCCCCCCCCCCGCGCGGCCGCCGGTCCTACTCGGCGGTCGCAACGATCACGCGCGCCGGCCGTAGCAGCCGGTCGCCGATGCGGTAGCCTGCCCGGACCACGTGGGCGACCGTATCCGGCTCTTTGCCGACCTGATGCGCGGGGACGGTCCCCACCGCTTCGTGCCAGGCCGGGTCAAAGGGCTGGCCCTCCGCCTCAATGGGCGCCACCCCCTCCCGGCTCAGCAGATGCATCAGACTGCGGTGGGTCAGTTCCACCCCCTGGCGGATGGCCTCCGCGTCGGCGCCGTCGGCGGAGAGGGCCCGGGCCAGGTCGTCGGCGACGGCCAGGAAGTCCCGCAGCAACCGCTCCCGATCGGCAGCAATCCGCTCCTCCGTCAGGCGCTGCAGCCGCTTGCGGAAGTTATCCATTTCCGCCTCCAGGCGCAGCGCCCGGTCTTTCCACCGTTCCAGTTCTTCTTTCAACGCCTGTTCTTCCTCCGAAGGGCCCGCCGGAACTGACGGGGCGGTAGCGGTTGTCGGCGGCACGGGCGGCGGCGCCTCGGCGACCGGCGGCGGGGCCTCATCCACCGGAACGACCGGCGACGGCGGCGCCTCCTCCAGTTCCGGCTGGACGATGCGGATGGGGATTTTCTTTCGGGTCGTCACAGCGCCTCCTCGCGTGCGCTACGTTTCACGGAATTCACCCTCAATCACATCCCCCTCGCCGCCGGAGGGGCCGGCACCACCCGGAGTGGGGCCGCCCGGACCGCCCGCCGCCTGCTGCCGGGCGTACATCTGCTGGCCCAGCGCCATACTGGCCTGCTGGAGTTGCTCTATCAGCCGCCGGATGCGGGCGATGTCCTCGCCCTTCATCGCCTCCCGCAGGTCGCGAATGATGTCCTCAATCCGCTGGCGGTCAGAACCCGACACCTGGTCCCCCAGTTCCCGCAGGAACTTCTCCGTCTGGTAGATGACACTGTCGGCGGCATTGCGGGCCTCTGCCAGTTCCCTCCGCTGCCGGTCCTCCGCCTCGTGCCGCTTCGCCTCGTTCAGCAACCGCTCCACCTCTTCTTTGCTCAGGTTGGTGGTGGCGGTGATGGTGATGCGCTGTTCCCGGCCCGTTGCCTTATCCTTCGCCGAGACGTTGAGGATGCCGTTGGCGTCAATGTCAAACGTGACCTCAATCTGCGGGATGCCGCGCGGGGCCGGCGGGATGCCCTCCAGGTTAAAGCGGCCCAGGCTGATGTTGTCGGCCGCCATCGGGCGCTCCCCCTGCAGGACGTGGATGGTGACCACGGTCTGGCCGTCCTCGGCGGTGGTGAAGATTTCGCTCTTGCGCACCGGGATGGTGGTGTTGCGCGGGATGAGCGGCGTCATCACACCGCCCAGCGTCTCCACGCCCAGCGTCAGCGGGGTGACGTCCAGCAGGACCACGTCGCGCACCTCGCCGCCCAGGACGCCGGCCTGAATCGCCGCGCCGACGGCCACCACCTCGTCGGGGTTGACGCCCTTGTGCGGCTCCTTGCCGCCGGTCAGTTCCCGCACCAGGTCCTGAATCATCGGCATCCGGGTGGCGCCGCCCACCAGGACCACCGCGTCCAGGTCCCGGGCGCTCATCTTCGCATCCCGCAGCGCCTGCTCAAAGGGGCCGCGGCAGCGCTGGACCAGGTCGGCCGTCAACTGCTCCAGTTTGGCCCGCGTCAGCCGCATCTGCAGGTGCTTGGGGCCGGAAGCGTCGGCGGTGATGAAGGGCAGGTTGATCTCCGTTTCCAGCATCGTGGAGAGTTCAATCTTCGCCTTCTCCGCCGCTTCCTTCAGCCGCTGGAGCGCCTGCCGGTCCTGCCGCAGGTCAATCCCGTACTCCTTCCTGAACTCATCCGCCACGTAGTTGACGATGCGCTGGTCCCAGTCGTCGCCGCCCAGGAAGGTGTCGCCGCTGGTGGCCTTCACCTCAATAACGCCTTCCCCGACCTCCAAGATGGAGACGTCAAAGGTGCCGCCGCCCAGGTCAAAGACCAGGATGGTCTCCACGCCCTTCTTGTCCAGCCCGTAGGCCAGGGACGCCGCCGTAGGCTCGTTGATGATGCGCAGCACCTCCAGCCCGGCGATCTTCCCGGCGTCCTTCGTCGCCTGGCGCTGGCTGTCGTTGAAGTAGGCCGGAACGGTGATGACGGCCTGGGTGACGGGCTCGCCCAGGTAGGCTTCAGCGTCCTGCTTCAGTTTGCGCAGGATCATCGCCGAGATTTCCTGGGGCGTGTACTCCTTCCCGGTCTGCGGGATGTAGACGCGGGCATCCCCCTGCGGCCCGGCGACGATTTTGTACGGAAGAATCCGGCGCGCTTTCTCCACCTCCGGGTCATCGTAGCGCCGCCCCATCAGCCGCTTGATGGAGAAAATGGTGTTTTCCGGATTGACAATGGCCTGCCGACGGGCCGCCTGGCCCACCAGCCGCTCCCCCGTCTTGGTGAACGCAACGACGGACGGGCAGAGGTTGCCCCCTTCGGCGGTGGGGATGACGACCGGCTCGCCGCCCATCAGCACGGCCACCACCGAGTTCGTCGTACCCAGATCAATCCCAACGATTTTGCCCATAACTCAACCTCCGGAATGGTAAATTGGTGACTGGGAAATGGTAAATTGGTATCCCCGGGAATATCGCGGTATCAGTATGCCACCGATGTATGAGAAATCCGTTAGAGGTGTATTAGAAACGCGTTAGAAATGGGTATCCGAAGTTCGCATCCGGATTTGCAGGGCCACTTCGCGGAGGGTGTAGATGGTCGTGAAACCCGCCGCGGCGGTGACCAGGCCCGCCGCTACGAAGACGGTCTGCACGCCCAGGAAGTGGCCCAGGAAGGCCGAAAGCCCTTCCGCCAACGCCGTCCCGGCAGCGACGATGAGCGCCACTGCCGACTGGACCCGCCCCCGTACCTCATCGGGCGAGAGGGTCTGGACCATTGTATCCAGTGCCCCGCGGGCGATGACGATGCAAATCCCCAGAGCCACGACACTGAAGAGGACGACCAGGTAGGTGGGGGCGTAGGCGAAACCGACGATCGCCCCACCCGCCAGAATCAGCATCCAGCCCACAAGGATGTGGAGAGAGACCCAGCGCGAAAGGCGCGCGGCGACCAGTCCGCCCAGAATGGAGCCGACGCCCAGCGCGCTCATGGCCCCACCGTATTCCAGCCCTCCGGCCCCTAACTGGACCTTGAGGTGGGGGATGGCCAGAAGGACGACCGCGCCGATGCCCAGGGTTGCCACGCCCGTCACCGGTAGCACCCGGCGCAGGGATGGGGAATGGTAGATAAATCCCAGTCCTGCCCGCATATCCTGCCACAGGGTACGGGAGGGGGTCAGGCCGGATTGGCCGTTCCGCAACGGCGGAATGCGGATCATCAGGATTGTCGCCGCCGAGACCACAAACGTCGCGCTGTCAAAGATAATGGCGGCTGGCCATCCCCACAGTTCCACAATGCTCCCGGCCAGCATCGGGCCCAGGATGAGGGCCAGGATGTAACTGCCCTGGATCATTCCGTTAGCCGCCAGGAGGAGGTCGTCGGGAACGATGTTGGGGATGCTGGCGTTGCGGGCCGGGTAGAAGAACGCGCCGATCATCGCCAGCCCCGCCGCCGCCAGGTAGAGAATCCAGAGGTCGCCGGTGGTCCGCACCAGCAGGGCCGCCAGAACCAGGAGCGCCCGCAGGAGGTCGGAGGCAATCATGACCCACTTGCGATCTATGCGGTCGGCGATGACGCCCCCCACCAGTCCAAAGAGGACCTGGGGGAGGGCCAGGGAGAGCGCCGGGATCAACAGGGCCAGAGGCGAAGCGGAGAGGTAGGTGATCAGGGTGACGGCCGCGATCAGGAGGCACTGGTCCCCGATCTGGGAGAGCAGTTGTCCCACCCAGAGGAGCATGAAATCTTGCTGCGCCAGCAGCGGCTTCGCCAGCCCAAATCGGATGGGCCTGCGCCGGGGAAGAGCGGATACCGCGGGATGTTCTGGTTCGCCTTCCCCTACCGGCGTTTGCAACAGGGTCGCAGTGGGTTCCTCCATACGGGTTTTCACCTGTTTGCTGTGCCGTCCCTGAATCGGGTGAGTCGGGGGCGACCGCAAGGGTCGCCCCTATGTCCCCTGCCCCCGGTTGACCGTCCGGCGAGAGGGCCGCCGGCGCGGGCCGACACCCGGCGCTTCAGTGAGCGCCGGTGGGGGTCGGGGGTGAGGTGCGGCGGGCGGCTTCGCCGTCCGCCGCAGACCCCCTTCTCTTTGCCCCCTATCCCCAACAGCCAAACTTCAGGGGGAGAAGCAGGAACTACCAACGTTCCCGATCCTCCCCTCATCGGGAGCGAACCAGAACGGTCCACGTCCCTTTCTGCACCACTTCGTCCCGCTGATTCAGCACGACGGCAGAGATGGTCACGAAGCCCCCGCCCAGATGGGGCATCTCTTTTTTCTGCATCGCGGCCATCCGCACCCGAATTGTATCCCCAATCCGGATGGGGGCGCGGAATTTCCAGTCCAGCCCGATCAACGCGATGGCCGTTCCCTCCATGAGGCCCGTCTGCCAGGCCAGCCCGCTGGCGACGGAAAGCCCCAGCAGGCCATGGGCGATGCGCTCCCCGAACATCGTCGTCCGGGCATACTCCGGGTCCACATGCAGCGGGTTGTGATCGCCGGAGAGTTCGGCGAAGGTCAGAATGTCCGCCTCGGTGATGGTGCGCGGCGCCGATTCTATCTCTTCGCCGATGACGAAGTCCTCAAAGTACCGTCCCCGGGGTTCCATCGGGTGCCTCCTGAGTTGTGGTGTCCTCCATGACCGCCTTCAGCGCCCGGATGGCGACCTCCACCATCCCGTCGTCGGGCGGGCGGGTGGTGAGCCGTTGCAGTGCCAGATTGGGGCCCACCAGCGGGCGCATCCAGGGCCGGTCGGCGAAGCGGGCGCTGAACTGCATCCACTCGTAGGCCAGGCCGACGATGAGCGGGATCGCCAGAATCCGGCTGAGGGCCCGCCCCATCAACGGCAACTGCCCCAGCGGAGCCAGGACCAGGACCGAAATGACCACCACGGTCAGCAGAAAGGATGTGCCGCACCGGGTGTGGGCGGTGGAGTGGGCCTGAACGGCCTCCACCGTCAGCGGCGCCCCGGCCTCGTAGGCGTTGATGGTTTTGTGCTCCGCCCCGTGGTAGGCGAAAACCCGGCGAATGTCGGGCAGAAACCCGACCCCCCAGATGTAGCCCACCACCAGGAGCAACCGGACCAGTCCCTCCAGCAGACTGTCTGCCAGGGGGGAGAGTGCTGCGGGGAGCAGGCCCACCAGCAAGGACGGCAGAACCATAAAAAGGCCGACGCCCAGGACCAGCCCCAGCAGTCCGCTCACCCACCCCAGCGCGCCGCCGAACGAGCCCGCTTTCTCCTCTTCGCCCAGGGCTACATCCGCCGACCACATCAGCGCGCGGACCCCCAGCCCCAGCGCGTCCCAGAGCATGGTCAGCCCGCGCAGCAACGGGATGCGGGGGATGATGCCCTGGTAGATGGCCGACCGGAGCAGTTCGGTGCGGAGGACAATCTCCCCCTGGGGGTTGCGGACGGCCACCGCCACGCGGCGGGTGCTCCGCATCATCACCCCCTCAATCACCGCCTGCCCGCCGTAGCGCCGGAGAAGGTCCGGGGGGCGCGGCCGATCATCGTCGGAGACGACGTCGGGGCGCTCGTTGACCCCGCACAATCCACACCATCCGTGGAATCCGTGCAATCCGTGGTTACAGAGAATACTCCACCCCCAACTCGGCGGCGATGGCCTGCAGGTCGGCCGCGACTTTGGGGTTCAGCGGAATGCCTTCCCGAAGACGACGCTCCGTCTCCTCGTACTCTTTCTCCCCGTGGATGTAGATGCGGGTGGCGCCTTCCGCTTTGGGGGCGTTCTTCAGCCGCCGCTGAAGGTCGTCCATTGCCGCCTTGAACTCCTCCACGGGTCGGAACGCATCCACCCGCCAGGCCCCGAAGAAGTGGCCCAGGTTGGCCGGCAGGGGCTTCCCGTCCGGCGTCTTGGGGTAGACCAGGTCGGCGTAGGCGGCACCGGAGAGAACGGCACAGAAGACGTCCACCCAGAGGGCCAGGCCGTACCCTTTGTGCCCGCTGAGCAGTTCTCCTTCGCCGCCCAGCGGGAGCAGGCCGCCACCGGCCCGCTTCTTGAAGTTCTCCAGCACCCGACCGGCGTCGTCGGTCGCGATGCCGCGCTCATCGGTGGCCCATCCCAGCGGCATGGGCTTCCCCAGCCGATGATAGACCTCCAGTTTGCCCCGGGGGACGGTGCTGGTGGCCATATCCAGGACGAAGGGGCGCTCTTCCCCGGCGGGCGCGGCGACCGCAATGGGGTTGGTCCCCAACATCGCGTTGCGGCCGAAAGTCGGCACGACCAGGACGTCGGCGTTGGTCATGGACATGCCGATACAGTCGTGCTCCAGGGCCATCATGGCGTAATATCCGGCGATGCCGTAGTGGTTGGAGTTGCGCACGACGACGAATCCCGCGCCCACTTCCAGCGCTTTGCGGATGGCCCTCTGCATCGCCCGATAGGAGACGGGTTGCCCCAACCCGGCCCCGGCGTCTATGAGGGCAGTGGCCGGTGTCTCATGCACCACCCGCTCCTGGGGACGGGCGACCATCATGCCGGTCTGCAACCCCTCCACGTAGCGGCGCAGTCGGGCCACACCGTGGGAATCAATCCCGCGCAGGTCCGCCGCCACCAGCACATCGGCGGTGATCCGGGCATCCTCCTCCGACACCCCCAGTTTCCGGAAGACCGTTTCGCAGAACGCCTTCAGAGGCTCTGCCCAGACACGGATCTCTTCTGCCATTCTTCTCCTTTCGTGATGGTCTGGTATTCTATTCCATCTTTCTCCTACCGTGCGGGAGAGGGCATCCCGATCGCTCAGTCACCAATAACCTCCGCTATAATCTCATCGGCATCGTACTGGAAGGGCGAGACGCCGTAGCGCGCCAGCGCTGCCAGGAACTCGGCTCGGGGTATCCCTGCGACTTCGGCAGCCTTCGCTTGAGAAAGGCGGCCCATCTCATACCATTTGATTGCGGCCGCTAATCGCATCTCGGCTACAAATTGGGGAGGGTCCTGCCGTAGGGCCGAGAATACGCTTCGTGGCAGTCTCAGCGAAACCTGTACTGTGTCCATGTTGCTTATCCTCCGTTAACGATCGGAGCAGGGATGATCTGTCCAGTCCCTTCACCCGCGCCCCATTTCCTGCGGCAAAATCAACTCCTGTCGCACCCGTTCCAGGAGCGCCTCCGCCCGCAGTTCCTCCAGCCGGTAGCAGGGGGCCTGGAGGTGGTCCGCCAGCGCCTGGGCCAGCCCCTGGTCAAAGGACTTGTGCTCCATGTTGATGACCACCGACCGGATGCAGGCCTGGGGGAAGAGTTCCGCGATGCGGTGGGCTTCCTCCTGGGGCGGCAGGTCGCTCATGGAGACGTTTCCGGCCCCGTCGGTGAGGAGGACCATTAGAGGCATCAGGTCGGGGTGCTGGCGAAGTTCGCGGGTGATGACCTCGTAGGCCAGGTGGAGGCCGGCGGAGAGGGGGGTTTTACCGCCCACCGGGACGTCCTGAAGCGCTTTCTGGGCGCGGGTCACGCTGTGGGTGGGCGGCAGGACCAGCCGGGCGCCGTTCTTCTGGAAGACGACCACCCCCACCCGGTCCCGGCGCTGGTAGGCATCGGTGAGCAACGACATCACGGCCCCTTTGGTTGCCTCCATCCGCTCCGCCACGGCCATAGACCATGAGGCGTCCACCACGAAGAGGATGAGGTTGGCCATGCGGCGGACGCGCACTTTGCGGTGGTAGTCCTCCGGGCAGACGACCAGCGCGGGCCCGCCGGCCCGGCGACGGCGGCTCTGATAGGGCGCGGCGGCCCGCAGCGTGGCATCAAAGGCCAGGTCGCTGGGGTCTTCGGGGGAGGGACGGGCCTGGATGTACCGCCCGCGCCGCTGGTCGGTGCGGGTGGTGCTGCGCCGACCGGTCCCGGAGCGGGTCAGACGGTCCAGAGGGGTATCCAGCCGTCGGGGGATGAAGGACTCGCCAGCGGGAATCTTCTTCCCCCCTTCCCACCACTGTCCCTCGGAGGGCCACCGGGGGATGTTCTGGAGAACGGGCTCGCGCGGCTGCTGCTGTCCCTCGGAGGAGGGCATCTCGCCCGTCTCAACCTCTACGTGCGTTTTTTTTTCTCCTGGGGGACCTCCTCGTCAACGACTTCCTCTGCCAGCGACGGCTCCTTTTGGGCAACCTGGACGCGGGCCTCGGCCAGCCGTTCCTCCAGATTATCCAGCGTCGCCTCTACCGGCTGGAGAGGGTGGCGCCGGAGGCGGTGGGGCAGGGCCAGTTCGGCGGCCAGGAGGATGTCCCGGTCGGTGATGCGGGTGCGGCCCTCAAAGGCGGCGTTGGCCCGGGCCGTCTTCAGGATGACCATATCGGGCCGGTGGCCGTCCACCCGCATCTCGGCCATCATCGCCGCGATGACCGCCAGGTCGCCCCGGGTATGGCGGACCTGGGGCAGGAGTTGGCGGGCGCGGGCAATCTCGCGGGAGAGGGCCTCCTCGCGCGGCCGCCATTCTTCGTAGAAGCCCTCCGGGTCGCCCTCAAAGGCCAGGTTGCGCTCCATAATGAGCATCCGCGCCGCCGGGTCGTGGACGCTGCGGATGTCCACACAGAGGGCGAAACGGTCCAGGAGTTGGGGGCGCAGGTCCCCCTCCTCCGGGTTCATCGTCCCGATGAGGATGAAACGGGCCGGGTGGCTGAAGGAGATGCCCTCCCGTTCCACCACGTTAATCCCCATCGCCGCCGCGTCCAGAAGAATATCCACCACGTGGTCGTCCAGAAGGTTGACCTCGTCAACGTAGAGGACGCCCCGGTTGGCGGCAGCCAGTACGCCCGGCTCAAAGTGGCGCTCCCCCTTCTGGATGGCCCGTTCAATATCCAGCGTGCCGACCACCCGGTCCTCCGTCGCGCTGACGGGGAGGTCCACGAAACGGGTGCGGCGTCGGGCCCAGGGGAGGGTCTCTCCGGCGGCAGCCCGCTCCTTGCAAAGGGTGCACCAGGTGGCGGGCTGGTCCGGGTCGCAGGAGAAGGGGCAGTCGGCGACGACCTCTATCTCCGGCAACAGCGCGGCCAGGGCGCGGGCCGCGGTGGACTTGCCCGTCCCGCGCTCGCCGCGAATCAACACCCCTCCAATCTGGGGGTAGACGGCGTTCAGGACGAGCGCCCGGCGCATCAGGTCCTGGTTGACGATTGCGGTAAAGGGAAAAATGGGCGGCATGGTTCAGACCGTATAAAGGTTGAGATTTTCCGTTCCAATTATACCGCGCTCCGGAGAAATGGGAAATGGGACAACGGTGTCCTGCTTCAACGATGTTCATCCGCGTCCGTCGGCGTTCGTGCGCGTCCCGTAGACGAGCGCGGCGTCGTACATGGCGACGATGTTTACCGGTGGGATGTCGTGCTGGAGGTCGTGGATCGGGGCGAAAACGTAGCCGCCTCCCGGCGCGAAAACGGAGAGGCGGTAGCGCACATCCGCCTCCACCTCCTCCGGGCTGGCCCAGGGAAGCAGACCCTGCACATCGCACCCGCCACCCCAGAAGACCAGACGGTCGCCGAATTCCCGCTTGAGCCTCTCCGGCTCCATGTTCACGGCCGAGGTCTGCACCGGATTGAGGATGTCCACCCCGGCCTCTATCAGATCGGGGATTAGTTCATAAACCGAGCCGCAACTGTGGAGGAAGACGCGGGCGCGCGTACGGGTGTGGACCAGGCCATACAATTCCCGGTGATAGGGCTGAAACATCCGGCGATAGACCTCGGGCGCGATCTGCAACCCCTGCTGGGTCCCAAAATCATCCCCAAAGCCCACCACGTCCACATACTCCCCCACTGCGTCCAGGTACCGCTCCAGGTTCTCCCGAGCGGCCCGGGCCAGTTTCGCCACCAGCGCGGCGGCGAAATCCGGGTTCCGCTTCAGGTCTATCAGCCAGCGGACCCACCCCCGGGCGAACTGGGCCCCCTCAAAGAGGCTTCCTCCGAACCAGCCGACGATGGCGTACTCCGTCTCCTCATAGAGGCGACGGGCGGTCCGATGCAGGAAGTCCAGTTCTTCTTCGGAGAGACGGGGCGGCTCCCAGCGCTCCAGGTCGGCGAGGGTGGCGTCGGCCAGGGGGGCGTCGCGGGGCACGAAGTGGTACGTCCCGGCGGCCATCCAGTGGGAGATGGAGCCATCGGCCGCGCGGATGAGGAGGTCGCCCCGGGGAGTGACTTCGGGCTCAAAGTCGGCGGAGATGAGGGCGGGGGAGCCGTCGGGGAGGCGCCAGGGCTTCCAGCGGGTGTTGCGGACGCCGGGGAGCGGTTCCAGGACGGGCAGGCCAATCACGTCCACTCCGAAGCGGCGGCGGACCGGTTCCTCCACCTCGGCCAGTTGGAGGAGAATATCGGCCACGCGCACGGGCTCCCCGTCCATCCCCAGGTACTGCTTCAGGCGCGCGTAGGCAACGGCGCTGATGCCGGTGACGGGTGTCCCGCCCAGGTCTATGGGCACCCGGTCCGGCTCGCGATGGGAAAGGGCAGTACGCACACGCTCGCGGGAGTTCACGGCAAGAAGACTCCTGGCCTGTAATGACTGCTTCACCGCACCGATCTATGGGGTTCTGCGGGCGGGCTACGCCCGCCCGCAGAACCCCATACCCTTTTTCCAAACATGCCCTCAAAGTGTACCACGAACCAGGGAGCATTGCAATCCCTTCTGCTGGGATGAGCGCGCAGTTTTGTCCCACTTGCCCCATCCTCTTGCATGTGGTAAACTTATCCTGCATCCAGCAAAGGGTGGGAGAAGAGCATGCTGGCGAAAGTCACCAGTTGCGCCCTCATTGGCCTGGAAGGGATCCTGGTCCAGGTAGAAGTGGATGTCGCCCACGGCATGCCCTCCCTCACCATCGTCGGGCTGCCGGATACCGCCGTCAAGGAGTCCATAGAGCGGGTGCGGACGGCCCTCCGCAATACCGGCCTGCGCTTCCCCAACACGCGGCTGACCATCAACCTGGCCCCCGCCGACATCCGCAAAGAGGGCCCCATCTACGACCTGCCCATCGCTGTGGGCATCCTGGTCGCCTCGGAACAGGTCTGGCCCCAGGAAGTGGAGGGCGCCCTGTTCATCGGCGAACTCTCGCTGGACGGCTCCGTCCGCCATATCCCCGGCGTCCTGCCCATCGCCGCACTGGCCCGCCAGGAGGGGCTGCGGCGGCTCTTCGTCCCGGCAGCCGACGCGCCAGAGGCGGCACTGGTGGACGGGCTGGAGGTCTATCCGGTGGAGAACCTGGGCCAACTGGCGGCCCATCTGCAGGGCCTGGTGCGCATCTCGCCCTACTGTCCATCCGAGGACCCGACCGCCCAGCCCCCACCGGCCTACGCGGCGGATTTCGCCGACATCCGGGGCCAGGAGCACGTCAAACGGGCGCTGGAGGTCGCCGCGGCCGGCGGCCACAACGTCCTGATGGTCGGGCCGCCCGGCGCGGGGAAGACCCTGCTGGCCCGCTCCGTCCCGTCCATCCTGCCGACGATGACGCTGGAGGAGGCGCTGGAGGTGACCAAAATCTACAGTGTGGCGGGTCTCCTGCCGCCGGATACGCCGCTGGTCCGCCACCGCCCCTTCCGGGCTCCCCACCACACCATCAGTTATCCGGGGCTGGTCGGCGGCGGCCACTGGCCCCGTCCGGGCGAAATCTCCCTGGCCCATCGGGGCGTCCTGTTCCTGGACGAACTGCCGGAGTTCAACCCGCACACCCTGGAGGCACTCCGTCAGCCGATGGAGGACGGCATCGTCTCCATCGCCCGCTCCACCGGGACCCTGATCTTTCCCAGCCGCTTTATGCTCATCGCGGCGATGAATCCCTGCCCCTGCGGCTACTACGGCGACCCGGTGCGGGAGTGCACCTGCAGTTCGGCCGCCATCGCCCGCTACCAGAAGCGCATCTCGGGGCCGCTGCTGGACCGGATAGACATCCACGTGGAGGTCCCCCGGGTGGACTATAACAAACTGACGGACGACCGACGGGGAGAGCCCTCGGCGGCCATCCGGGAACGGGTGGAGCGGGCACGGGAAATGCAACGGCGCCGCTTTGCGGGCACCCCGCTGACCTGCAACGCCGACATGGGCCCGACGGATGTCCGGGAGTACTGTCGGCTGGATGAGAGCGGGCGGGCGCTGGTGCGGGCGGCGATGCAGCAACTGCAGATGAGTGCGCGCGCCTTTCACCGCATCCTCAAACTGGCCCGCACCATCGCAGACCTGGCCGGCAGCGAGCGGATAGAGACGGCCCACCTGGCGGAGGCGATTCAGTACCGGCCCAGAAAGTGATGGAGAGCGATGGACAAACCGTTATACCGCTGGGCATACGAACAATATCGGTGCTGGAACGAGGCCAGGGAAAGGGAGCGCGCCCGCAGCGCAGGCCGTCTCTCCCCCGAAGAGGCCTGGAGGCGGTACGTGGAGTTGGTGGAGTTCTGCTGGAAGTTGTGCCCCCAGCAGAGCGAGGCTCAACGGCGGGAGAAACTGGCCGCGCTGGAACGCTATTATGAGAGTGTCCGCCGGATGGAGGCCTGGAGACAATCCCGTGGAAAAACGATTGATTGCCCGTAGCGAGGCGGACGGACGGGAGAAAAGGCTGATCGGTATGGCTGGTATGTCCCCCGGCGAAGGAGGGGTGAAGAGGGATGGAACAGTTTTACGGACTCACGGCTGAAATGTATCGGGCGGTGGTCGCCCTGGTGGACGACCGGATGAAGGAGATTCGGGTCACGCGCCAGCACTTTGACCGGCTGGTGAAGGCGCTGGCGCGCACCGAGGAGCAGTTAAAGGAACTGGTCGCCGCCCAGGCGCGCACGGAAGCGGAACTGCAGGAGTACCGCCGTCAATCCGAGGAGCGGTTCGCCCGCATAGAGGCCGCGCTGGGGCGGCTGACCGAAGCCCAGGCGCGCACGGAGGAGGAGTTCCGGGAGTACCGCCGCCAATCCGAGGAGCGGTTCGCCCGCATAGAGGCCACGCTGGAGCGGCTGGCCGAAGCCCAGGCGCACACGGAGGCCCGGGTGCGGGAACTGACGGAAGCCCAGGCGCGCATGGAGGTCGCCATCCAGGAACTGCGGGATGCCCAGGCGCGTACCGAGGCCCAGGTGCGGGAACTGGCTGAAGCCCAGGCGCGTACCGAGGCCCAGTTGCAGGACCTGATCCGGGTGGTGGACCGGATGAACGATGTGCTGTCCGACGTCCGGGGCAAGCAACTGGAACTTACCTACCAGCGGCGGGCAGCAGCCTATTTCGGCCCTCTCCTGCGGCGACTGCGCGTCCTCTCGCCCGTTGATATAGAGGACGACCTGGAAGCTCACCTCTCCGCGGAGGAATTCCGGGACCTGGTGGAAGTGGACCTGCTGGTTACCGGCCAACCCCGACGTATGCCGGAGGCGCCGCAGGTCTGGCTGGCCGTGGAGGTATCGGCAGTGATTGACCGGCACGACGTGGAGCGGGCCCGGCGGCGGGCGGCGCTTCTGCGTCGGGCCGGCCTGCGAGCCATCCCTGCTGTGGCCGGAGAACGCATCACGGCGGGAGCCAGAGAAGAGGCGCTGGCGCAGAACGTGCTGGTCATTCAGGATGGACGAGCATCCTTCTGGGAAGAAGCACTGGCAGAGGCTCTGAACCCCGCACCGGCCGGCAGCGCAGCGTAAACGCATTACCTGTGACGATGAACCATTCATAAGGAGAGGCCACCATGACCGATCAAACCCAACCCATTCGTCGCGTTCTGGCCGAATACACCTACACCGTCCCGCCTGTGGAGCGGGGCTACACCGGGCAGACCCTCTACGTCAACCTGTCCGATTACACCATCGCCGCCAAACCGGTCACCGAGGAGATGAAGGAGAAGTTCATCGGCGGCCGGGGCTTCGGCCTCTGGCTTCTCTGGCACGGAACCCGCGACGACACGAAGTGGAACGACCCCGAGAACGAAATCATCATCTCCTCCGGCCCCATCGGCGGCATCACCCAGTACCCCGGCTCCGGCAAGTCCCTGGTCGTCACCATCTCCCCTCTCACCGACATCCCCATAGACTCCAACGTCGGCGGCCACTTCGGCCCCCTCCTCAAGTTCGCCGGGTGGGACGCCATAGAAATCCAGGGCAAGGCCGACCGGGAAGTCATCGTCGTCATTGACGGGCAGCAGGGACGCATCACCATAGAAGAGGCCCCCGATGCCCCGGTGGATACCCACCTCATCGGCGAGTGGCTCATCCGGCAGATGGCGGAAAAGGAAGAGGACCGCTACTTTATGTCCGCCGTCTCTGCCGGACAGGGGGCCGAACATACCCGTATCGGCTGTCTCAACTTCGCCTTCTACGACCGCCGCCGGGGCGCGTTCCGCTTCAAGCAGGCCGGTCGGGGCGGCACCGGCACCGTCTTCCGGGATAAGCACCTCAAGGCCCTGGTGGTCAAGAGTCCGCCCGTCCGCGCCGACTCCGTCCACCCCGCCGACCCGGAGCGCATCGCCCGCGCCGGTATGCGCCTGCACAAGGAGATCCACGACTACGACGATTCCCAGAACCGCATGCGCCGCCGGGGCACCACCTACCTGGTCCAGATTATGAGCGACTATGACCTCCTCCCCGTCCACAACTTCAAATACGGCGGCCATCCCGACGCCTCCAAAATCAACGGCGACGTCTGGGAGTCCCGGTTCCGGCAGGGCCTGCCCGACGGCTGCTGGTACGGCTGTACCATGTCCTGCTCCCACGCGGTGGACGGCTACACCGTCCGCACCGGCCCCTACAAGGGCCAGACCGTCATCGTGGACGGCCCCGAGTACGAGACGGTGGCGGGCGTCGGCTCCAACTGCGGCATCTTTGACCCCGACGCCATCCTGGAGATCAACTTCTACTGCGACACCTACGGCATAGACACCATCTCCTTCGGCACCCTCGCCGCCTTCGTCATGGAGTGCTACGAGGCCGGCATCCTGGATAAGGAGAAGACCGGCGGGCTGGAACTCCGTTTCGGCAACGCCGACGCGGCCATAGAGATGCTCCACCAGATGGCCCGCGGCGAGGGCTTCGGCAAGATCGCCGGGCAGGGCACCCGTTTTATGAAGAAATACTTCGTGGAGCACTTCGGTGCCGACCCCCAGTTCGTCCAGGACATCGGGATGGAGGCCAAAGGGCTGGAGTACTCCGAGTACGTCTCCAAAGAGTCCCTGGCCCAGCAGGGCGGCTACGGCCTGACCAACAAAGGTCCCCAGCACGATGAGGCCTGGCTCATCTTTATGGACATGGTCAGCAACCTCCTGCCGACCTTTGAGGACAAGGCGGAAGCCCTCCACTACTTCCCGATGTTCCGCACCTGGTTCGGGCTGGTGGGCCACTGCAAACTCCCCTGGAACGACATCATCCCGCCGGACAACAAGTACACGCCGGAGCCGGCCAAAATCCCGGCCCACGTCCAGAACTACGTGGACCTCTTCTCCGGGGTGACGGGGAAGCAGATCACCCGCGAGGACCTCATCACGATGTCGGAGCGGGTCTACAACTTCCAGCGGGTCTTCAACCTGCGCCGGGGCTACGGCCGTCGGGAGCACGATAATGTCCCCTACCGCTCCATGGGGCCGGTGACGGTGGAGGAGTACGAATCGCGCGCGGAGCGGTACGACAAGCAGTTGCGGGAACTCCTGGGCCTGGACCCGACGAAGATGACGACGCAGGAGAAACTGGCCGCGCTGCGAAAGTACCGGGAGGAGCAGTACGAGCGGCTGAAGGACGCCGTCTACGCCCGCCGGGGCTGGACGCGCGATGGCGTCCCCACGGTGGAGACCCTGCGGCGGCTGGGGATTGACTATCCCGACGTCGTCGCGGTGGTGCAGCGGTACCTGTAATCAACGGCGGGGTTTTGCGGTGGCAAGCCGCCGCAAAACCCCGCACGGGCACACCGATGGCCTGGATTGTCGCCGCAGAAACGGTGGTCATTGCCGCCCTCGCGCAACTGCTCCTGGTCCGGCAGGTGTGGCTGGGACTGCTGGCCTGGGGGGCAGCGGTGACGCTGTGGCTGCAGGCGGCGCGCAGGGAGCACCGGCTGATCGGTGAAGCGCTACCGCTCCCGGAGCCACTCCCCTCCACCCAACTCCGGCGTATCTCCCGCCAGCGGCTCATCCTGCTGGGCGTCAGCGCGATCGCGACGGCGGTGAACATCCTCTATTCCCGGGATAACAACTTTGAGGCGGTCGGCCTGATCTCCTGGGGACTCAGTGTGGGTGCCCTGATGGCCGCCTTCTGGGAAGGCCCACGCCCAGGGCTTTCTCCTTCGTGGTGCGGGATAGACCGGCGGGGGTGGTGGCTTTCCTGGGAAGGGGTCGCGTTGACATCGCTACTGGCACTGGGCGCGTTCTTCCGCCTGTGGCGTCTCCATCAGGTCCCCCCGGAGCAGACCTACGACCACGCCTTTAACCTTCTGGACCTCTACGACCTGCAGCGGTTCCCGGAGAAGCCCGTCTTCTTCCCCCGGAATATGGGGCGCGAGCCTGCCTTCTTCTACTGGGCCGCGGCCGTCATCCCTCTGGCGGGGATGGAACTCGGGCTGGACGGCCTCAAACTGGCGTCTGCGCTGGTGGGGCTGTTGACCCTTCTCGGCGTATACCGGATGACCCGGGAGGTTTACGGGCCATGGGTAGCGTTCTGGGCGACGTTGCTGACCGCCGTGGCGAGTTGGCCGGTGATTCTCAGCCGGTTGGGGCTCCGTTGCTGTATGGCCCCTCTGGCCAGCGCGTGGGCCTTCTACTTCATGTTACGCGGGCTACGCTCCGGCCACCGCAACGATTTCCTCTGGCTGGGGCTGATTCTGGGCGCGGGGATGTACACCTACACGGCCTTCCGTATTGTGCCCTTAGCGGTTGCACTCTGCTGGGCCGTGGTGTGGCTGACCGCGCGCCGACAGGAACTGGGGCGTCGCCTGCGCTGGGAAAACCTCGCCCTGACGGTGCTGACCGCGCTCCTGGTTTCCATCCCGCTGGCCGGTATGGCCCTGGTGGACCCGCACTCCTTCTGGATGCGCACGTCCTGGTATGTGGAGGACTACCCGCACGTGGAGCGTCCCCTCCTTGTTTTCCTGTATAACCTGAAGAATCTGGCATTGATGTTTCACTGGCGTGGGGATACGGCAGCCATTACCTCCCTGCCAGGACAACCGGTGCTGGACCCGATCCTCGGCGGTCTGCTGGGGTTGGGAACGGTCGTCGTCATCGGGCGTATCGCCCGCCGTCGTAACACGGACGTCCTCAGCCTGGGACTGGTCGTGGCCGGGGCCGTCAGCATGCTCCCCTCGGCGCTGGCTCTTTCCCATCCCGGCGAAAACCCCAGCGTGATGCGGACCAGTTGTGCCATTCCGGTCGTCTTCGCGGTGGCCGCGCTCCCCATGGGCCTGTGGACGCAGGGGATATGGGCGAATATGACCCAACGCCGGCCGCGTGTCCTGGCAGGAATTGCCGTCGCTGTTCTGATCGCCGCTCTGGTCGGGGTCAATTTCCATCGGGTATTCGTGCGCTACGCGGACGCGTACCGCCGTGTGGTGCTGGATATTGACCCACTGATTACGGCCATTCGGGGGTTTGCGGCGACCGTTGGTTCAGCAGAAAAAGTCTATGCCATCGCATGCGGGGGATGGCTGGACCCCCAGATCATCGCCTTTCAACTGGGAGTACCCCGCTGGCCCCATTGCCTGGAGAACGCGGAAGCGGCCGCGGACCATGCCGGAGGCGCGCGAATGTATCTCCTGTATCCCTATGACGACGAGAACCTGCAACGGCTGGAACAACTGTTCCCCGAATGCACGGCACGCCTGTATGATTCCCCGGAAGATCGGGATTTTATCGCTTATATCTGCCTCTCGGCTTCCGGGAATAGAGAGGCAACTGCTGATAGGGTAGAGCCCTGAGGAGGGCCCATGCGCTTCCTGATTACCGGTGGCGCCGGATTCCTGGGGGCAGCGCTGGCCAACCGGCTGGCCTCCGAGGGGCATCAGGTCCGGGTCATAGACGACCTGAGTGCCGGTGACCCCTCCCGGCTGGACGGCCGCGTCCTCTTCACGCGCGGGAGCGTCCTGGACCGGCCCAAACTCTGGACCCTCCTGCAGGATGTGGACTGCGTCTACCACCTGGCCGCGCGCGTCCTGGTGGCCGAATCCGTCCTCTACCCGCGCGAGTACAACGAAGTCAACGTCGGCGGGACGGTCACCCTGATGGAGGCCATCCGGGATGCCGGGGTGCGGCGGGTGGTGCTGGCCTCCTCCGGCGCCGTCTACGGCGAACAGCCCGCCCAGCCGGTGCGGGAGGATGCTCCGCCCAACCCCCAGTCCCCCTACGCGGTGAGCAAACTGGCCGCGGAGTACTACGTCCGCACCATCGGCGCCCTGTGGGGGATTGAGACCGTCATCCTGCGCATCTTCAACGCCTACGGCCCCGGCCAGAATCTGCCGCCGTCCCACCCTCCGGTCGTTCCCCGTTTCCTGCAGCAGGCGGTGCGGGGTGGGACCCTGGTCATCTTCGGCGGTGGCAACCAGACCCGCGACTTCGTCTATGTGGACGACGTGGTGGACGCGCTGGTCGCCGCCGCCACCGCCCCGGACGCGGACCGCCGCATTATCAACGTTGGCTCCGGGCAGGAGACCTCCATCAACGAACTGGCATTGCTGGTCCTGAAAGTGGTCGGGCGGGATGTGGAGACGATCCACAGCCCCGCTCAGGGCGGCGGCGTCTCCCGCCTCTGCGCCGACATCACCCTGGCCCGCCGCCTCCTGAACTACCGGCCCCGCATCAGCCTGGAGGAGGGCCTGCGGTTAACTCTGAAAAGGGACCCCCGCTTCGCCCATGGTGCGCCTCCCCCGTGAGTTCTTTGACCGCGATACCCTGCGGGTCGCCCGCGACCTCCTGGGCCGGGTCCTGGTGCGCCTGCTGGACGGGGAACGGCTCAGCGGGCGCATCGTGGAAGTAGAGGCCTACATCGGCGAGGACGACCTGGCCTCCCACGCCCGCTTCGGCCGCACCGAGCGCAACGCCGCCATGTACGGTCCTCCCGGCTGTGCCTACGTCTACCAGATTTACGGCCTCCATCACTGCCTGAACATCGTCACTGAACGGGAGGGGTTCCCGGCGGCGGTGCTGATCCGGGCCCTGGAGCCGCTGGAGGGGCTGGAGACTATGCGGGCCCGGCGCGGCGGCGTCCCCGACCCTCTCCTGACCAGCGGGCCGGCCCGCCTCTGCCAGGCAATGGGTATTGACCGCGCCCTGGATAAGGCCGACCTCTGCACCCCCGATGCCGTCCTTTTTGTGGAGGACGGGCCCCCCATCCCCGACGACGCGGTGATGACCAGCCCGCGCGTCGGTGTCCGGGGCGACCACCGGGCCCGTACCGTCCCCTGGCGGTTCTACGTCTGGAACCACCCCTGTGTTTCCAGGCGGTAAACGAGACATGTCCACTCACAGCCCGGTTCCCGCGAGTTCCCCGCGCCCGACTTCCTTTCTGCGTCCTGCTTTCCGCTTCCTGTTTCTGGCCTCCTGCCTCCTCTTCGCCCTGGCCCTGCGCGCGTGGGAACTGGACCGCTGGAGTTTATGGTACGACGAGGCCTACTGCTGGTGGGTCGCCTCGCAGGTGCCTCTGGGGGAAATGCTCCGCCTCAGCGCGCGGGAGGTCATCCCGCCCCTGTACTACCTCCTTCTGCGGCTCTGGATTCCCCTGGCCGGTGCCACGGAATTCGCCCTGCGCTGGCCATCGGTGCTGCTGGGGGTGCTGACCGTCGCCGGTGCGGTGCGGCTGGCATGGCGACTGACCGGTAGCGGCATGGGGGCTGTGGCGGCCGCCCTTCTCTTCGCCGTTGGCACGCCCTTCCTCTGGGCCTCCCGCGAGGTGCGCATGTACGGCCCCCTTCTGGCCTGGACCCTGCTGGCGGATGTGGCGTTGCTGGAGGTCTTCACCGCCCCTCCGGTGCGCCATCGCTTCTGGGCCTGGCTCTGGGCCGGAGCGACCTTCGCCGCGCTCTACACCCTGGCCACGGCTCCCTTCTGGCTCATCGGTCAGGGGCTGATCGCTCTTCTCCTCCTGACCGAACACACCATACGGAATACGAAACACGGAATACGGAATACGCAATACGTATTCCGTATTCCGTACTCCGTGTTTTGTGTCCCCTCCCTCCGCGCGCTCCTGCCCCCCGCCCTGACGGTCGCCGTCCTCTACCTCCCCTGGGTCTGGGTGTCGGTGAAAATGGCCCCTCAGGCCCAGACCTACTGGCACGGCTTCATGCCCCCATTGTACCTGCTACGCCTCTCCGTCGGTGGCCTGACGGTCATGGAGCATCTCCCGTCGGAGATCGCCGAAGGCGCGGCCGGGCTGATCCTGCTCTCCGCCATGGCCGCGCTGCTCCTGGGGCGACCCTCCCTGCGGGCCGGACTCTACCCGCTCCTCTATCTGATCCCGCTGGGACTCATCGCCCATCTGTTCCGCCAGACCCCCAAATGGGGGCCCCGGCACGCCACCCTCTTCGCCCCGGCGGTCTACCTGGCCTTTGTTGTCGGCTGGGGCACCCTGGGCCGCTGGCGGTCCCTCTGGCTGCGCGCGGTGCTGGTCGTCCCGCTGGCCCTCGGCACCGCCCTGGCGGGCTGGCTCATCCTCCAGGCCGACCGTAACCTGCTGACCGACCCGCAGTTTGCCCGAGGGGACTGGCGCGCTGCGGCCCGCTACGTCCAGGAACACCGACGGCCGGGAGAGGTCGTCATCGTGGAGACCGGCTCCGTCTTCCCGACGTGGCTGTACTACGCCGGAGACGCAGGACTGCTACCGATGCCCGACGACCCGCTGCTGGACGTCACCCATGTGCTCACCTACACAGGGGTGGCGCAGGAACTGAACCGGGTCCTGGCCGATGCCCCCGGCGTCTGGCTGGTCACCTGGCTGGACCACGTGACCGACCCGACGCGGCTGGTCGCCACGATGCTGGAGGACGTGGGACGGGAAGAGACGGTGCCCGGGTTCCGGGGGGTGGGCGTGCGCCACTTCCTCCTGGACCGGCCCCCCCAATTCCCTCCAGAACCCCCGACGACCGCGCGCCCCGATGTGGAGGTACTGCCCGGTATCCGCCTCTGGGGGTACTCTCTGCCCGAGGCGCCCCATCCGGCCGACCAGCCTCTCCCCCTGCGGGTCTGGTGGGTCACCGACGACCCCGCGCCCCACGCCGGGCGCGTCTACATGGCTTCCTTCCGGCTGGTGGACGCGCTGGGCACCGAATGGGGCCAGGACGACCGCATTGTCACCGACGGCGACTATCGGCCGGAGCGCTGGCCGCCGGATACCCCCATCTTCGGGCGCTTCTTCCTGCAACTCCCCGCGGGCATCCCGCCGGGGGTCTATACCCCGACTCTGAGGCTGGTCACCCCCGACGCGTCGGGAATGGTGGCTCTGCGGCCCGTGGTGATCGCCCATCCGGCCAGCCCTCCCCCGATGCCCCCGGAATTCTCCCCACCCCGCGCGGCGGATAGGGCTGCTCCCCTGAATCTCATGGGAGTCCATCTTTTCCAGAGCGAAGCCATGCCCTGCCGCAGAATTGTCGGCGAACTCTTCTGGGAAGTACGGGAGACCGTTCGGGAGGAGTACCGGATTGAGGTCGCCGCGGGGGAACATCGGGAGGAAAACCCGCTGGCTCCTGCGGATTCCCTGGCCCTGCTCCGTCCGGGCGACCGCTTTCGCTCCTACTTCCAGTTAACCTTCCCCTGCCGGGCGCTGGACCTGGAGGCACCGCTGGAGGTCCGCCTGGTGCGGGCCAACGGGACCGAAACGGGCGGGGTCTGGTACGGCCCGCCGGTCACCGTGCGGACGGAGCGGGTCTTCGCCGAACCGACGGTGCCCTACGAGCCCCTGGGGGCCGAATTCGGGCCGGGATTCGCCACCCTGCTGGGGTACCGGATAGACCCGCCCCAGGTGCGCGCGGGCGAACCATTCACCGTCACCCTGATCTGGCGGGCGGGTTTCACCGACGACACTCCCCGGTCGGTCTTCGTCCACATTGCCCCGCCCGGCGCGCCCACGTCGCTGGTCGCCCAGCACGACGGCTGGCCCGCGCGGAACGCCCGGCCCACCCACACCTGGGTCAACGGCGAAGTCATCCTGGACCCCCACCCGCTGTCGGGGATCCCTGCCGGAAGGTACCAGATTCGGGTGGGCCTCTACGTTCCGGGTGGGGAGCGGATGCCCGTCACCGTCGGGCCGGAAAGCCCGCCGGACCGGGCGCTGAGTTTCCCCCTGGAGGTTCGTGAGTGACCGAAACGCACATCCGCTCCGGGTTCACCCGCGGTATCCTCATCTGTCTGGCGGGGACGGCCATCTGGTCCACGACCGCCATATTTATCGCCCATCTGAGCAACCATTATCGGTTGCCGCCGCTGGTCCTGGCCTTCTGGCGCGACCTCTTCGTCGCACTGGGGCTGGCATTCGGGCTGAGCGCCATCCGGCCCTCCCTGCTGCGCATTCCCCACCCCCGCCGCAACCTTGTCTTCTTTGTTGCCTACGGGTTCACCCTGGCCGTTTTCAACGCTCTGTGGACGACGTCCGTCGCCCTCAACGGCGCGGCGGTCGCCACGGTGCTGGTCTACAGTTCTCCTGCCTTCACGGCCCTGGCAGAGCGCCGCCTGTTTGGCGAGCGCTTCGGCCCAGCCCGTGTGGTGGCTCTGGTACTGAGTCTGGCGGGTTGTGTACTGGCCTCCGGCGCCTACGACCGGGATGCCTGGAGCGTGAACCCGCTGGGCATTGTCGTGGGGCTGAGCGGAGGGTGGGCATTTGCCGCCTACAGTCTCTTCGGCAAAGCGGCCCATCGTCGGGGAATTTCCCCCTGGACCGCCACTTTCGGTGCATTCACGACGGCGACCGCTTTCCTGCTCCTCCTGCAACACAGGGCCACCCTTTTCTGGCTGGGCCCTCAGGTGAGCGGGTGGGCCCTTCTGACAACCCTGGCGCTGGTACCGACCATCGGGGGGTACGGCCTGTACACCGTCAGCCTGGCCTACCTTCCCGCCGCCGTCGCCAACATCATCGTCACCCTGGAGCCGGTGATGACGGGCATGATGGCGTACCTCATCCTGGGGGAACAGATGACTTCCGTCCAGTTGCTGGGCGGCGGGTTAATCCTGACCGGCGTCTTTCTGCTCCAGGGAGAGCGCCGGTGAAGGCTCCTTTCTGGCCCACATGGGGTGAATTGCTGCGCAAGCCCCCCTTATGAACCAGGGCCTTTCAAAGAATTTACCATTCGCCTGCCCTACACCCCTCACCCCATCCCCTGCCCCCAGGTTCATCAAAAACTCTGAATCATTCGTGCCCCTCTCCCACCCGCCTTCGGCGGTGGGCGAGGGGAGGGGGAAGATAGGGAGGTGAGGGGTGGAAGCCAATTCATTTGCGTGAAAACTTTGAAGAGCCCTGCTTATGAACGCTTGCCAGTTTTCCGTGTTCAGGGTATACTATAGACACCTTCTCTGTCATCCTGGCATCAGCAAAGGGGTGAGAAATGACCCTCTGGTATCACCGCCGCACCTGATGGGAAGGTCGGGGCGCCGGTTGGCGCCCGCAGACCGCTGGGCTCATGTCCGGGGGCGGCGGGGATGCCGCACCCTGAGACCTCTACGGGCGCGTGCCTCCCGAGCCGCCGCCGGCGTGGGCCGACGGCGGCTTTTCGTTGCCCACGCCGTGCCCGGGCCGCCGCCCGGTCGCGTGGAGATTCCATCTCAAGGAGGTACGCACCATGTCCGAACGTCTCACCCGTTTCTTCGCCTCGCGCTGGGGCATCCTCCTGGCCGGGGCGGTCATCGGTCTCCTGGCCCCGCTCCTGCAGAAGGCCGGCAACCCCACCAACATGGGCATCTGCGTGGCCTGCTTTGAGCGGGACATCGCCGGAGCCCTGGGCCTCCATCGGGTCGCCACCGTCCAGTACATCCGGCCCGAGATCATCGCCTTCGTCCTGGGCTCCCTGATCGCCGCTCTCCTCTTCCGGGAGTTCAAGCCCCGCGCCGGTTCCGCCCCCATCGTCCGCTTCCTCCTGGGCATGTTCGCCATGATCGGCGCCCTGGTCTTCCTGGGGTGCCCCTGGCGGGCCCTCCTGCGGCTGGCGGGCGGAGACCTGAACGGCCTGGTGGGCACCGCCGGGCTGGTCGCCGGGATCGCCGTCGGCGTCTTCTTCCTGAAGCGGGGCTACTCCCTGGGCCGCAGCCGCCCGGCGCCGGCCGCCGTGGGCTGGATGATGCCCGCCATCATGCTGGGCCTCCTGCTCCTTCTCATCTTCCGCCCCCAGTTTACCAAAGACGGCCCCATCTTCTTCAGCGCCGAAGGGCCCGGCTCCAAACACGCCCCCATTCTCATCTCCCTGGCCGTGGGGCTGGTCATCGGCTTCCTGGCCCAGCGCACCCGCTTCTGCACGATGGGCGCCTGGCGGGACGTCATCCTGATGGGGGATACCCACCTGATCACCGGGGTGGGCGCCCTCTTCGTGGTGGCGCTGATCACCAACCTGGCCCTGGGGCAGTTCAAACTGGGTTTCGCCGCCCAACCCGTGGCCCATTCCAGCCACCTCTGGAATTTCCTGGGGATGGCGCTGGCCGGGCTGGCCTTCCTCCTGGCTGGCGGCTGTCCGGGCCGTCAACTCTTCCTCTCCGGCGAGGGAGATGGCGATGCCGGTCTCTTCGTCCTGGGGATGATTTTCGGTGCGGGATTCGCCCACAACTGGGCCCTGGCCGGTGTCCCCGACAAACTGGCCGAGGGCGTGCTGACGGTGGGCGGGCCCGGCCCCTACGGACAGGCCGCCGTCATCATCGGGCTGGTCTTCTGCATCGTCCTGGGCTTCACGATGCGGGAAAAGTAAGACAACTGCTCGCAGTTGTCACAGGAGGTGGAATCATGGCGAAGGTCGTAGACGCACGGGGCCTCTCCTGCCCCCAGCCGGTCATCCTGGCCCGGCAGGCCATAGAGGAGGGGGAGTTCCCCATTGAAGTTTGGGTGGATACCGTCACCTCCCGCGAAAATGTGCGCCGGGCTGCCCAGCGGGCCGGCCTCCAGGTGCAGGTGGAAGCGGTGGGGGACGAGTTTAAACTGACGTTGACGCGGTAAACAGCACACACGGAATACGCGATACGGGACACGTGTCCGTATTGCGTATTCCGTCTTCTGCATCGTGTCAGCAGTTACGCGGTTGCGCATCGGCGAGGAGATTGCTTCGCGGCTTCGCCGCTCGCAATGACCCTTCCGAGCCCAGTGAGATGTCATTGCGAGGCACGAAGTGCCGAAGCAATCTCCAGGTGCGTAAGTCCTTTGTGTGTCTTGTTTCGGGAGGAAAGATGACCCGGCGGGATTTCACCCGGCTGACCCAGATTGCCTCCTGCGCGGGTTGAGCGGGGAAACTGGCCCCCGGGGCCCTGGCGCAGGTCCTGCGCCCCCTGCTGGATTCGCTGGAGGAAAGCGAGCGCGTCATCGTGGGGCTCGGCTCGCCCGACGATGCCGTCGTCTACCGGATGGAGAACGGCACCCTGCTGGTCGCCACGGCGGACTTCTTTGCGCCGGTGGTGGATGACGCCTACACCTACGGCGCCATCGCCGCCGCCAACTCCATCAGCGACGTCTACGCCATGGGCGGGACGCCCTTCTTGGCCCTCAACCTGGCCGCCATCCCGTCCGACATGCCGCCGGAGATTGCGGCGGAGATTTTCCGGGGCGGGATGGAGAAGGCGCGGGAGGCGGGCGTGGTCGTCGCCGGCGGGCACACGATGGACGATAAGGAGCCCAAGTACGGCATGGCCGTCATCGGGACGGTGGCCCCGGATCGGTTGTTGCTCAAGGGCGGCGCGCGGCCTGGGGAGCGCCTGGTGCTGACCAAACCCCTGGGCTCCGGCGTCATCAGCACGGCCTATAAGTCCGGACAGGCATCGCCGGAGGCGCTGGCGGAGGCTGTCCCCTGGATGCTCCGGCTGAACCGGGACGCGGTCCGGGCCGTCCACGCCACCTCTGCCCGCGGTGCCACCGACATCACGGGCTTCGGCCTCCTGGGCCACGCCACCGAGATGGCCCTGGCCGCGGGAGTCCGCTTCCGCATTCGGGCCGACCGGGTCCCCATCCTGGAGGCCGCCCGCCCTCTGGCCGACCTCTGGCTCTTCCCTGGCGGGACGGCGGCCAACGAGATGCACTTCGGCCAGTGGGTGACCTTTGACCCCTCCATCCCGGAGGAAATCCAGATGCTCCTCTACGACGCGCAGACCAACGGTGGCATTCTGGCGGCCATCCCCGCCGCAGAGATGGCGCGCTTCACCGAAGCGTGCCGGGCGCTGGACCAGCCTTTCTGGGAGATCGGGGAAGTCCTGGAGGGAGAGCCGGGGATAGAGGTGGAATCCTCCTGAGGTGTCAGGCATTCCGGAGGGCCTGGCCCGTTCCCCATCGGAGGTGGGATGATCTACCTGGACAACGCGGCCACGTCCTGGCCCAAGCCGCCGCAGGTCCTGGCGGCGATGGCCCGTTTTCTGACCGAAGTGGGCGCCAATCCGGGCCGCTCCGGGCACCGGCTTTCCGTGGAGGCCGGGCGCATCGTCTACGCGGCGCGGGAGGCGGTGGCCGAACTCTTCCACGCCCCTGACCCGCTGCGGGTGGTCTTCGGAATGAATGCCACGGAGGGGCTCAATCTGGCCCTGCGGGGCCTCCTGCGCCCCGGCGACCACGTGGTCACCTCCAGCATGGAGCACAACTCGGTGATGCGGCCGCTGCGGGCCCTGGAGCGGGAGGGGGTCTCGGTGACCGTCGTCCCCTGCTCCCCGGAGGGCTTTCTGGACCCGCGCGCAGTCCTGGAAGCCCTCCGGCCCGAAACCCGCCTGGTCGTCCTCAACCATGCCTCCAACGTGACCGGGACTCTGCTGCCGGTGGCGGAGGTGGGCCGGGCCTTGCAACGGATGGGCGGCCCGCTGTTGCTGGTGGACGCGGCGCAGAGCGGAGGCGCCGTCCCCATAGACATGCAGGCCGACGGCATTGACCTGCTGGCCTTCACCGGGCATAAGTCCCTCTACGGCCCGATGGGCACTGGCGGCCTCATCATCGGCGAGCGGGTCCCGCTGGAGGAGTTCCGCCCCCTCCTCCGGGGCGGGACGGGGAGCCGGTCGGAGTGGGAGGAGCAACCGGACTTCCTGCCGGATATGTGCGAGAGCGGCACCCCCAACGGGGTGGGGCTGGCGGGGCTGGAGGCCGGGGTCCGCTGGGTGCTGGAGCAGGGCGTGGAGGCCATCCGCGCCCACGAGGTGGAACTCTCTCAGCACCTCTCCGATGGCCTGCGGGAAATCCCCGGCGTGACCGTCTATGGGCCGGACGACGCGCATCTCCGGACGGCGGTGGTCTCCTTCAACATTGCCGGGATGGAGCTGTCGGAGGTGGGGATGCGGCTGGACGAGGAGTTCGGCATTATGTGCCGGGTGGGACTGCACTGTGCGCCGGCGGCCCACCGCACCATCGGAACCTTCCCCGTCGGGACGGTCCGCTTCGCTCTGGGGGCCTTCAACACCCGGGAGGAGGTGGACGCCGCGCTGCGGGCCGTGGCGCGGCTGGCCCGGGAGTGAGAGCGTCTCTAAAAATTGCTCGTAGTGAACCACGAAGCGCAGCGGAGTGGCGTCTGGGACCGAAAACGGCACTCCGCTGCGCTCCGTGCCGGACTACGAACGAATTTTCAGACACGCTCTGAGGGGGCTTTGGCGGCGGCCACGGGCCAGCCACGGCGCCGATTGGAAATCGGCCTGGGTGGGTGCTTTCGCGCCGGGCGCCAACCTGCGTTGATGCTTCCGGTCAGCGCAGGCCGACCGGAGGCCGAAGGCCCAGGGAGGCGACTTCAGTCGCCGCCTTTTTGCGCCGATGGGAAATCGGCCTCAGGGGGCGCTTTTGCGCCAGACGTCAACCTGCGTTGATGCTTCCGGTCAGCGCAGGCCGACCGGGGGCTGGAAGCCCAGAGAGGACGACGCCTCGGGCGAAAGCCCCCTCGGGCCGAGAAGCCCCCTCGGCCTGAGGCCTCGGGGCCGAAGGATCGGGGCCGAGGGCTCGGCAGCCTGTCCCGAGCGAAGCGAGGGATGGCCCTTCAGTCGGCGCTACGGTATACAGGAGGAGATTATGAAGAAAATCGTGGATGCCCGGGGGCTACCCTGCCCCCAGCCGGTTCTGCTCACCCGCAATGCCCTGCAGGAAAGCGACACGGTGACCACCATCGTGGATAGCGATACTGCCCGCCACAACGTGGCCCGGATGGCCGAGAAGGCCGGGTGCACCGTGCAGGCCGAAGAGCGGGAAGACGGGGTGTACCTGCACATCCGCCGGGGCGAGGCGATGCCGGGGGCGGCTCCGGCCCCTCAGCCGCAACCGGCCGGCGGGCCGCTGGTCCTGGTCATCCCGTCGGAATTCATGGGCCGCGGCGAGCATGAAGAATTGGGGCAGATTCTGATGCGCGGTTTCCTGCACACCCTGAACGAGGTCAGCCCCCTGCCCGACGTCATCATCTTCTTCAACAGCGGGGTCAAACTGGTGGTGGAGGGGTCGCCCGTGCTGGAGGACCTGCGTACACTGGCGGATCAGGGGGTGCAGATTCTGGCCTGTGGCACCTGTCTGGGGTACTACGGCCTGAAGGAGAACGTCGCTATCGGCGAGGTGTCCAACATGTACACCATCGCCGAGACGCTGTTGCAGGCGGGGAAAGTCGTTTCACTGTAGCACAGGATTTATCCCAATGCCACTAACATTTGGACGTGGGGCGGGCTTTTGAGCCTGCCGGCAGCCCGGAGAGGCGATCACGCAAAACTCACTCTGTCATTGCGAGCCGCCAAAGGCGGCGAAGCAATCTCCACAAGCCATTCAGGAGATTGCTTCGGGCGCTCTGCGCCCTCGCAATGACACGGAACAGGGCCATATCGCACTGCCCATAAAGTGAGTCTTGCGGAACCGCGAAAAGTTAGTGCCATTGGGATTTATCCTGTGCGGTAATCCTGCACGAACCGCTGGTACAGTCCCTCCAGTTCCTCTTCTGAGTAGTAGTAGATGATAATCCGTCCCCCCTTCTTCCCCGGGCGGACCTGGACGCGCGTCCCCAGCGCCTGCCGGAAACGGTCCTCCAGGGCCTGGATTTCGGGGGCGGCGGACCGGGCGGTCGGGCGCCGGGGCCGGGTCTGCAGAATCCGCCCCACCAGTTCCTCCGTCTGGCGGACGGTCAGGCCCTGGCGCAGCACCATGCGCAGCGCCGCGACCTGGGCCTCAGGGTCCTCCAGGGCCAGGAGCGCCCGGGCATGCCCCTCCCCGATGCGGCCGTTGAGGAGCGCTTCCTTGACCGCGTCGGTGGCTTTCAGCAGGCGCAGGGTGTTGGTGACGGCGACCCGGCTCTTGCCCACCCGCCGGGCCACCTCCTCGTGAGTCAGCCCGAATTCCTCAATCAGTTGCCGGTAGGCCCCCGCCTCCTCCAGCGGGTTCAGGTCCTTCCGCTGCAGGTTCTCTACCAGCGCCAGTTCCAGCGTCTGCTGGGGGGCCAGGTCCTTGACGATGACGGGCACCGTCGTCAGGCCGGCCAGTTTCGCCGCCCGCCAGCGCCGCTCCCCCGCCACCAACTGGTAACCGTCCCCATCCCGGACGACGATGAGCGGCTGGAGAACGCCGTGCGTCTGAATGGAAAGGGCCAGTTCCACCAGTTCGTCGTCCCGGATGAGCATACGGGGCTGATGGGGATTGGGGCGGATGTCCTCCACCGGCACCTCCAGGATGCCGGTCGCTTCCTCGCCGACGGGGATCAGCGCTTCCAGCCCCTTGCCCAGGCCGAATTTACCCATGTTCCACCTCCGCCGACGGCGCCCGTCCGTCACCGCTGAGCAGTTCCCAGGCCAGGGCCCGGTAGGCCAGGTCGCCTGGGGAACGGGGGGCGTAAGCCAGGATGGGGAGCCCGTGGCTGGGGGCCTCGCTCAGCCGGACGTTGCGCGGGATGACCGTCCGGAAGACCCGGTCTCCGAAATACCGCTGCACTTCCACCACCACCTGCTGGGAGAGATGGGTGCGGGAGTCAAACATCGTCATCACCAGGCCCCGCAGGCGCAGGTGAGGGTTCAGGGAACGGCGCACCAGGTCCAGCGTGCGCATCAGTTGAGTGAGTCCTTCCAGGGCCAGGTACTCGCACTGGATGGGGACGATGACGCCGCTTCTGGCGGCGACCAGCGCGTTGACGGTGAGGATGCCCAAACTGGGGGGGCAATCTATCAGGACGTAGTCGTAGCGGTCATCCAGGCCGGAGAGGGCCATTTCCAGCCGCCGCTCCCGGGCCAGCATGGGGATCAGTTCCACCGTCGCGCCGGCCAGTTGGGCCGAACTGGGCACCAGGTCCAGCCGCACCCAGCGGGTCAGGGTGATGATCCCGTCCAGCGGCGCCTCGCGCACCAGGGCATCGTAGACCGTCGCCGGAAGCGCGGCGCGGTCCACCCCCAGGCTGACCGTCGCGTTGGCCTGGGGGTCCATATCCACCAGCAGGACCCGCTGGCCCCAGTGGGCCAGATAAGCCGCCAGATTGACGGCGGTCGTGGTCTTGCCCACGCCGCCCTTCTGGTTGGCGAAGGCGTAGATGATCATAAATCCTGGTGGTTCTCAATACACCGGACCACTTCCTCCGGGGTGGGGGTGCCGGAGAGGCCGGGCCGGGTGACGGAGACGGCGGCGATACAGTTGGCCCGGCGCGCGGCCTGGGTGGGGTTGTCCCTCTGCCAGAGGCGGGCGAAGAAGACGGCCGCGAAGATGTCCCCCGCGCCGGTGGGGTCCACCTCCCGGGCCGGGAAGGCCGGCAAGTGCCAGACCCGCCCCTCAGCGTAGACGGAGCATCCGCGCGCGCCCCGGGTGACGGCCAGGACACGGGTCCGGGCGGCCCAGCGGGCCGCCAGCGCCTCGTCGCCGCCGATGTCCTCCTCGCTCAGGACGACGGCGTCCGCCCGGGGAAGCCACTCCTCCGCCTCCTCCCACGGGCCGGGGGCGACCCGTCCGGCCCCGTCCCAGCGGCGCATCCAGCCCTGCGGGGTCAGGCCCAGAAAGTCGGCCCGGATGTGGTCGGCCAGGGCAGGGTCGCACTCCTGCGCCACCGGCCCCAGGTGGAGAATGCCGACGTGGCGCAGGATGAAACCTGCGCCACGGAGAGTATCGGGAGTCAGCGGAGCGGCGCGGGCGTGGAGAAACTGCATCCGCCCGTCCGAAGTGTACCGGTTTTCAAAGACCGTGTTCCTGGGGGCCGGAATGCGGTAAACGGTGACATCGGGAAGGACGGCGCTCAGGTCCAGGGAGTCGTCGGTGCTGGTGAGGACGGCGGTACGCAGGCCCAGCGCGCGGGCGGTGCGGGCGGCGTAGGCCGCCGTGCCGCCGGGGGTCAGCGACCCGTCCGGCAACCGGTCCTGGGTGACATGGCCGACGACGAGGTAGTCCCAGAGAAGCAAACTCACCGGGGTGCCGTCCTGGTACCCAACGCTTGCGAAAGCGCACGAAGTCGCGCGCCGATGGGGAGCCCCTGGAACGGAATTTCGTAGGAACTCAGGTGGCCGATCAGGGGCCGATAATATGCTTTCCCTGCCAGGATAATGAAGTGGTCGGTGCGCAGGTCAGCGTACCGGGCCAGTTGCTCCACCACGCGCTGTGCCCACTCCCGAATCTCACCTGCGGACATCGTTTTCAGCGTCTGGTCGTAGGGCTCAACCTCGGCGTCCAGCGGCAACAGGCCGTATTTGGCGGAGAGGATGTAGATGGCATCCGGCGCCAGTTGCTCCGCGTAGGCCAGACTTTTCCGGAACAGAGCACTGGTATAGAGGTCTCTGGCGCGGGCTTTATGGGGCAACTTCCGCTTGACACAGGAAATCAGGACGATGCGCTTCATTCACACCCCCTGTTTGGCACACCACGTTTCCATAGGGCATGCCCGGCACTGCGGGACAACGGCAAGACACCGGGTGCGCCCCAGATGCCACAGGGCCGCGTCCACAATCCCCGGCAAGTCCGGGTTCATTCTTCGCGCCGCCGCGACCGCCGCCCCATCTGTGGGAGCGTCGCTGACGCCCAGGCGGTATAACACGCGCACGGTGTGGGTATTGGGCTTGATGTCTATGCTCCAGCGGTCGGGGAAGCGCACGCGAAAGACCCGTTCAATCAACAACACGGCCATATTCGCGATGCCCGGCCCCACACCGTAGATGGAGAGAAAGGTACGGATCACCTCGGCCGCGCTTCGCCCCTCCCAGATTCGGGCCGCGTTCCCGCCGTACCTGTCCACGACCAGATGGGTCAACTCATACAGCGTGCGCGGCGCGTCACTGATGTAGTGGGGACGGCGCGGCAGGCGCCGGATCAGAGAGGCCCAATTCTCCAGGGAGTACGCATACAGACGCCTGGGGTCCAGATGACCAACGACGGTGCGAACGTCGTAGGGGATGGTCCAGATGATTTCAGATTTGGTGCCGCGGTCCAGGCAGGCGGCCATGCAGAAGGCGTAGGGGTCTGAAGTGACCAGGTATGCGGCGTCGGGCACAACGGTTGGGCAGAGATCGGCCACGGGCACCTTTTCGCCGTAGGCCACCAGGGCCTGAGTGAGATCGGAAAGGGTTCCGGCCATCATCCCTCCTTTGCCGTAAATACCTCACCCTTCCCCCTCATAGGCGCTAACTCAATGGAGTGCCGGGCTGTCCACCGCCAGGAGCGCCGATTGGAAATCGGCCTCCCTGGTCGCTTTCGCGCCCGGCGTCGGCCTGCGCCGACGCATGCTCCCGGTCGGCGAAGGCCGACCGGAGGCTGGAAGCCCAAAGAGGACGACGCCTCGGGCGAGCCCTCGGCGTGGCCCTTCAGTCGGCGCTTCGTGCGACCCCGCCCGAAGGAGTACCCGGAATCCCCGGATGGCCTGCTACTCTTTCCCCACACGCGGAATAATCGTCACCCGGCGGCGGTTGCCCTCGCCGACGCTCTGGGTGGTGACGTCGGGGTGGTCCCGGAGCGCCAGGTGGATGATGCGGCGCTCGTAGGGGGGCATCGGCTCCAGATAGACGGTGCGCCCGCTCCGGACCGCCTGAGTGGCCATCCGCTCCGCCAGACGGCGGAGGTTCTGCTCCCGCCGTTGCTTGTAACCCTGGACGTCCACCACCAGATTGACCATCTGGCCCATCTTCCGATTGACCAGCACGCGCAGGATGTGCTGAAGCGCAGCCAGGGTCTCCCCGCGCGGGCCGATCAGCGTGTCCGCCCCGGCGGTCTGGATATTCAGCACAAGGGCGGCCGTCTCCTCATCGGTTGCCGGCTCCGCCAAGCGGACCTGAATCTCGGCGGAGTATCCCAGGTGACGGAGGAGGTCCTCCAGTATGGAGCGGGCCACTTCAGCAGCCGGCGACTCCGGAGCGACCGGGGGAACCGGTGGGGCTGGGGCCGGGGTCGGGACCGGCGCAGGAATGGCCTCGGGGGCCACCAGCGGCGTGAGCCGGACCCGCGCCATCCGGGCGCCGATGCCCAGAATGCCCCGGCTCCCTTCGTCCAGAATCTCAATTTCCACCGCCTCGCGCGGGAGACGCAGCGCAGTCAGCCCCGCCGCGATGGCGGCCTCTACGGTCTCGCCGAAGAAAATCTTGCCTTCTGTGCTCACATTCGTACCCTCTTGGAGCAAGTTTCTTTACCTCCGCCTCTTCCGCCGGGCGGGCTGGGACGGCCGCTCTTTGGGGCGTTCTGCCTCTTTCGGCCGTTCCGATTCCTTCGGTGCCTCCGCCGCGCCCGCCGGGACCGGCTGCGGCCTGGGCGTCACAAAGTACTGGAGCAGGGTAACCAGATTGGAGATGATGAAGTAAATGGAAAGCCCTGAGGCATAGGAGATGGAGATGAAGCCGAACATTAACGGCATCATGATCAACATCTGCTGGTTCATCGCCCTGGACTGGGGGTCCGTGGAGGGCGGGGTCAAGATTTTCTGCGAGAGCCATGAAGTGACCACCACCAGGATGGGAAGGACGTAATACGGGTCCGGTTGCCCCAGGTCCATCCACAGGAATCGGCTCTGCAGAGGGATGAGGGAGGCCAGGCCGGGGATGAAGGGATAGACGTTCTGGGAAAGGCGGACCAGGTCCAGCGGACTGACCGCCAGGGTGCGCATGATGGCCTGCCAGAGGCCGTAGAGGAGAGGTAGTTGGATCAGGAGGGGCAGGCACCCTCCCAGGGGATTCATGCCGGCCTCCCGGTAGAGTTTCATCTGCTCCTGGGCCAGTTTTTCCCGGTCATTCGCATACAGTTTCTGGAGTTTCGCCAGTTCCGGCTGCAGTTCCTGCATCCGGCGGGCCGATTGCTGCTGCTTCAACGTCAACGGCAGGACGGCCAGCCGCACCACCAGCGTGAGCGCGGTAATCGCCAGCACCGTCTGGTGGCCCAGGAGGCGGTAAAACAGCAGCAACAGGTTCACCATCGGGTTCAAAATCAGAAAATCCCACATTTCCTGCTCCGTATTCCGTGGTCGGTGATTCCGTCTTACTGTTGCTGGGCCGGATATGACCAGACCGGGCGGCCGTTCTCCACGTAGAAGGCCTGCACGCGCTGGGGGGCGTTGATGCGGGTCACATAGACCCGCTCCCCGCCGATCGCCATAGAGCCCAACTGTCCCTGGCCGGCCTGCTGCCAGAGAACGAAGCCGTCGGCGGTATCCAGACCGAAGAGGGTGCCGTTCTCGCTGGCGATCAGCAACCGCTTCCCGTCCGGGCTCAGTGCTGGGCCCAGCCGGACGGCCCCCTGCACCCGACTGCGCCAGATTTCCTGCCCGGTCGCCGCATCCAGCGCGTAGACGTTGCCACCCACATCGGCCGCGTAGAGGCGGCTGCCGTCGCTCGCCGGAGTCCCCCAGAACCAGTTGGCGCCGGTAAAGCGCCAGATTTCGGTGCCATCGGCCAGCCGCAGAGCGTAGAGGTTGTGGTCAAATGAACCGATGTAGAGGGTATCGGTCAGGACGAGAGGGCGGTCGGCCATGGCGCTACCGGCCTGAAACTGCCAGCGCAGCACGCCGGTCTGCAGGTCCAGGGCATAGAGGTGGTGGTCCAGCGAAGCGATGTAGACGGTATCGGATATGATCAGGGGCGTCGCCCAGACCCGGCCCCGGGTGGGATATTGCCAGGCGAGGGTGCCGTCGTCTATCCGCAGGCCGTAGACGTTGCCGTCGCTGTTGCCGATGACGAAGATACCGTCTCCGGCGGCGCCGGGAGCGATGAATTCCCCGCCCGCGGTGAAGGGTTGGGGCCATGCCATCCGACCGCCGTTGAGGGAAAGGGCGCGCAGGACACCCTGAGAATGGGCAAAGAAGCCGCCCCCGGTCCGTTCGTAGGACGTGACCAGGAGCAGTTCATCGTTCAGCAGGGTGACCGTGTAGAAGGGACCGTACTGACGGAGGTCCGGTGTGGCGGGGAACGCCCAGACTTCCTGACCGGTCTCCGCGTCCAGCGCCCGCACCTGTTCCAGGTCCGCCACGTAGAGGGTTCCGTCGTGGAGGAGCAGGGTGGTCCATGTGGTGGCGCGGATGCCGCCGGAACAACCGGCGAGGAGGAGGACGGCCAGCAGGGCCAGGGCGACCGGGTGGATATGCGATGGTCTATTCACGCTGGGGCTCTCCTTGAAATGACCAATGTACCAATGA
>JBBIKR010000027.1:38176-39274 GCA_037445395.1 Thermoflexales bacterium
ATGCGATGGTCTATTCACGCTGGGGCTCTCCTTGAAATGACCAATGTACCAATGATCAATGACCAATGACCAATGCACCAATGTACCAATGACCAGTGTACCAGCCTACTGCAAATCGGGCACCGGGTCGTATCCGCCGGGGTTGAAGGGATGGCAACGGGCGACCCGTTTGACCGTCAGCCAGCCGCCGCGGAGGACGCCGTAGCGGGAGATGGCCTCGTAGCCGTACTGGGAACAGGAGGGATAGAAGCGGCAGGTCGGCGGCAGGGCGCGCGAAAACGTCCACTGCCACAACCGGATCAGGGCCAGCAACAGATATTTCATCGGACTTCCTCCTGCGTTTGCAGCAACCCGGCCTCCCGGGCCAGTTGTTCCAGCGCGGCCTCCACCTGCGGCTCTTTGACGGTCAGGATGGGAGGGCGAGCGATGAGGATGAGGTCCCATCCGGGCGTCAGGTGGGGGTAGAGATGACGGGCCGCTTCCCGGAGCAACCGCTTGGCCCGGTTACGGGCCACCGCCGTGCCCACCCGACGTCCTGCGACGACCCCGATGCGGGTCAGGCCCACTCCGTTGCGCGCGGCGACCAGTACCAGCAGCGAATGGGACCAGGCCCGGCCCTCCTGCCGAACCCGGTCAACATCCGCCGACCGGCGGAGCCGGACCTGCCGCCACCGGATTGAACGGCCCCCCTCCTGCCCTACGCCCGGCGCCGGGGCCGACGGGCGCTCTCCTTCCAGTTCCACTTCTTGGCCCACTCGCGCTGAACCGTCAGTTGATGGCGCCCCTTCAGCCGCCGGGCCTTCAGCACCCGACGGCCCGTTGGAGTGGCCATGCGGGCGCGGAAGCCGTGCGTCCGCATTCGCTTGCGTTTTTTGGGCTGGTACGTTCGCTTCGGCATTCGGTACACATCCCCTATACAAAATTGAATCTCCGCACGAAGGCTCCTCGGCGGAGAAGCGGGTTCATTATACCGCAGAGACGGAAAGCGGTCAAGCGCGCTTGGATAGAGAGCAGGGCTTTTCAAAGTTTTCACGCAAATGAACTTGGCTTTCACCCCTCACCCCCTATGTCCCCCCTCTCCCCTTGGCCTACCGGCCA
>JBBIKR010000028.1:0-19093 GCA_037445395.1 Thermoflexales bacterium
TCGTTTCTCCTCCTGGGTTTGGCACATTGGTAGATTGGTACATTAGTAGATTGGTGAGTGGTACATTGGTAGATGGTTAGTATCCGGTCAAGGGCGTATCCGCTTCTCCTCCCAGGCATCACCTCCTTTCGCGCAGATGGGGACTGATATGTTCCATGAAATAATACGGTTGGCGGGCCGAAAAGGTTCAAATTGGACCCCCAGATAACGGACGATGATGGTCCGTGGTCAGTGGTCCGTGGCCAGCGGCCGGACCATATACGTTCCCTCCCGACGGAAGCCGCGCGCCCGGTAGTAGGGGCGGGTGCCCACGGCAGCGATGACGGCCAGTCGCCAGTAGCCGGCCCGGCGGGCCATCTCCGCTGCCGTCTCCAGAAGACGGGTGCCCAGCCCGGTGTGCTGGGCCCGCCCGTCCCGCCGCCGCCCCAGTTCCAGCGCAGGGCCGTAGACATGCAGTTCCCGCACAATGGCGCTCCCCCGCAACTCCTCCAGTTCCGGCTCTATCTGAGGGAAAGAAAGGCGCAGGAAGCCCGCCAGATGCCCGTCCGGGGTCTCGCCCGCCAGGAAGTGCTCCACGGTGGCGTCGGTCTCGTAGGTGGTGACGGTGACCGTCAGAAAGACCGGATCCACCGGTCGGCCGCGTACTTCCCGACAGCGAATGCACCGGCATTGTAGCCCCTCCTGCCGCATACGCTCTCGCACGATCTCCCGCAGGTTGGAGCGGGTCACCCCGGCGACGATGTCCGGCGCAGGGATGTCCCGCATCAGGCGGTTGATCCGGACGTACGGCGGGACCATCGCCTTGCAGGCCGTCAGGAGCCGGATGAGGGTCTCCTCGTCGTAGGGCTGGTATTTTCCTTCCCGCCAGAGGTCGTAGAGGCCGGTGCCTTCTATGAGCAGGCAGGGATAGATTTTCAGTTCGTCGGGCCGGAGGGCCGGGTCGTCCCACAGCCGCCGGAAGTCCTCCAGGTCCCGCTCCGGCGTGGAGCCGTAAAGGTTGGGCATCCAGTGGAGGACGATTTTCAGGCCCGCCAGACGAAGCCGCCGGATGGCCTGCCGGGTCTCGGCGACGGTATGGCCGCGCCGGTTGAGGGCCAGAATTTCGTCGTCCAGGCTCTGGACGCCCAGTTGGACCTTCGTCACCCCCAGGTAGCGCAACCAGCGGACCTCGTCGGGGGTGATGCAGTCGGGCCGGGTCTCCACCACCAGCCCGACGTTGCGGTGAGGCGCGGTCTCGTTGAGGGCCTGGGCCTCCGCCAGGGTCGGCGAGTCCTTTTCGTTCAGCGCGTCCAGGCATCGGCGGACGAACCACTCCTGGTAGTCGGCGGGGTAATCGGACCAGGTGCCGCCCAGGATGAGGAGTTCCACCTTATCGGTGGGGTGACCGATGTTCTCCAGCGCCTGGAGGCGGCCGGCGGTCTGGGCGAAGGGGTCGTAGCGGAAGCGGAGGGCCCGCTGGACCCCCGGCTCGTCGGGGAGGTAGGACTTGGGGGCGCTGGAGACGGTGGGGCAGTAGAGGCACTGGCCCCGGCACGGGTGCGGCGGGGTCAGGACGGAGACGGGGGCGACACCGGAGATGGTGCGGGTCGGTTTGCGGCTCAGAGCCTGTTCCAGGCGCGGGTCGGGGGCCATCGCGCCGGCCGCACAGAGGTGACGGTAGGCGCGCAGGAGTTGGTCCCGGGAGTAGAGGCCGCCGCCGGGCCGGGGGTGCTGCCGGATGATGGTTTCTACCCGCTTCGGCGTCAGGCGCGCGGCAGAAGAGGCCAGGGCGCGCAGGATGGCCGCGCAGGCGTCCAGGTCCGGGGACAGGCTGAAGCCTATGCTACCTGGGGCCGCCAGAGGTGACTGGTATCGTTCATCAGCACCAGGCGGTAGAATTTGCCGTTCCATTCAATCTGGTTGACCGCGCAGGTGTCCTGGGCCACGTGCCAGAAGTGGTCGTTGCCCAGGCCCAGGACGGCACAGAGCAACACCTGGTTGACCACCCGATGGCCGACCAGGCCGACCGTCTCACCGGGGTGGCGGCGAATGGTCTCCTCCAGGGCCGCCATCGCGCGCACCCGGACGATGTCCAGACTCTCCCCGCCGGGGAAGCGGACGGTGTGAGGGGCTTCCAGCCAGGCCCGCCAGAGGTCGGGGTAGCGGGTCTTGACCTCGGCGATGGGCAATCCCTCCCACTCCCCAAAACAGAGGTCTATCAGGCCGTCCAGCGGCTGGGCCTGGAGCCCCTGGGCGTCGGCGATGGCGCGGGCAGTGTCCATTGCCCGCCGGAGCGGGCTGGCGTAGACGGCGGAGAGGGGCCAGCGGGCGGCGATGTAGCGGGCCGTCGCCCGGGCCTGTTCCAGGCCGACTTCGTCCAGCGGGACGTCGCTCTGCCCGCGGATGCGTTCGCTCTGCTCGTTCCAGGCAGTCTGGCCGTGACGGATCAGGATGATGGTTACAGGTCGCATGTCGCAGGCCTCACGTCGCAGGTCTTATGTCACAGGTCGCAAGACGGTAAATTCGTTATACACAACCCATGCGGGGTAACATGCCGGGCACGTTTCCGCGCCCTGTTTACGGTCCGGGGCGGCTCCAGGCCCAGGGGCCGTAGTGCTCGCGGAACACCTGCCAGGTAATCTGGAAATTGGATTGGACCAGTTGATACCGGAGTTCCACCCAGGCGGCATCTCCTTGAGGGCGGTCCTGGACCGTGTTGACAAAGTTCAGGTGAGAGAGAAACAGCAGCACACTGAGAATTAAGCCAGCGACGCTCAGCGCCCACACTCCGTTTCGCAGCCAGGACGGTCGCGCCCAGGCCAGAAGAGCAGCCAGTCCGACCACGAAAACGGGGTACAGTTCGGTCATCCTCCGCATGCCGAAGCCCCACCCGGCCCACCAGTCGGCAACGGAAGCGTTCATCAACGCCTGGAGCAGAAAGGCCGTCCCCAGGCTAATGGCCAGAATCCGGTCCCGGCGCCCCAGCAGGATAAGTCCGATCAGGGCCATGGTGGTCAGCGGTGCCCAGATAAACAATCCGCGTCCGCCAGAGAAGAGGACCGGGATGATATATCGGGGCCAGCCGAGGAAACCGCTCTCGGCGTGAGCGAGAAGAAGAGGGCGACCGAACATCCAGTTCCAGGTATAAAGCAGATGCCAGACGACCGCGCAGAATCCGGTGGTAAAGAGTGCCAGCGCTCCCCATACCCGTCGGCGCAGGAACAGAAAAGCCAGCGGCCACACGGTCAGCGCCATCTGCCACCGACTCAGCGTCGCCAATCCACCCACCAGACCGGCCGCCAAAGCCAGAAGAGGGTGTGGATTTCCCTCCCACCGCAGCATCAGGTAGAGGGTCAGAGTGGTTAGGAAAGCCCCAGGCACATGAGAAGCGAACGGCTCAATGGTCGCGTAATACAGCATCGGCGTGCCCAGGAAAAGAAAAAGGGCCGATGTGGCCGCCGGGAAAGAGGGAGCATATTGGCGGGCACAGAGGTAAGCCAGGGCAACTGTTCCCAGAGCGTATAGGTTTACGGCGAACATGGGAAAGAGGCTATAGGCCAACGGCCGCCCCTGAAGGCCAATGAAATAGTCAGAATTTACGGAGAGCCAGCCCAGGCGGTTCACCAGATGCCCCAACCAGTAGGCAGGGGTTAACAATAACGCTGAGCCGTAGGGAAATACTGTGACCCACTGACCGGTTTGCTCATTCCACTGGACCTGATAGGTGTTCAGGTGAGCAAAAATCTGTACCTGATTACTCAAATCCAGGTCCCCGTCGCCCGCAATAGAGTCCAGCCACATGAAGTAGACCAGTCCATCCCCCCGGGCCAGCGGGCGACTGCACAGAGTTAGCGCCACAACCGCAATAAAGAGGGCTGCCGCTAAAGGGAAGAGATTCCTTCGGCGAGAGGCCGTCATTACTTATACATTCAGCGATTGGAGTTGGGCGATTAACTCCTGCGGCGTCGCTGCCTCTATGGGGATGTAGCGCAGGCCGGGATAGTGGGTCTGGAAGAATTGAGCCAGGTCGCCAGGCCAGAGGGCCGGATTGACGGCGATAACGGTGCGGACGTCCAGCGCACCGATGCCCGCATCGTCGGCGCTGCCGCCGATGGTCCAGCGGTAGCGGTCCCAGGCGCCGCTGGAGAGGATGGCCTCCACCCACTCCCGGCCCGCTCCCGGCGGCAAGAGGACATAGGTGCGCGGGTACTGTTCCCGGGGAAGACCCAGCGGGACTTCCGGCCCCGGTCGGGCGTTCTCCCGGCTCTTAACGGAAATCATGTAGTTGACCAGAGCGGGGTAGGCGTAAGCATAATCCTCCCGTTCCCACCCGGGAGTGGATCCCAACGTAAACGGGCAGAAGGCCCAGGCATAATAGTCCTTCGCGAACTCTCCATCGTACCACTGAGCGCGCCGGACCACCTCATCGGCGGAGATCGGATAATCTGCCCCGTTGAACCGGATTTCGGAGACCACCAGCGGGATGACCTCTCCGCGCAGTTTCAGGAGGTGGTAAAGGTAGCGGTAGCGGAAGCAGAGGGCACCGGCCCCCTCCACCACCGGCGAGCCGGGAATCTGGTGGCCCCACCAGTGGTCTATCGGCCAGTCGTAGAAGACGCCCTCGTGGAGGGTGAGGATGTGCCCGCCCTGGCGGGCGCGGCCGAAGACGCCCGTCTCCACCATGGCCTGCATCTCGGCCCACTCCGGCGTCCCGGCATTGAAGGCGAAGATGCCCAATTTCAGGCCATGCCGCTCCGCCTTCTCCATGCAGAGCATCATCAGTTGGGCCAGGCGGCGGTACCCCGCCACCCCGGGCGGGGCCGGTTCGTTGACGATTTCCCAGTAGTCCACCACCCGTCCTCCCTGCAGTTCCGGGCTGACGGCAATTTTGTTGAGAATCAGTTGGACCAAAGAATCGGCCAGTTGGGCCAGGTCAGCGCCCATAATGTGTGGGGCGGCTTCTATGGCCGAGGTGAGCCGTCCGAGGGTGATAACCTGCGGGGCCAGGGCCTTCACCTCGGCCAGCAGCGTCAGATTGTCCACGGCCTTGATCACCGGGAACAGGGTGCCGTTCTCCAGCAATCGCCGCAGGTAAGGGATTGTGGGCCCCGAAGCGATGGCATGCACGCCCAGTTTGCTACCTCGCTCCACAATGGGGTACGGCCAGATCCCGTCCGACATGGTGGTCTCCTCTCCGGGGTGGCAGGTTGAAAGCACGAGTGGGCTTTGGCAAAAATCACTTATGTATTTTGCCGTGTCCTGGGGCAATTTTACCACAAATATTACGCTTTCGCCAATCTGGAAATCCCAACGGGGCTTGCGCAGTCATTCGCCCCCCCTGTGGGCAAGAAAAGGGGGTATGGGGTTTTGCGGGCAGGCACAACCTGCCCGCACAACCCTATACCCTCCCCATTTATGGGCGCGACGCTCCTCGCAGGGGATTTGCCGCACAGGCCCATGAGGGGCTTGTGCAGCAAATCACCCCTTCTGCAGCAACCCAGGTTCTCCCAGGTCTTCAACCCATCCAGGGGGCAGGGAAAGGGTCCCCTGACAACTTACTGGAAACCGGAAAATGGAGGAAACGATCGGCATCCCCACTGCAGGAGGTGCCAATGAGTCCATCTTCCGATTGCCCAGAAAAGTCACTGGCCAACCACGACACGAATGGTTCAGAGAATCAATGAACCCAGGCTGGTGCACTGGGTCGTGCGCCAGCAATGGCGAGGAGCACTCTCCTACGCCGAGGCCGTCCAGGTGGGCCGCGTTGCCCTCTGGCGGGCCCTGGGCCGCTATGACCCCACCCGCGGGGTCGCCTTCAGCACCTATGCTGTCCCGGCGATCGCCCGCGCCCTCTGGCGGGCAGCCGCTCAGGGCCAGCCCGACCCCCATATCTGGCTGATTCCCGACCCGCCGCAGCCCTCTCCGGACCCCCAGGAAGTGCTGGAGCAGCAGGCGCTGCGGGAAGCCCTCCACCAGGCCGTCACCTCCCTCCCCCCCGCCTGCAGACCGTCATCGTCGCCCACTACGGCCTGGATGGGAGCCCACCCCAGACCTTTGCGGCCATTGGCCGCTCCCTTTCCGGCCGGGACGCCCCCTTCTCCCAAAACCCACTACCGCTCCCACTGTACGGGCGAATGGCCATTCGCCCCTACCCCGGCCCCGACGCCCTGGCCGACCCTCGCTTTCTGGAGACGGCCTCCCCCTTTGAAGTCACTCTGCGGTCGGTGCGGCTGGCGCGGGAAATCCCCTACGGCTCGGGACCTGGAAGGCCCGCCATGGGCGACGGAATCTCTCCGAAAGCCGGAACGGCTCGCTGGAGGGGATGGGGTTGAAACGGTTGCCGGTTTACGGCCTTTCCCGGGGGCGGAAAGAGATCGCCCTGGCCGACCTGGTGGTCAATCTGCGCACGCTGGGGCGGCTGGTGCAGGAAGCGACCCTGCTGGCGCAGCGCGCGGCGGCCGTCTGAGGGATGGGAAAGGGACAGGAGCCCGCGGCGGGTTCCGTCGTGGGCGGATGTCGCGCGCCTGGGGCCTGCCATCGGTCGGCCCACCGCGCCTGCTGACAGCCTGACGGAAGCACGAAGACATCCTTTGGGCCCCTGAAAGACTTCCCGCAGCCAATGTATCCCCCACGGAATGGCCAGCGGGCGGGCCTGACGACCGATGCCTTTTCTGGATGGGCGAATTGCTGCTCACCAGCGGGGCATTTACTGCGCACCGGGCGGCCTGTGCGCCCCGGTTGGGCACCGGCAACCCGGCTCAGCAGCGCATTTCCCCCCATATATGCACTCCCGACTGCCTTTGCTCCTCATCCCTGCGCATTACCTGAAGCGATTTACTGCACAAGCCCGCGAAGCCTGCAATTGACAACCCCTCCGGTTCGTGCTATCATATGGGCCGTATGGACGCCGCGCCGCAGAGCAGCCGGGGGTTAACCCCCCTCCAGATGACCCTGCTGGGGATTATCCTGCTGACCATCCCCTGCTACTGTCTGGGGTTTACGTTGCTCTACCTGTACTCCACCCCCGCCCGTCCCACGCCGGTGCCGACCGTTGTGACGGAGACGCCCACGTTGACCCCCACCCCCGCTCCGCCGACGCCGACGCTGGAGGCGACGCCGACCCAGTGGTGGCCTCCGACGTATACCCCCACGGCCACGTTCACGCCGACCCCCACGCCCACTGCCACGCCCACTGCCACGCCCACGCCGACGGCCACCCCAACACCGACACCGACGGCGACACCGCCGCCGACGCCGGCGCCCACCCCGACAGCCACACCGCCGGCGCGTCCGACGCCCACGGCGACGCCCCCCCCGCCCTCGAGTGCGCCGTCGCCGACCCCCCCGGCCACCCCCCCCCCGACCCCGACGGCGACGCCGACGCCGACGGAGACGCCCACTCCGACGCCAACGAATACCGCGACACCGACCGGAACGCCGACGGAGACACCAGTGTCCCCCACGCCTCCGCCGCCCACCGTTTCGCTGGTGCCCACCGACCTGATCTCACCGACCGCAAGCCCAACGTGGACACCCTCTCCCACTTCAACCCCTGCGGGGCAGGCAGTACTGGCGCCTCCCCGCTTAACGTGCTGAAAAGACGGACACCGGGAATACCGGAAACCCCGTCCGTGGTGAGGTTACCCGACAAAGGAGTCATTTACATCTTATGGAAACGCTCCAACGGCTGAAACGACTTTCGGAAACGCCGGGCCTGGCCGGGCACGAAGAACCGGTACGGGCCCTGGTGCGCGGTCTCTGGACCCCGCTGGTGGACGAACTCCAGACCGACGGCCTGGGAAGCCTCATCGGTCGCCGACGCGGCCGGGGGCCGGAGCCCCGCCCGACACTGATGTTCGCCGCCCATATGGACGAAATCGGCCTGCGGGTGACGGGGATAGAGAAAGGATTCCTGCGCGTCGCCCGCGTCGGCGGGACCGACCGGCGCATCCTGCCGGGCACGGAGGTCGTCGTCCACGGCCGGCGGGACCTCCCCGGCATCGTGGGTATGCGCCCGCCCCATGTCGTCCCCCCCGACCGGCGGGATAAGACCCTCCCCTGGGAGGAACTGTTCGTGGACGTTGGACTGCCGGAGGAGGAGGTGAAGGCCATCGTTCGGGTGGGTGACCCCATCTCTTTCCGGCGGGAGGCCGTGGAACTGAAAAACGGCCTGCTGGCGGGCAAGGCGCTGGATAACCGGGTCTCCGTGGCGGTGGTGACCCTGGCTCTGGAACATCTGGCCCGCGCGTCCCATGCCTGGGATGTGGTCGCCGTGGCGACGGTCCAGGAAGAGGTGGGGCTCTACGGGGCCACGACCGCCGCCTACGGCGTCGCCCCCGACATGGCCGTCGCGGTGGACGTCACCTTCGGGCAGCAGGCCGGGGTGCCCAACCATCAGACCTTCCCGCTGGGGGAAGGGGTCGCCATCGGCGTCGGCCCGAACTTCCACCCGGCGGTGGTGGAACGGCTGAAGAAGGTCGCCGAGGCCAACGAAATCCCGTACCACATAGACCCCGTTCCGGGCCGCAGCGGCACCGATGCCTGGGCCATCCAGGTGAGCCGCGAGGGCGTGCCCACCGGCCTGGTCTCCATCCCCCTCCGCTACATGCACCAGCCGGTGGAGACGATGTCGCTGAAGGACGTGGAGCGGGCCGGACGGTTGCTGGCGCTCCTGGCATCCGGGCTGGAGGCGGATTTCCGACCCACCTGGGAGGAGTAGGGAGTAAATGAAAAAACGCCTCCCTTTCCTGTGGGACTACGACCTTACCGAAGAGGACGTCCGGCGCATTCTACGGGAGGGAACACCTGCGGAGCGAGGGTGGTTGATTGGACGAATTCTGGAGTATGCCCCCTGGGAGGAAATCTGGCGCTACCTGACTCCCGACCAGATTGCGCAGAACCTGGAGAATGTCCATTTCCGCTCACCGCGGGACCGGGAACTCTGGACGTATGCACTGAAAAGGTGGTTGGGTGATCACCGATAATCCGTGGCTGACCCCGCAGCAGAAAACTTTTCTGGATTCCTTCTTCGCTCATCAGATTGGGCGTTCCTTCTTCCTGACGGGGGGGACCGCACTGGCCGCTTTTTATCTTCGCCATCGGGTGAGTATAGACCTGGACCTGTTCACCCTGGATGACTTTGCCATTACTGAGGGAGCCCGCTTGCTGCCGGTTCTGACGAAAGAACTGGGATGGAGTGTCCTATCGGCCCGGCATACGGAGCATTTTCACCGATTCTTGCTCCAGGACCCGGAAGGCGTCCCGCTACAGGTGGACCTTGTTCGGGATTTCGGACCTCAATTTGGCGAGCGTCAGGTGATTGAAGGCATCGTGGTGGATAGCCTGGAAAATATCGCCGCAAATAAACTGACGGCTATTCTGGGACGCGCAGAGCCAAAGGATTTCATAGACCTCTACTTTATCCTGCATCAGGGCTGGTCATTGGACACCCTGATCAAAATGGCGCAGGAGAAAGACACGGGTCTGACCCCCTTTTATCTGGCTGGCGCCCTGCTTCAGGTGCGAACCTTTACCCTATTTCCGGAAACCACGCCACCTGTACAGAAGGAGCGCCTGGTCCGTTTCTTCCTGGATTTAGCCGATCATTTACTGGACCAATCCCGGCCAACGGTGGAAACATTATGAATTTACTGCAGGAACTCAGCGAAGCCTTCGGCCCTTCGGGCCACGAAAAAGAAGTCCGGCAGGTCCTGCGCCGGGCCCTGGAAGGGTATGCCGACCGGATGTGGGTGGACGCGCTGGGCAACCTTCATGCCTTTCGGGAAGGGACCGGAACGGACCGCCTGCGCGTCCTGCTGACGGCCCACATGGATGAAATCGGGCTGATGGTCGTGGGGCACGACGATTCCGGCGGCCTGCGCGTGCGCGCCATCGGCGGCATAGACGACCGGGTCCTCCCCGGCGCTCAGGTCTGGGTGGGGCCGGACCGCATCCCCGGCGTTATCGGCCTCAAGCCCGTCCATCTCCTGGAGCAGGGGGAGGACGAGAAAGTAGTCAGGATAGACCAGTTGCTGGTGGACATCGGGGCAAAAGGGAAAGAGGAGGCCCAGAGGCTGGCCCCACTGGGCACCCCGATGGTCTTCGCCACCCGGTTTGAGATGGTAGGCACACTGGTCAAGGGAAAATCCTTTGACGACCGGGCCGGCTGCGCGGTGCTGGCGGAACTGGTGCGCGGCGACCGTCTTCCTCACGACCTCTACGCGGTCTTCACCGTCCAGGAGGAGGTGGGGTTGCGCGGCGCGCGGGTCGCCGCCTACGCCAACCGTCCGGACTGCGCCTTTGCCCTGGAGGGCACCATCGCCGATGACCTGCCCAAAAAGAAGGACGTCAGCCCGACATCCGAGTTGGGCAAAGGGCCGGCCATCACGGTGATGGACCACACATTCATCGCCCACCGGGGCCTGTTACGGCTCCTAGTGGAGACGGCAGAAGCGCTGGGCATCCCCTATCAGTTCAAACAACCGGGCATCGGCGGCACCGACTCCGGCGCCATCCACCTGGCCCGGGAGGGGGTCCCCTGCGGCACCGTCGCCGTCCCCTGTCGCTACATCCACAGCCCCGTCAGCCTGCTCTCGCCGACGGACCTGGAGAACACCGTCCGGCTGATGCGGGAGAGCCTGGCCCGCCTCACCCCGGACGTACTGCGCACGTAGCGCAGGATTCATCCTGACTGTAGCGCAGGATTCATCCCAATGGCACTAACTTTTCGCGGTTCCGCAAGACTCACTTTATGGGCAGTGCGATATGGCCCTGTTCCGTGTCATTGCGAGGGCGCAGAGCGCCCGAAGCAATCTCCTGAATGGCTTGTGGAGATTGCTTCGCCGCCTTTGGCGGCTCGCAATGACAGAGTGAGTTTTGCGTGATCGCCTCTCCGGGCTGCTGGCAGGCTCAAAAGCCCGCCCCACGTCCAAATGTTAGTGGCATTGGGATTCATCCTGCCAAAGGAGGCCATCGTGGACGAACTGATCCGCCAACTGACCGAAACCTGCGGCCCTTCGGGCTTTGAGGAGACCATCCGCGCCGTCCTGCGCGACCTCGTTGCCCCGCTGACCGACGAGGTCCGGACCACCCCGCTGGGGAGCCTGGTGGCCGTCCGGCGCGGGACCGGCAACGGGCGCCGCATTATGCTGGCGGCCCATATGGACGAAATCGGTGTGATGGTCACCTACGTGGACGAGAAGGGCTTTCTCCGCTTCACCCCTATCGGCGGCGTCTCGCCCCTCACCTGCCTGGGCGCGCGCGTCCGCTTTGAGAACGGCACCCTGGGCGTCGTCGGGTCGGAGAAGCGGGAGGACCCCAACAAAGTCCCGACCTTTGAGCAACTGTACATAGACGTGGGCGCTACCGGCCGGGACGACTGCCCCGTGCGGGTGGGGGACGCGGCCGTCTTTGAGCGGCCGTTCGCCGTCCAGGGACGGCGGCTCATCGCCAAAGCGATGGACGACCGCATCGGTTGCGCCGTCCTGGTGGAGACCCTGCGGCGGCTGGGGCCAACGCCCCACGAGGTCCACTTCGTCTTCAGCGTCCAGGAGGAGACAACGCTCTCCGGCGCCCGGACGGCCGCCTACGGGATTGAGCCGGATATGGCGATTGCCGTAGACGTAACCGGGACGGGGGATACACCGGAGAGCCGGCCTATGGCGGTGGAACTGGGCAAGGGGCCGGCGATCAAAGTCCAGGATGCAGGGATGATTGCCCACCCGACCGTGCGGGAATGGCTGGTGAGCGCGGCAGAGGCGGCCGGTGTGCCGTACCAGATGGAAGTCCTGGAGCGGGGGACCACCGACGCCGCGGCGATGCAACTGGTCCGTTCCGGCGTCCCCTCCGGCTGTCTCTCCATCCCCTGCCGCTACGTTCATACGCCCAGCGAAATGGTGGACCGGGAGGACGTGGAGGGAGCCGTCCGCCTTCTCCTGCACGCCCTCCAGACGGTGTAACCGTCCACGAAGGACACGAAAAACACGAAAAACACGAAAGACACGAAAAAAGCAAGAAAGGAGCGAAGGGCACGAAGACGAAAAAACCTTCGTGCCCTTCGTGTTCTTCGTGGATAGAGATTTCATCCACGAAGAACACGAAGTATCACGAAGCCAAAAAGTATCCTCAGTGTTTTTCGTGCCTTTCGCGTCTTTCGTGTCTTTCGTGGACAGACCACTTGCCAAACCCCGGAATTGTGCTACACTCTTCCCGCCGGTGATCTCTCTCAAGGAGCCAATGATGACAGACCCGCGTGCAGAACGACTTGCCGCTGTATTGGTCCAGTACTCCACATCCGTTCGGCCCGGTGACCTGGTCGCCATTCAGGGGTCACCGGAGGCGGCCCCGCTGCTGCTGGCCATCTACGAAGAGGTCCTGCGGGCCGGCGGCCATCCCCACCTGCTGGTGGGTCTCCCCGGTGCCGAGGAGGCCTTCTTCCGCCTGGCCTCCGACGCCCAACTGGAATTCGTCTCCCCCCTTAACCGGCTGGTCATAGAGCAATTTGACGCCATCATCAACATCCGCTCCGACCGCAATACCCGCGAACTGAGTGGCATAGACCCGGCCCGCCAGCGACGGCGTAGCCAGGCCATGGCCCCCCTCCTCAAGACCTACCTGCAACGGGGCGCCACGGGCGAACTGAAATGGGTCGCCACCCAGTACCCCACCGCCGCCTACGCCCAGGAGGCGGATATGAGCCTGCGGGACTACGAGGACTTCGTCTACGGCGCATGCTTCTGCAACGGGGACGACGCCGTCGCCCGCTGGCAGGAAGTCCACAAGCGCCAGCAGCGGCTGGTGGAGTGGCTGAAAGGGAAACGGGAGGTCCGCATCACCGGCCCCAACGCCGACCTGACCCTCTCCATTGAAGGCCGCGTCTTCATCAATTGCGACGGCCGCAACAACATGCCCGACGGCGAAATCTTCACCGGTCCGTTGGAAGATAGCGCCCGGGGGTGGGTCCGCTTCACCTACCCCGCCGTCACCGGTGGGCGGGAGGTGGAAGGGGTGGAACTCTGGTTTGAGGACGGTCGGGTCGTGCGGGCGACGGCCCGCAAAAACGAGGAGTACCTCCTCCAGATGCTGGAGGCCGACCCCGGCGCCCGGTACCTGGGCGAGTTCGCCTTCGGCACCAACCCCGGCATCCAGCGTTTCACCAAGAACATCCTTTTTGACGAGAAAATCGGCGGCTCCTTCCACCTGGCCCTGGGCGCCGGGTACCCGGAGACCGGCAGCCGGAACGAATCCGCCATCCACTGGGATATGATTTGCGACATGCGGGAGGGCGGAGAGGTCCGGGTGGACGGGGAACTCTTCTATCGCGATGGGGAATTCGTCGTGTAGCCGGATGGGAACGGTGCCGGACACCTGGAAAGTGCCCGGCACCCTCCTGCTCTTCTCTGCGCTGTTCCTCCTGACGGCCTGCGGGTCGGCGACGCCCCGCACCTTCAGCGGCGACCAGGCCTACGCCCACGTCCTGGAACAGTGCGCCCTGGGGCCCCGGCCCACCGGCTCCCCCGCCATCCGCGCGGCCGGAGACGCCATCATCGCCCACCTGGGAGGATGGGATTGGGCCGTGGAGACCCAGGAGTTCACCTACCGGGATACGCCCGTCCGCAACATCATCGGGCGGGCCGGAGAGGGGCCGGTGGTCATCGTGGGCGCCCACTACGATACCCGCCGCTCCGCTGACCAGGAGGACCCCTCCCAGCCCGTCCTGGGGGCCAACGACGGCGCCTCCGGTACGGCCGTCCTGATGGAACTGGCGCGCGCCCTGGAGCGGGACCGGTTGCGCTACCAGGTCTGGCTCGTCTTCTTTGACGCCGAGGACAACGGTGGACTGGACGGATGGGAGTGGTGCGCTGGCTCCTCATATATGGCGGCCCATCTCACCATCCAGCCTGAGGCGATGGTGCTGGTGGACATGGTCGGCGATGCCGACCAGCAGTTCTACTTTGAGCGCAACTCCGACCCGGCCCTCCAGCAGGAACTCTGGGGAATTGCCGCCACCCTGGGCTACACCGCCACCTTCATCCCGGAGTACCGCTGGGCGGTGTACGATGACCACATCCCCTTCGCCCGGCTGGGCATCCCGGCGGTGGACATCATTGACTTTGACTACCCGTACTGGCATACCACCCGCGACACGCCCGACAAAGTCAGCCCGACAAGCCTGGAGCGCGTGGGGCGGGTGCTGGAAGTCTGGCTGGAAGGCCAGTAGACCATCTTGACTCAAAACCAGGCAGGAGAGGAACCGATGCGCATCCTGATCACCGGCGGAGCGGGATTTATCGGCTCCCACCTTTGTGACCGCCTGCTGGCGGACGGACACGAAGTCATCGCGATGGACAACCTGAGCACCGGCAGCGTGGAGAACATTGCCCACCTGGCCGGCCATGAACGGTTCCACTTCATCAAGCACGACGTCACCCACTACATCTACATCGCCGGGCCGCTGGACGCGGTCCTGCACCTGGCGAGTTTACCCAGCCCGGTGGACTACCTGAACTACCCCATCCAGACCCTGAAGGTGGGCGCGCTGGGGACCCACAACGCGCTGGGGGTGGCGCTGGCCAAAGGCGCCCGCTTCCTCCTGGCCTCTACCTCCGAGGTCTACGGCGACCCGCTGGTCCACCCCCAGACCGAGGACTACTGGGGGAACGTCAACCCCGTCGGCCCGCGCGGGGTGTATGACGAGAGCAAGCGATTCGCCGAGGCGCTCACCATGGCCTACCACCGCTATCACGGAGTGGACACCCGCATCGCCCGGATTTTCAACTGCTACGGCCCCCGGATGCGGCTGGACGACGGGCGGGTGGTGCCCAACTTCATCGGTCAGGCGCTGCGGGGCGAACCCCTCACCGTCTACGACGACGGCTCCCGCACCCGCTCCTTCTGCTACGTCTCGGATATGGTGGACGGGCTGGTGCGCCTGCTGTTCTCCGATGAGGTCCGGCCGGTGAACCTGGGCAACCCGCAGGAGATGACCATCCTGGAATTCGCTCAGAAGATTCTGGAAATCACCGGCAGCCGCTCGGAAATCGCCTTCGTCCGCCCCACCGACGACCGCACCCGCGACGACCCCCAGCGGCGCTGTCCGGACATCACCCGTGCCCGTCAGGTGCTGGGCTGGGAGCCGAAGGTCCCCCTGGAAGAGGGCCTGAGGGAGACGGTGGCGTATTTCCGGAGCAAAATCGTCGCACAGGGTTAACCTTTTCCCCTGCGCGTTACGAAAAGGAGTCTCCCATGAAACGCGATCTGGATGCCCTGATGGAAGCGCGCGGGCTGGATGCCTTCGTCGTATCCGGCCGCACGTACGGGAATCCCTCCCTCATCTACCTCCTCAATGGGGCCGCGGTGACCCAGGGGATTGTGGTCAAAAAGCGGGGTGAGCCCGCCGTCTTCATCCATTCCCCCATTGAGCGGGACGAGGCGGCCGCCAGCGGCCTTCCCCTGGTCAACATGGCCCGCTACCGTTTCACCGAAATCCTCCGCGAGACGGGCGACCGTCTGAAGGCAACGGTGGAACTCTACCGCCGCATCTTCGCCGACCTGGGGGTGCGGGGAGACGTGGGCTTCTACGGCATGGCCGACCAGGGGTATGCCTACCGGTTCCTCTCCGCCCTGGCGGAGGCGTTGCCGGAGATTCGCGTGCGCGGCGAATACGAGGAGAACCTCCTGGAAGTCGCCCGGGCGACGAAGGACGCCGACGAGGTGGCCCGGATTCGGGAGGTCGCCCGCCTGACCTGCGAGGTGGTGGAGGAGACGATTGCTTTTCTGCGCCGCCACCGGGTCAGGGACGACGTTCTCGTCACCGATGACGGCGCCCCGCTGACGGTCGGTCAGGTCAAAGATTACGTCTACCAGCAGTTGGCCCGTCGGCGGCTGGTATCCCCCGAGGGGTTCATCTTCGCCATCGGGCGGGATGCCGGGGTCCCCCACAGCCAGGGCCGTCCGGATGACCCCATCCGGCTGGGCCAGACCATCGTCTACGACATCTTCCCTCAGCGGGCCGGTGGCTACTACTTTGACCTGACCCGCACCTTCTGCCTGGGATACGCCCCGCCGGAGGTGGAGAAGGTGTATCGGGACGTGGCGGCCTGTCTGGATGCGGTGATTGCCGAGGTCCGGGTGGGAGTGGAAGCGCGCCGCCTCCAGCAGGTGGCCTGCGCCTTCTTCGCCGAACGGGGCTACCCGACGGTCGCGGAGAATCCGGAGATCGAGGTCGGCTTCAATCACCTCATCGGGCATGGGCTGGGGCTGGCAATTCACGAAGAACCGGCCTTCACCGATGTGCCCAGCAACACCCGCACCCTGCAGCCAGGCCACGTCTTTACCGTGGAGCCGGGCCTTTATGACCCGGATCGCGGCTACGGCGTCCGCCTGGAAGACGTCGTCTGGATAGACGAAGCGGGGCAGGTCCACAACCTGACCCCGCTGCCGAAGGAACTGGTGGTAGAACTGTAGGGCAACTGCTGAGCAGTTGCCCTACAGTTCATCTCAGTGACTGAACGGCGCGGGCGGCGGCCTCTGCCGGGCTCTGGCGGCCCCGGAGGACGGCTTCCAGGGCCGCCTGCAGGGGTGGCCCCAACCGCTCCCGCAGGGACTGGGGCAAAGTCTCCCGTGCCCCGATCAGAATTCCACCGAGCACCTCCCGCCGCTCCGCAGAAACCGTCCACCCCGCCAGACCACTCCGGGTCACCGGCAGATAGCCGGTGCTCTGGGTCCATGCCCCGTACCAGCCGGGGTCCAGCAGCCAGGCCACCAGTGCCATTGCCCGTTGCTGCTGCTCCGGACGGGTGGCTACCAGCGCCAGAACCCATCCTTCCGCCAGCGTGACCGGACGACCATCCCGGGTGGGAATCGGCCCCACCTCGGCCTCCATCTCCCCCCCCGTCCAGAACCAGCGGGAGTTCACCACCGTCATCCCCCCTTCCCTCTGGAAGTAAGCCCAGCACTCCTCATCCGTTCCGGTGGAGAGCACCACCGGAGGGGAGATGACCCCGGTCGCCACCGCCTGGGCGTAGAAATCCAGCGCCGCCGTCAGCGGCCCCTCCTCCAGCATCGGGTTTCCCTCCTCGTCCGTCAGGCGGCCCTCCGCGCCCAGATACTGGATGAAGGTGAAATCGTCCGGAATGCCGTTCTCCCCGGCAGCAGGGAAGCAGAGGGGCAGACCGGCGGAGAGGACATCGCGCCAGGAGATGGGCGGAGAAGGGAGCGTGGTCGGGGAATAGGCCAGATGCCGCACTTCGGCCGCCAGCGGCAAACCAAAGGTGGCATCACCAGCCCGACCCAGCCCGACCGCGAAGGGGAACAGGTCGGCCTCCAGGTCGGGAGGAATCCGGCCGTCCAATGGCTGGAGGAGGCCGGCCTGGGCCGCCACCTGCAGGTCTGCCTCGTCCAGCACCACCAGGTCGGGGAGGACGGACGGTGCCGCGACGCTGGCCGTCCTCAGGAAATCCAGCAATCCCCCGCGCCCGCGACTTTTTTTGATGATGACCTGGACCTGCAGGTCGGGATGGGCGGCCCCGAAATCGGCCAGGCGTCCGGAGAGGAGGTCGGCCCCGGGCTGGTCACCGTAGGGGTTCAATTCCTCCGGGAGCCAGAGGGTCAGGGTGGTGATCAGCGGCCCGGGCAGGGGAGGGGCCGTGGGTGTCGGCGAAGGAGGGGGCTCCGTGGGAGGCGGTGACGGCGTTGGGGATGGAGTGGGGGCGACGCACGCGGTCAGCAAGAAGGCCAGGCCGAAGATGACTTCCCACCAGGCCCGGCGCCGTCGTTCATTCCGCATACCGTTGCTCCAGCCACGGGTCGCCTTCGTTATGATAACCGGCCTGTTCCCAGAAGCCGGGGCGGTCTTCAAAGGAGAACTCAATCCCCCGTACCCACTTGGCCGACTTCCAGAAGTAGAGGTCGGGCACGACCAGCCGCAGAGGCCAACCGTGCTCCGGGGTCAACGGCTGATCGTTGTACTTCCAGGCCAGGAGGACATTATCGGCCATGAGCCGCTGGAGGGGCAGGTTGGCGGTGAACCCGTACTCGGCGTGGATGATGACATATTCGGCCCCGGGCAGTGGTCGGACAATGTTCAGCAGGTCCCGGAAGCGGACGCCCTCCCAGACGGTATCAAATTTGGACCAGCCGGTCACGCAGTGGATGTCGGCGACGATGCGGGTGGTGGGGAAGCGGGTCAACTGGTCGTAGGTCAATCGGACTTCCTCCTCCACCGCGCCGAAGATGCGCAGGTTCCAGTGATCCAGGTTTTCGTAGCGGGGAACCGGGCCGTAGTGGAGGACGGGGAAGCGCTGGGTTAACACCTGTCCGGGAGGGAGACGAGGTCTGGTGCTCATGGTGACTCCTTTTTGCGACAGGGGTGTGCAACGGCGACCGAAGGCCGCCGCCATCACCCCTCTACTCCTTTCCCCTTCCCCCAACTCCGGGATAATAGAAGCATATTTTCATTGCGGCGGCTTCGCCGCCGCAATGAAAATATATTTTTCACATCTTCGGCTGCCAGAGGCAGATTCAAAGATGAGCCTGGCCGCAAACGGCCCCGCGCAGCGGGCCGACACCCGGCGCTTCAACGAGCGCCTGTGGGGGGTTGGGGAAAGGGATCAAGCAGGGATTTGCCCTCAGAAGGGGATTTCCTCCTCGGGAATCGGTTCCTCGTATTCCGGAATCTCCTCCACCACCGGAGCCGCGGCCTCCTCCCGTCGGCCCAGGAAGCGGACGGTGTTGGCCGTTACCTCGTAGGAGGCATGGACCATCCCGTCCTGCCCGACCCAGGTGCGGGGGTTACCCCGGTCGTCGGGCCGGAGGCGGCCCTCCACCAGGACCGGCCGTCCCTTAGACAGAAATTGGTTGCAGGTCTCCGCCAGTTTGCCGAAGGCGGAGACGCGGAACCAGATGGTCTCCTCCTGGGGCTGGCCGTCCTGGCCCGTCCAGCGGCGGGTGGAGGCCACCGAGAAGGTCGTCACCGGGCGCCCATCCGGCAGATAGCGCATCTCCGGGTCCCGTCCCAGATGCCCCGCGATGATAATGGTGTGGAACATGGCTCCTCCTTATCTGGTTGCTGGTATATTGGTAGACTGGTAAATTGGTAAATTGGTAAACTGGTAAA
>JBBIKR010000028.1:19193-38210 GCA_037445395.1 Thermoflexales bacterium
TGGTAAATTGGTAAATTGGTAAACTGGTAAACTGGGTAGATCGTTCAGTCGGCCAGACCCTCACTGATGGAGAGGGCCTTCTCGGCGCCGAAGTCGGCGGGGGTCTTATGAATTTCCGGTGGCCGAATGTGCCGGGCAACCATATCGGCCGTGTCCGTCACCCCCAACTGCTCAAACAGAAAGCCGAACTGGGCCTCCAGTTCTTGCCCGATTGTCGCCCGGACTTCTTCGGGCAGATTCCAGAGTTCCCGTTTGAAGGGCCCCAGAGCCTTTTTGCGGGCTTCGTACAGGAACTGCTCCTCGGTCTTGCCCTCCTTCCAGTCGGCAGCGTGCTCTTTCCGGAGGTAGGCGTATATCTCCTCCCGCAAGGCGGCGGGGAAGAGGGGGTGATCGTAGAGGAGGTTCTGGAACGCGGTGGCCAGGTGGATTTCCGCCGTCCCTACCTCAGGGAACTTATGGAATGCCTCCGGCGGCAGGGTGGAGGCGCCGTGCTGGACCGCACCGGCCAACCCGTACTCCTCCCGGGCCACCCGGCTGAGCCGCTCCAGAGTGTCAAAGTCAATCTTGACCCGCGCCAGCGTGCCGTCCGGGAGGACGACGCCGCCGTGGGAGGTCCCGGTCTGGATGCTCAGTTTGCTGACGCCGGGCATTCCGGGGGGCAGGGAACCGTTGTAGCCATCCATGAAGGCCCGCAGTTCCTCCTCGGTCGTGTTGTGACCTCCCACCTCCCCGATTTCGCCGCCGACGGAGATGGTCACTCCCTCCGGCTGGAGGCTCCGGATGAGGCGGGTGAAGTGCGCGCAGACTTCGTAGTTCGTCCGCTGCTGTTCGGGGATGGTGGGTCGGCTCAGGTCCACCAGGGTGGAGGTGTCTATGTCTATGTTGAAGAACCCGGCCGCGATGGCCTCACGGATCAGGTCTTCCACCGCGCCCACTTCGGCATCGGGGGCGGTGGCATACTTTTTGGCGCTCACCTGGAAGTGGTCACCCTGCAGGAAGAGGGGGCCCCGGTAGCCCTCGCGGACCGCCGCGCCGATGATGACCGTGGCGTACTCGGCGGGGCGCTGGTCGGTGTAACCGATTTCGGAGCGGGCGATTTCAAAGATCATCGCGCCGACGTTGCGGGCCAGCGCAGCGCGGAAGACGGCACGGGCCATATCGTAGGTAAGGGTGCGCAGGTTCATCGCCGGGACGGTCCAGTTCAGGGAAGTCTCGCCGCGCCCCCGGGCCATGTAGAGGTCGTGGATGGAGGCCGGGCGGATACCCAGGGCCTGGCCCAGTTCCCAGAGAAGCGCCCGTGCCATCGCCCGCTCCTCCCTCTCACCAAAGACCGCCGCATAGACCAGAGCATCGGTCGCCGGGCCGCGCAGTCGGGCCTCGTCCAGCACCCGCACGCGATGCTCTTCCAGAGCGACGATATCTTTCAGTTCATCCAGCCATTTCTTTGTCATCAGTGCCTCCTGGTGAGGATGTTCACCACGAAGACACGAAGTTAAAGTAAAATTTAAACTTCGTGCCTTTGTGTCTTCGTGGTTTGTCAATTACTTAATCTCCGGCCAGCGGGTCCAGTCGTAGCCGATGGTGGGGTCATCGTGGGGGATGCGGCCTTCGTCGGTCCCGTCGTACTCGTTGGAGGTGATGTAGAAAATGTGGGCGGGGCCCTGGAGGACCCGATAGCCGTGGGCGACGCCGGGCGGGATTTTCAGGACGACAGGGGGATGGCCATCCCCCAGCAGGAATTCTTGCAGTTGGCCGTAGGTGGGAGAATCGGGACGGGCATCGTAGAGGGCCGCCCGGACCGTCCCGCAGGCGACGTACCACCAGTCGGTCTGGCGCCAGTGAATGTGCCAGGCCTTGGCGACGCCGGTATGGCTCATCGTATGGCTCCACTGGCCGAATCCCTCGGTGAAAATAGGGTCGCTGGCCCGGATGATTTCGCGGAAAAAGCCGCGCTCGTCGGTGTGGGTGACCAGCGGTTTGATTTCTACGCCGTAAATCACAGAAGCATCTCCTATCCAGAAATTCTTCGCATAAGGCAGGATATTGCATCCCAACAAATTATTCCAACAATTGTCCTGGCGCTTCTCTGCCCCTCCCCCCTGCCCCCCTCCCCTCTCCCGCCGCCGAGAGGCGAGCGGGAGAGGGGCACGAATGATTCAGAGAAATCAATGAACCTGGGGGCAGGGGTGGGGTGAGGGAAACGATCCCAACTGCGCCGCTGGCAGCAACCCGCATCTGTGGGAAGGGGAAGGGATACGAGGGGCAATTCGCCAGCGGCCGGATTTTCAGCCGCCTGGGTTCCGAACAGCCTCCTGCAGTTCTATTGTTGGAACAATTGGTTAAAGTGCAAAATCCTGCGCTACAGCAATCTGCCGATAGCCTTTATGAACTCCCGCAGATCGTCCAAACGGCTCTGGAGGATGTCGTATACTCGCCCGTAATCCACATCCCAGTACCGGTGCACTAATACGTTTCGGAAACGGGCCATTCGCTGCAGGCGTTCGCTTAAATCAACCGGGATGATGCCCGCCTCACCCAGAATCGCAAAGCACTCGGCGTACTCTTCTGGTGCTCTATGCAATCGCTGGGCGCTGATATAGAAACAGATTTGCACCGCTGCTTCAATGGCAACGATCAAACGATAGCAGGCCAGGTCCAGCCGGTCGCGATCGGCCAGGAAAATCTCCTTCGGGAGCGCCCGCAGTTCTTCCAGCCGCTCCAGCGACTCTTGAATATCTTTAAAGCGGTCTCTGATGAGCGATTCGTTCAGGCCCAAGAGGTCATCGCCTCCTTCAAGGCGGTGCGGAGCAGGGGCTTCATATCCAGGTACCGGGTCAGCGTCCAGACGACTTCGCGAACTCGCAGGTCCTCATCCCGGCTCATCAGGAGTCGGCCCCGGAAGACATGATACCGGAACCCCAGCGGGGCAGTATTTAACGCCCGCACATCCACCGGCAGTGGGTATCCGGCCTCCCGCAGCGCGCGTTCCGCCGCCCCGGCCAATTCCAGCGTCCGGTCGCTAAAATCGCCGTCGCATTCCAGATAGACCGCGACGTCCACATCGTGGAAGGGTCGGTCTTCCAGAAAGGAGCCGTAGAGGTAGGCGAACCGGACATCCGGGGCGTCTTCCAGGACCTGCCGCAGGGTTGTGATGATGACGTCCTGTCCTGCTGGTGTTTTCTGACGCCGCTTCTTTCCTGTGAACATTCCGCGCGCGGGGAATCTGAACCCGGCATTGGGGGTCGCTGAAAGCGGCGAAGCAATCTCCCTGGCACTCCGGAGATTGCTTCGGCGGCTGACGCCGCCTCGCAATGACAATGGATGGGCAGTCACTCCCTTTTGGGAAATTATATCCCACTCCCCAAAATGGGCAAGCGACCGCCGCGCGGAGGGAATCCGGAAAATCCGCGTCCTACCTCCCCTGCCAGCGGGCCAGGGTGATGGCCCCGTCTTCGGTCACCCGGCGGGCCTGCCCGTCCACCGTCACCAGCCAGAGGTCGCCCCGATAGACCACCAGCACCCGCCCACCCGCCGGGTCCCAGGCCGCCGCCGGATACTCCAGCCCCGGCTCCCGGTCGTCCTGCGGGAAGAGCAACCGCCGGTCTGAACCGTCCCGGTCCATCCGGTAGAGGTCATAGGTGCTGGTCTGCGAGGCGTAGGGGGCCCGGGCTCGCCCGAAAACGATGAGGTCCCCATCCGGAGAGAACGACGGCGCCGCCCACATCCCGGCCTCCGGGGCCAGTTTCGCCTGCAGGAGCGTCTCCGAGGCCGTCACGACGCCCAGGGCATAGACGTCAAAGACGGGGCTGTCCTCCGGCTCCTCCCCGGTGGGCGAAGGTCCGTGCAGGACGGTGACCAGGAAAGTACCCTCCGGGGACCAGGAGAGGGTCGGGACCCAGGCCCAGGGGGCGTAGGTGCGGAAGGGCGGGAACTGCACCAGCGGGACGGCCTCCACTTTGCGGGCCGAGATGTCCACCAGCCCCACTTCATCGGCGCGGGCGTAGGCCAGCAAAGTGGATTCTCCGCCCTCCCCGACGGGCGCCCAGGCGAACTGCGTCCCCCACCAGCCGTAGGTGCCCCCCGCCGTCGGCCCCAGCACCCGATGACGGTCCAGCAGCCGCCCGTCCGCCTGGGGACGGGCCAGATAGAGGTCGTTGGCCGCCTCCCAACCCGGGGGCGCCTCCCGGGGCGCGCCGGTGGAGTAGGCAATCCACCGTCCGTCCGGCGACCAGGCCGCCCAGAGAACGTTCTTCTCCGGCAGTTGCACCGGTTCCGCCCCCGTGGTGACCGTGTCTATCACCCACAGCGTGTTCAGGACGCCGGTCTCGGTGGCGGCGCGGGTGAAGAGAAGCCGGGAGCCATCCGGTGAAAGGTCAAACACCCGCCCGTCCAGGTCTCCCGTCGCCGTCAGACGGTGATGGCTCCCGGTGGTCCCCCGCATCACCCAGGCGTTGTGGGCGGAAAGATAAGCGACGGTGCCGGAGATGGGGACGGACGTCACCTCCTCCCGCGCGCCCACCAGCAGAATCTCGTTCTGGGGCTCCTGGACGGTGACCCGTCGGGCCAGCCGCCGCCCCACCTCCACCCCGTCCTCCAGCGTGATGACGTAGGTCAGTTCCTCCACGCCGTTCACTCCCGCCCGCAGGAGACGGGTCTGACCGACGGGGATGGTGGCGTCCCGCACCGTCTCCCGCCCGTAGGGGAGGATCTGCTGGACGGTCTCCGTTCGGCTCTCCACGCGCACCACGCGGACGGTCATCCCGTCGGTCAGGAAGACGGTCTCCGGCGGGACCACGCGGTCGTCCGCATCCAGCGTGATGCCGCTCCGCGCCAGCAGTTCCCCCACCGTCTGGGCGTCGGTGGTCAGGGTGCGCGTCTCCCCGTCGGCGATGAGGGTGACGCGCAGGGGGCCGATGGGGGTGCAGGAGGAAAACAGGAAGAAGGATACAAGGACAAAGGATACAAGGATACAGGGATACAGGGGGCGCCGAATCCCGCTCATCTGCGTTTCATCATTTCCATGGCACGGCCGCGAAAATCCTCTATCCGGTGGTACCCGTGCCGCTCCATATACTCCTGGATTTCCCGGCAGACTTCCCCGAAGACCTCCAGTCCCCGATAGTAGACGGCAGAGCCGATGCCAACGGCGGTCGCGCCGACGAGGATCATCTCCACGGCGTCCCGCCCGGTGGTCACGCCGCCGGTGGCAATCACGGGGACGTCCACGGCCCGGCAGATGTCGTAGACGCAGCGGACAGCGATGGGACGAAGCGCCGGGCCGCTGACGCCGCCGGTGCCGTGGGAGAGGACCGGTCGGGCGGTCTCCACATCCAGAATCAGGCCGGGGCCGAGACTGTTGACGGCGGTGATACCGTCCGCACCGGCCTCCACCACCGCCTCGGCGATGCGCACGATGTCGGTCACGTTGGGGGAGAGTTTGACCAGCACGGGGATGTCCGTATTGGCCTTCACCCGCCGGGTCACCTGGGCGGAGACGTAGGGATCGGCGGCGAACATCCGCAGGTACTGGTCGTCTATGTTGGGGCAGGAGATGTTGACCTCAATCAGGTCGGGACGGGCCTCGGAGACGTAGCGGGCGATGGTCCCGAAGTCGTAGATGGTGTCGGCGAAGATGCTGGCGATAATCGGGACGCCCAGGGGGGCCAGTTGCTCCCGGGCAGCGCGAATTTCGTCCACCATGACCTCCACCCCGGGGTTGGAGAGGCCGACAGCGTTGATCAGGCCGCCGCCCCACTCCAGGATGACGGGGTTGGGGTAGCCGTCGCGGGGGGCCAGACTGATGGATTTGGTGGTGACGGCACCGGCGCCGGCCCGGGCCACCCGCACCAGCACGCCGTGGCTCAACCCCAGGATGCCGGAAGCCAGCACCGTGGGATTGGGCAGGCGAACGCCGCAGAGGGAGACAGAAAGGTCTGCCATATCCGTTCACCGCTTTGGGCCTTTGACACGCCACTCCGCTTCGCCCCGGCGCGCCACGCGCCGAAGCACGGCGCTTCCTGGCTCACTGCGAGCATTTTCCAGACAACCCTCAACGGATGCTTATACCATTGGAAGAAGAGAATGTCAAGCCTCACCTCACCCCTCCCCTCTCCTGGCCGAAGGCCAGGAGAGGGGAGGGGGTTGGGGGAGGGGTGAGGCCGTTGACCATATCCCACTTTCGCGGTATATTTATCAGCGGCCCGTGGTTTCCCGATTTGATTCTTCTCCAGGAGGCCCGATGGACGATCTGACCCGCGCCCGTGAGGAATGGGAGAAGCGAACCCTGGAGCCCACGCTCCGGCGGTTCCCCGAACGGCAGGAACGATTTGAGACCCTCTCCGGCATCCCGCTGGACCGCATCTATACCCCTGCCGACGTGCTGGTGGATTACCTGCAGGACCTGGGTTTCCCCGGCGAGTACCCGTTCACCCGGGGCGTCCAGCCGACGATGTACCGGGGGCGGCTCTGGACGATGCGCCAGTACGCCGGATACGCCACTGCGGAGGAGTCCAACGCCCGCTACCGCTACCTGCTGGCCCAGGGGCAGACCGGCCTCTCCGTGGCCTTTGACCTCCCCACCCAGTTGGGCTACGACGCCGATGACCCTCTGGCCTCGGGCGAAGTGGGCAAAGTGGGCGTCTCCATCAGCAGTCTGGACGACATGCGGGTGCTCTTCAACGGCATCCCCCTGGACCAGATCAGCACCTCCATGACCATCAACGCCCCAGCGGCCATCCTGCTGGCCATGTACATCGCCGTCGCGAAAGAGCAGGGGGTGGACCCCCGGCGGCTGCGCGGCACCGTCCAGAACGACATCCTGAAGGAGTATATCGCCCGGGGCACCTACATCTTCCCGCCCCGCCCCTCCATGCGCCTGGTGACCGACCTCATCCGCTACTGCGCGACCGAAGTGCCGGAGTGGAACACCATCAGCATCAGCGGCTACCACATCCGCGAAGCCGGCTCTACCGCCGTTCAGGAGGTCGCCTTCACCCTGGCCAACGGCATCGCCTACGTCCAGGCCGCCATAGAGGCCGGGCTGGACGTGGACGTGTTCGCCCCGCGTCTCTCCTTCTTCTTCAACGCCCACAACGACTTTCTGGAGGAAGTAGCGAAATTCCGCGCCGCCCGTCGCCTGTGGGCACGGATCATGCGGGAGCGGTTCGGGGCGAGGGACCCGCGCTCCTGCATGCTCCGCTTCCACACCCAGACGGCGGGCTGTACTCTCACCGCGCAGCAGCCGGAACTCAACGTCATCCGGGTCACCCTCCAGGCCCTGGCAGCCGTCCTGGGCGGGACTCAGTCCCTCCACACCAACTCGCTGGACGAGGCCCTCTGGCTCCCCACGGAGGAATCCGTCCGCATCGCCCTGCGCACCCAGCAGATTATCGCCCACGAATCGGGGGTCGCCAATACCGTGGACCCCCTGGCCGGCTCCTACGTGGTGGAGTACCTGACCAGCGAGATAGAGCGCCAGGCCCGGGCGTACATTGAGAAAATAGACGCGATGGGTGGCGTCCTGGTGGCCATTGAACAGGGCTACATCCAGCAGGAGATTGCCGATGCCGCCTACCGCTACCAGCAGGCGGTGGAGAAAGGGGAGCGGATTGTGGTGGGGGTCAACGCCTATCAGATACAGGAGGAGGCCCGTCGCCTGAAGCGGCTGGTGGTGGACCCGGCGGTGGAGGCCCGGCAGCGGGAACGGCTGGCCGCGTTGCGGGCCCGGCGGGATTCGGAGCGGGTATCGGCGATGCTGGCCCGCGTGGAGGCGGCAGCCCGCGCCCCCGATGAGATGCTGATGCCCCTCTTCATCGCGGCGGTGGAGGCGGATTGCACCCTGGGCGAGATTTGCGGCGTCCTGCGGCGGGTCTGGGGCGAATACCGTCCCCCCTTAACCATGTGAGGAGAAAAATGCCCGAAGACACGGTGGAGACCCTGTTTGCCCTGGCCATCCAGGCCGAGCAGTCCGCGAGGGACTTCTACGCGGGATTGCTCCATCTATTCAGCCACGCCCCCCGCGCGGCGGCGGTCTGGCAGGAGATGAAGAACGACGAAGAAGAACACATTCGCTTCCTGGAGGAAGTCCGGGCACGCCTGAACCCCGACCAACTCCGGGCTCCGGCAGACCCGGAGATGATGCGGAAACTTCGGGGATGTCTGCAGTTTTCCCCAAAGGATGCGCTTCAGGGAATCCGTAACCTGAACGATGCATACCGCCATGCCCATGAACTGGAACATTCCGAGATCAACGCGGTTCTGGAATTCATCATCAACGAGTACCATCTGGACCCCGCCGTTCGGGCCCACCTGGTGGAGCACTACCTGCAGATACATCTGAAAAGACTGCTGGCTCTGGGGGGCACCGCCTGGCGGCAGAGCGTCCCGGCCCAAAAGTAGCGACCGGAGGGAAAACGGACTTTACCTTTTGACTTTTCAGGGGATTGTGATAAGATACCCTCGCTCCGGGCTGAACGATACTGGCCGGTCTCCATTCGCGGGCATTTTTTGAAAATTATTGTTACCGCGATGGACGGCGGGGCGACGCGAGAAGCATTATCGGGTCTCATTCGGAATCATCATTGAGCCTTTTCGCCTCTTCATTCGCCGCTCTCTGCCTCCGCCGATGGACCAGCCGGACGTCAGTGCCCCGTCAACTCTATCGCGCCGTCGGAAGGAGGAGTGGCATGAGCGCCGATTTCATCTCCCGAATGGTGGGCATGCTCGTTCTGGCTGTCGGAGGACTGATATTGGGCGTACGCTTCGCCGCCCTTGCAGAAACCTCAGTTTATCTGTACGGTACGATCTTTATGCTGGTCGGCGCCCTGGCGGGCCTGACCCTCACCCCGTACCTCACGGTGCGCCCGCTGCGATTCCTGCGCCAGAAAATCCACCGGATGCCCGTTCAGCAACTGCTGGCCGCCACCGTCGGACTGATTGTCGGCCTGATTATCGCTTCCCTGAGCACGTTCCCCCTCTCCATGCTGCCGCGCCCCCTGAACCAGATACTGCCCTTCCTGAGCGCGGTGCTCTTCGGCTACATCGGCGTACTGGTGATGACGGCCCGGCAGCAGGAAATCTTCGCCTTTCTTCGGGGACGGCTCCCCGAACGGCCGGAAGACTGGGGGGAGATTCCCCCGGTCCTTCTGGATACCAGCGTCATTATTGACGGGCGCATCGCCGACATCAGCCGCACCGGGTTCATCCGCAGCGAGATGCTGGTGCCCCGCTTCATCCTCAACGAACTCCAGCATATCGCCGACTCTCCCGACCCCCTGCGACGCAACCGGGGACGGCGCGGACTGGACATCCTCCGACGGCTCCAGGAAGAGGCCGACATCCCCGTGCGGATTGTGGACCTGGATGTTCCGGAGGCCCGCTCCGCAGACGATAAATTGGTCCTGCTGGCCCGACGTCTCCGCTGCCCCATCGTCACCAACGACTACAACCTGAACCGCGTCGCCGAACTCCAGGGCGTGACCGTGCTGAACATCAACGAACTGGCCAATGCGGTCCGCGCCGTCTATCTGCCCGGCGAGAGCCTGAGAGTCCACATCATCCAGGAAGGCAAAGAGACCGACCAGGGCGTAGGCTACCTGGACGACGGGACGATGATTGTGGTGGAGAACGGCCGTCCCTTCATCGGGATGGAGATAGATACGGTGGTCACCAAAGTGTTGCAGACCGCCGCCGGTCGGATGATTTTCGCCCGCCCGGCAGAGCATGCGCAGTAGCGAGAGGCAAGAAGCAGGATGCAGGAGGCAAGAAGCAGGATGCAGGAAGGAGGAGGAGAATGGCTCTGCAGGTCTACAACTATCTGACCCGCCAGAAAGAGGTCTTCAAACCCCTGGAGCGCGGACGGGTCTATATGTACGTCTGCGGTCCCACCGTCTACGACCATGCCCACCTGGGCCATGCCAAACTCTACGTGGCGATGGATGTGGTGGTGCGGTATCTCCGCTTCCTGGGCTATAAGGTCCGCTACGTTCAGAATATCACCGACGTGGGCCATCTGCTGGATACCGGGGAGGACCGCATCATCAAAGGCGCCCGACGGGAGCGGGTGGAGCCGATGGAACTGGTGGAGATGTACACCCGTTCCTACTTTGAGGACATGGACGCGCTGGGGGTGGTCCGTCCGAACATCTCCCCCCGCGCCAGTGCCCATATCCCCGAACAGATTGAGTGGATTAAGGCACTCATAGAGAAGGGGTACGCCTACGAAGTGGACGGCAACGTCTACTTCTCGGTGGAGAAGTTCCCCGAATACGGCAAACTCTCCGGCCGGAAGGTGGAGGAGTTGGAGCCGGGCGCGCGCGTGGAAGTGCGGGAGGAGAAGCGCCATCCGGCAGACTTTGCCCTCTGGAAGCGCGCGGAGCCGGAGCACATCCTGCGCTGGCCCTCCCCCTGGGGATGGGGGTACCCCGGATGGCACATTGAGTGTTCCGTCATGGCCACCAAATATCTGGGGGAGACCTTTGACATCCACGGTGGCGGGCTGGAGAACATCTTCCCGCACAACGAGTGCGAGATTGCCCAGGCGGAGGCGGTCACCGGCAAACCGTTTGCCCGCTACTGGATTCTCACCGGCTCCCTGACGGTGGACGGGGTTAAGATGAGCAAGAGCCTGGGCAATTTCCTGACCATCAAGGATGCCCTGAAACTCTACCGCCCGGAAGTCATCCGGGCCTTCATTCTCTCTGCCCACTACCGGGGGACGCTGGATTATTCCCGCGAGGCGATGCAGGCCGCCGAGCAGGGCATCCGTCGCCTGCACAACACCGTCCGCGCCGTGCGCGCCCGGATGAAGGAGGCAGCCATGCCCGAAGGAACCGCCGACCTTTCCTACATGGCCGACCTGGACCCCTACCGGGAGGCCTTCCTGGAGGCGATGGACGACGACTTCAACACCCCGAAGGCCATGGCGACGCTCCATGAACTGGCGCGCGCGGTCAACCGGATGCTGGACTCCGGACAGCCCATCAACCATGGGACCCTCGCCGCCATAGACCAGATGTTCAGCGAACTGGGGGGGCAGATTCTGGGCATCATTCCCGACCAGATGGAGCCGCCGGAGATGCGCAGCGAACTGGTGGATGGGCTGATGCAGATTATTCTGGACCTCCGGCAGGAGTATCGGCTGGCCAAAGACTGGGCCCGTGCCGATGCCATCCGGCAGCGCCTGTCGGAACTGGGCATCGTCGTGGAGGACCGTCCGGAGGGTCCGACATGGCGGCTGGAAAAATAACGGCTTCCGGCGGGGTGGCCGTACTTCTGGGACTGACCGGCCTGGGGACGCTGCTCTTCCGGGTGTCCTTCGGTTTGGGGAATCCCGCGGAATCGTTCCTGGCCCGGCAGTGCGCCGCCTGGTATCCCTGGGAACGCTCCTTTATCGTTGCCGACGGGTGGATGATTGTCGCTTCCCTGGTCGGTGCAGCGGGCCTTCTGCGCCGGCGCCGGTGGGGCCGGCACTGGGCCGGAATGGCCGGCAGCGCCATGCTGTTCCTGGCCCTGATGGACATCCTGTTCTTCCTGCAAAACTCCCTGTATTGCCACTCCCACCCCGAAGTCCTGACGGAAGCGCTGATCCACCTGTGGCTGTTGGGATTTGGTATCTTCCTGGTCGCATATACGAGCAGGCAATGGTGATGGGGCCAAGTTCTCCTGGGTTCTCTGACTTCTCTGAATCATTCGTGAGGGATTGCCTGTACTGTAAATCCTGCGAACGGATGGATGAAATTCCCGATGGCGCGATAGACCTGGTCGTCACCAGTCCGCCGTACTGGAATGCCATTGATTACGAACAGCATGTAGAAGACCCAACCGCCTGGTATCGTACCCGAAAGGGAAGTCCTTATGAAGAATATCTGGACTGGCTGGAGCGATGCTTTGCGGAGGTCTATCGGGTATTGAAGCCGGGGGGCTTCTGCGCGGTGGTGATCGGCACCGTCCTCCTGAACGGGCGGCACTATCCTGTCCGCCATCACTTCGTGACGTTGATGACCGACCACCTGGGATACCTGTTCCACGACGAAATCATCTGGCACAAAGTCACCGGGGGCGTAAAGCGAGCGGGAGTGACCATTCAGCAACCTTACCCGGGCTATTACTACCCCAATATTATGACGGAGTCCATCCTGATCTTTCGCAAGGAGGGCCCGCCAATTCACCAGGGGCGCAGGATGGAAGAAAAAGAAGCATCTGCTTTTGAGATAGACGACCTCTTCAAGCGGGAAATTGCCAACAATGTCTGGCATATCGCGCCGGTGCCTCCCAATACCCTTCCTCACCCCTGCCCCTTTCCAGAGGAAATTCCCTACCGCCTGATCCGGATGTTCTCTTACCCCGGTGATACCGTCCTGGACCCGTTCGTGGGCATCGGGACGACGGCCAAAGTTGCCCGCGCCCTGGGCCGACATTATGTGGGCTACGATGTCCAGCAGAAGTACATTGAGATTGCGCTCCGGAGAATTCGGGAGCCTCTTCATCTCCGCCAGCAGCTGGTCGCCGTGTTTGAGAAGGTACCCGTTCAGGACCGGGATTACCTCTACGGGCGAGCATATCCTCATCAAATACAACTCCCTCTGTTGCACTTGAAGGATGAAAATGCCGTCTACCAGACCGGTCAAGATGCTGGGAAAGAGAGACGGACAGAGCGCGCGGATTACAATCAGATTCGGGAATGTTTCCCCTGGCTGGATGAGCCGGGCCACTTGATGATCACCAGCCTGGACCTGGACGGTCTGGTCTCCGCAATGTTAATGGAGTCCCTGCTGAGATGGCATCTGGTCGGCTTCTACGACGCCCAGCGCCTGTGGGTGAAATCCGGAGTGGACATTTTTTCGGGAGATGTCGTTTTCCTGGACCACGACATTTACCACGAGAAAATTCCCAGCGTCGGTCATCATCTGCTCCAGTGGGAGGAAGGGATTCCGCTCCCCGGCCACGAACAATCGCTGAATCCCAACCTGTTGCGAGGGATTACGGCAAAGAGAGATTTCGGGCGTAAATATCCGTTTGCAACTCTTCACCTGCTCCTGGTCTGTCATAGCGCGTGGCATCCGGAGTGGCGGGATACGCGGTTACGTCTCTCCCGGGATTTTCTTCCCGTCCTGCTGAACGTGGACTCTTCTATGCAGAGCGTGTTCACCTATCTGCGCAACGCGATGGACTGGCTGGAATGGCTGGGGGGATCGGAGGAAGATTCTCCGCTGTATCCTTTCTGCCGCATTTTGCTGTCTGCATCACCACGCCGGTTGATAGAATGGGGTATTCAGTTTGATGAGGCCATGGCCAGGCTGGGGCTGGGTGCCCGATCCCCCTACACCCGGCGCAGGGCCCAGGCCCAGCGGCTGGACCCGACCGTGCAAGAAGATTGGAAGCGGCTTCACAACCTGATCCAATGGTTGACAAAAATCTCCCCCTGGTCCCTGGAACTCCCGGACTTCCCTGGGCTGAAAGAGCGGGGAGATTTGCGAATGGAAGAGATGCGGCGAGAGTCTGTTACTCCTGGAAGACAGCGCTTTCAGGAGATGTTGAGAAAAGCGCCCTTTTCTTACGCCATCGTCTCTCAAAGAGAGAACGGGTTGAACTACTCCCTGCTTCCCTGAGCGATGCGCGAAACCCTCTACGGCCGAAACGCGGTGTATGAGTCGCTGCGGGCCAGACGGCGGCAGCTCTTCCGACTGATGGTCGCCGATACCGTCCGCGCGACGGAGATCGTGGACGACATCCTGACCCTGGCGGAGCGGGCCGGAGTGCCGGTGGAACGCGTCCCCCGCCGCCATCTGGATTGGCTGGGAGAAGCCAACCATCAGGGAGTGGCCCTGGAGGCCAGCGAGTACCCGTATGTGGACCTGGACGACATCCTGGCCGAAAGCGCGCGGCGCTCCGAGCCCCCCTTCCTGCTCCTGCTGGACCTCCTGCAGGACCCGCAGAACGTGGGCAACCTCCTGCGCACGGCCGAGGCCGTCGGCGTTCACGGTGTGGTGATCCAGCAACGGCGGGCGGTCGGCATCACCCCTGCCGTGGTGCACACCTCCGCCGGGGCGGTGGAGCACCTCCTGGTCGCCCAGGTCCCCAACCTGCCGGACACGATAGAACGGCTGAAGGCCCGCGATATCTGGGTGATCGGCCTGGAGGCGGCCCGCAGTGCCCGCAGGTACGACCAGACCGACCTCACCGGCCCGGTGGCCCTGGTCGTCGGCAGCGAGGGCGAGGGGCTGCGTCGGCTGGTGCAGGAACGCTGCGACCTGATGGTGCAGTTGCCGATGATGGGGAAGGTGACCTCCCTCAACGCCGCCGTCGCCGGTTCCGTTGTCCTCTACGAAGCATGGCGACAGCGGGCGGTCGGGAAACCAGCATGAAGGAAGACTGGGGGATCATCGGGCACGAGTGGGCCGTTCATCTGCTCCGGCAGGCGCTGGAGGAGGGAGAACTTTCCCATGCGTACCTGTTTACCGGCCCGTCGGGCATCGGCAAGGGGACGCTGGCGCGGGCGCTGGCCGCGGCCCTTCTCTGCCAGGGAGACCCTCGCCCCTGCAGGGAGTGTCGGTCCTGCCACCTGGTCGCCACCGGCAACCACCCCGACCTGTTCTGGGTGCAGCCCGAGTCGGAGGCGGGGCGGCTGAAGGTAGAGCAGGTTCGGGAACTCCAGCGCCATCTCTCTTTGACGCCCAACATGGCCACCCACCGGGTCGCCATCCTGGACCGCTTTGACCAGGCCACCCCTTCGGCGGCCAACGCGCTCCTGAAAACCCTGGAGGAACCACCGGAGTTTGTCATTCTCATCCTGCTGGCCCCCGATACCGATTCGCTGCTGCCGACCATTGTTTCCCGCTGCCAGGTGGTCCCGCTCCGCCCGATTCCGGTGCCGCAGATTGCGGCGGCGCTCCAGACCCACTGGGGGGTGGAGGCGGAGACCGCGCGCCTGCTGGCGCACCTCAGCGGGGGGCGATTGGGTTGGGCCGTGCGGGCCGCCACCGAACCCGGCCTTCTCCGGCGGCGGCAGCAGCGGATAGAGGAAATGGTCGCACTGCTCCAGGCGCCACTGACGGACCGCTTCCGCTACGCGGCGGAACTGGCGCGCGATCCCGAAGCGGCCCAGGAAGCCCTGGACCTCTGGGCCGGGTGGTGGCGGGATATTCTCCTGCTGACGGGGGGCGCCGGGGAAAACCGGGGGGAATCTCTGCTGACCAACCTGGACCAGCGGGCACGCCTGGAGCAGATGGCGACCCGATTCACACCCGCCCAGGCCGTCGCCCACATCCAGGCCATTCGGACGGCAATGGACCGTCTGCGCCGCAATGCCAACCCCCAGTTGACGCTGGAGGTTCTGCTGGGGTTTGACCTGTAGGAACGCCTCCGGCAGCGGCCAGGTCCTCAGAACACGGATGAACGCAGAGGAGATTGCTTCGGCGGCAGACGACGCCTCGCAACGACACCTGCCGGGTCATTGCGAGCCGCTGAAGGCGGCGAAGCAATCTCCAGAGTGTTGGGGAGATTGTGCCTCGGGCGAGCCCCACAAGGCGAGGCCTCTTGGTCCGCCGCGTCCCAACGCTCAGGGAGCGAATAGATGGGGATGGGCGTGAAGGAACGCGGATGAACCCGGGAAATCCGTATCCTCCGTGTTCATCCGTGTCCCATCGCTTTCGGCTGCCCGCTGAAGTTGCCGGAGCACCCGCAGCGGAACATTCAGCGATCCCAGTGGGGCTCCCTCGCCGACCCCGAAGCCGTGGAAGTCGCTTCCCCCGGTGACCAGCAGGCGATACTGGCGGGCCAGCCGCAGGAGCACCTTGACATCTTCCGAAGAATGGAAGGGGTACCACACCTCTATGCCCTGCAACCCCAGGGAAGCCAGGGTCGGGATGTGCTCTACCAGGCCGGAGGCGGCGGGATGGGCCAGTACGGCCACGCCTCCCGCCCGTCGGATTAAACCGATGACCTCCACCGGCGTCATCCGCAACCGGGGCACATACGCCGGCCCGTCCCGGCCGATATAGCGCTGGAAGGCTTCCGGGATGGTGGAGACATACTTCCGGCGGACCATTGCGCGGGCGATGTGGAGTCGCCCGATGGCGCAACTTCCGTTGCAGAAACGGGCGACCTCATCCCATTCCATGGGCATCCCCAGGCCCGCCAGCCGCTCCAGCATCTTCCGGGCCCGCTGTACACGGGCGGCCTTCATGGACTGCAGGCACTCATTGAACGGCCCGTCCCAGGGGTCCACATCCAGTCCCAGGATGTGGAAGTCACCCACCGGCCAATCGGAACTGATCTCCACCCCGGGGACAACTTCCAGACCGGTGCCGTTGGCGGCAGTCCAGGCTTCCGCAAGCCCCTCTACGGTATCGTGGTCCGTCAGGGCAATGGCCGCCAGCCCCTGCTCCAGCGCCAGTCGTACCACCTCGGCGGGGGTCAGCGACCCGTCTGAAGCGGTAGTGTGGACATGAAGGTCTACGCGGCCTTGCTGGAGTGGCATCGGGTCTCTACGGTGAGGTGGACGGCCGTCCGTTCCTGCCCGTCAATCATCACCTCGGAAAATGAGGGGACGCAGACGATGTCAATCCCCTCCGGCATCAGGTAACTGCGGGCAATGGCAACGGCCTTCACAGCCTGGTTGACGGCGCTGGCTCCGATGGCCCGCACATCCACCTTCCCCCGCTCCCGGATCACTCCGGCGATGGCCCCCGCCACAGCGGTGGAGCGGGAATCGGCAGCGACTTTAATCATTTCCATTGTGACCTCCTCGTGGCTTCATCGTGGCTACCCGAAGTCCGGGGAAACCCCGGACTTCCGCAAATATCATACACATAAATGAGCCAAAATGGGATTTCCGCCGCGTTACAATTTGGTAACCGGTTGTCGGGTCTCAAAAAGGCGAGGGTGTTGAGCAGTGAGTGCAGGAAGGAATCTGGACGAGGGGCAGCTGGTCGCCGCCGCACAGCGCGGCGACCTGGACGCCTTCAACACGCTGGTGCTGACCTACCAGGACCGGGTCTATAATCTTGCCTACCGCATTCTGGGCGACCCGGCCGCGGCGGAAGATGCCACCCAGGAGGCCTTCATCGCGGCCTATCGGCATCTCTCCACCTTCCGGGGAGGCTCCTTCCTGTCCTGGCTGATGCGCACCGTCGCCAACCGATGTTACGATGAACTGCGCCGCCACAAGCGCCGTCCTGCCGTCTCCTGGGAATCTTTTGGCGAGATGGACGAGGAGGCCAACCCGTTTCTGGTCAACGGCCACCCGACACCGGAGGAAGCCGCCCAGCAGGCGGAACTGGCCCGCTTCCTCCAGGCCGCCATTGTTGCGCTTCCTCCCGACCAGCGTATCGTGCTGGTCCTCTCGGATGTGGAGGGCATGACCTATCAGGAGATTGCGGATACGGTGGGGATTCCCGTGGGGACGGTCAAATCCCGCCTGGCGCGGGCCCGGGCCCGTCTGCGAGACCTTCTGCAGGCCCAAAAGGAACTCTTACCCCGCGCGTATCGTCTTGAAAATGAGGATTGACATGCTGGGGAAAAACCGAGCCCGGGAACGGGTAGATGAATGGCTATCGGCATACATAGACGGGGCACTGAGTCCCCAGGAACAGGCCCGACTGGAAGCCCAACTGGCTCAGGACGCTGACCTGCGCGCGCGGCTGGAATCACTGCGGCGAACGGTGGCGCTGGTCCGGGGGCTACCTTCTGTCCCCGCGCCCCGCAACTTCCTGCTGACCCCGGCGATGGTCCGCCAGCCCGCGCCGGTGGCCCGTCGCCTGGCCCCTGCGCTGACCTTCGCGACTGCGATCAGCGGCCTCCTCTGCGTCATCCTGCTGGCAGGGAACCTCATCGCTGCCGGACCGGGCGGGCTGGGCGCCGCCGCCCCTGCGCCGATGGCTGCCGGTAAAGGGACTCCGCAGACGCTGGAGACCAGGCCAGTGGAAGCCAAAAAGGCGCCCTCCGTTTCGGAGACTGCGCTTCCCGAAGAAAGCCTGCAATCCAGCGCAGCGACTGCCACGGAAACGCCCGCTCCAGAGATGCGGGCCTGGAGCGAGGGGACGCCGTCTCCGATAGAGGCGGCTCCCTTCCCTCCGGATATGGGCGGCATGGGCGGAGGGGCGGCCCCGGAACCGCCCCTCGGAGAATGGCCTGAGCCGGGCGAAGAGGTACTCCCCATGCTGACGCCAGAGATGACCCCTTCGGAGATGGCCGGGGTCGCGGCGGAGGAGACGACACCCACTGCAATGGCCGTAACAGAACCGACACCCGCCCCCGTGCCCCTGGAAGCGCCAGGTGAGAAGGCATTGCCTCCCACGTCCTGGCTACCTGTGGGAGGACTGGCCCTGCTGACCGCGGTGCTGGCGGTTCTCTCCCTGCGGGCCTGGCGGGCGCAATAGCGTTGCGCCCTGCTCCCTGCGACCTGTGCCCTGCTCCCTGCCTATGGCCGAATACCTGGAACTCAACTTCTGCCCCCAGTGTGGCGGTCCGCTTCAGGACCGGGAGGCCTACGGTCGGGTACGGCGGTACTGCCCGGCCTGTGACCGCCTCATCTTCCGCGACCCCAAAGTAGCCGCCGCCGTGCTGGTGGAAAAAGAAGGGAAGGTCCTGCTGGTCCGGCGGGCCTTCGGGCCGTTCAAGGGGCGGTGGGGTTTGCCCGCCGGTTTCGTGGAGTACGATGAGGAACCGGCCACCACGGCCGTCCGGGAATGCCGGGAGGAAACGGGTCTGGAGATCAGGCTGACGGGACTGCTGGACGTTCTCCCCGGAGAGGGATTGCCGGGGGAGGCGAGTTTCACCGTGGTGTACCGGGGGGAAGTGACCGGGGGCACCCTTCGGGCTGGGGATGACGCCGGGTCAGCGGAATTCTTCCGGCCGGACGAACTCCCGCCGCTGGCCTTTGCCTCTACCCGTCGGGTGCTGGAACACTGGCGAAGCGGCCGCTATCATTAACGGTGCCTCACCTCACCCCAGCGGCTTCGCCACTACCCCCTCCCCTCTCCTGACCTGCGGTCAGGAGAGGGGAGGGGGTGCCGCCGC
>JBBIKR010000029.1:0-1472 GCA_037445395.1 Thermoflexales bacterium
GAGGCCCTGGGCGACCAGAGGGGCAAAGCCGCCACCCTGGCCATGATGGGGCAGGTGCTGGCCGCCTCCGGGCAGGTCCGGGAGGGGCTGCAGGCCGTGGAGGAAGCATACGCCATCCTCACCGCCCTGGGCGCCCGGCCGGATGAGGAAATGGCGCGGGTGGTGCGGGAGGCGCTGGGGGAAGCAGGATAAATCCTGCTCTACTCTGGACGTGGGTGCTCCGGGCTCTGGGCGACCTGGCCGGGGCGTGGGCGTACTACAAGCGGACGCTGGACATTCTCCGGCGAATCATCCCGCCGGACCATCCCTTCATACGGATTGCGGAGGAGAATCTGCGGCAGGTGGCCGTACACGAATAGGACACGAATACACGAATACACGAATACACGAATTTTGCGAATTCCTGCAGCACGAAATACGCAATACGCAACACGTTATGAACGGCAAAGGCCTCTGGCTCCCTTTCTCCGCCGACCTGGACCGGGCACTGGAGATGGCGGTGGCGGTCGGCGCCACCCACCTCATCTACCGGGTGGGAGTTCGGGGCATGTTCTTCGTGGAGGCCGCCCGCTGGGTCCACGACCGGACCCGTCAGGCCGGACTGGTGCCTCTGGCCTCGGTTCCCCTGGCTCTGGATGACCCCTTCGCCGAAGCCGCGCTGGTCGCCAAAGCCCGGCGTGTCGGTTATGAGGGGGTAGTCCTGGAACTGACCGACGCCGCGGCGGGGAAGACCGTCGCAGCCGCCGCGCTGGGACGGAAGATCATAGAGGTCGGAGTGGAGCCAGAGCGCCTGTTCTATGCCGCCCCACCCGACATCTGGCGGCATCCGGAGATGCCCTACCGGGAGATGAACGGATTCTGTCGCGGCGGGTTTATGCCCTGGTGCTCCCTGACCGCCCGGCGGACCCCCCGCACAGTGGTGGATAAATGGGCGTACGGAGAACACGCCCGATGGGTGCAGGAATGGGGCAACATGCCGCCGCTGTACCCCGTTCTGGCCATCGGGACGGACGGGGAGGACGCCCGGTCGCCCGGTGTGCCGGAGTTTCTGGAATGGGTTCAGGCCCTGGCATCCCACAATCCGCCGTTCCTGAGCATCTACGGCATCCGTTTTCTGGACCGGGAACTCTGGCCGATTCTGGCGTCGCTGGGGCCGTCGGTGGCGCCACCCCCCGAGCGACAGACCGCTCTCGCGCCTTCTATCCCGGCCGAAGAGGCGCCTGCTCCTGCTACCGCGCAGTTTCACATCGTGACCGTCAACGATACTCTCTGGAGTATCTGCAAACGGTACAATATTTCCAAGGCCCAGTTCTGGGAATGGAACGGTCACCTCTGGGATGAGCGAGGGCTACCGCGAGACGAGGTCTATCTGGAAGAAGGGTGGCGAGTGCGGGTGGGGTGAAAGAGCGGAGGTGCAGAGAAGCGGAGGGGAGAGATGGTGGATGATGACTGGCTGGGACGCGGGCAGTTGA
>JBBIKR010000029.1:1482-24285 GCA_037445395.1 Thermoflexales bacterium
CAGCCGCCGCCTATCTGCCCGCCGCGCGCCGCCGCCGGGAGCGGCGACCTCACGCGCGGGGCGATATGGTGGATGATGACTGGCTGGGACGCGGGCAGTTGATGCCCGATTGGGAGGCAGAAGACGAGATGGTGAGCGAGGAGGTGGAGCCGCCGCCCCAAAAGGGTCGGAAGAAAGGCCCCAGGAAGCCATCGTCCGACGTATCCTCCGGGGGGCTGGCGGGGCTCATCGGGATGCTCTCTCCCCTGCAGCGCTTCGTGCTGGCGCTGCTATTGTTTCTGAACGTCGCGCTTCTGGGCTGTATGTGCCTGGTGATGACCGGACGGATTGTCCCCTTTTCCCCCTGAGGTTATGGAGGGACCAAAAAGCGTTGGGGCTGGCGGCAAGGCCGCCAGCCCCAACGCTTTTTCTTCTCTGGGGGCGATGGAATTCCCCTCAACCGGTTGCGCCCTTCGGCACCGGTGCCTTCTCCAATTCGGTCGCCAGATGAGCCACTGCCCGCACCAGAGGGGAATCCGGGGCGCTCAGAGCCAGGGGTTTGCCCTGGGCCAGCGCCCGTGCCTGGGACGGGTCAAAAGGAATGACCCCGGAGATGGGATGCTTGAGGACCCGCTGGAGGGCATCTACGGGGGACACCTTCTCCGGTCCCGGCTGGTTCAGAATCAACCGGACCTTTGAAGCATAGGGCTTCAAAACCTGAAGAGTTCCCACGGTGGTCTGCAGCGTTGAGGGGTCGGCGGCGGTGACCAGAAGGATGGCATCCGCGTGCTCCAGCACGGTCATAACTCCCTCGGCGAGCACCGCGGGAAGGTCTGCCACCACGTATAGGAAATTCTCCCTCAGGGCTACCAAGACCGCCAGTATCATCTCCGGGGATAACCCTCCCCCCACGACGGGGACAAAGGGCGAAGCGAGCAGATGGACGCCGGAGGGATGGGTCAGGAGATAATTGCGGATGGTTGCCGAGCCGGGTCTGGAGGTCAGAAGAGCCAGGGCAGACCAGTTGGGGTCAGGCCGGAGACCCAACTGAAGAGCGTCGTGCCCGGAAGATGGAGAGAGGTCCACTAGGCAGACCTGATTCGGGGATGAGCGGGCCAGTGTGACGGCCAGATTCACGGCCAGTGTGGTCACCCCCACACCCCCGCGCAGACTCAACACGGCAATCGTCCCTCCCGCTGTGCGACGGACAACCTTGCTGGTCAGCAGGCGGTTGACCCGTTCCAGGAGTTCCGCCATGGTGACCGGCTTGGCGATGTAGTCGTCGGCGCCCGATGCCAGGGCGGTCTCCCGGTCTACCGGCTGGCCGCGGGCGGTGAGAATGATGATAGGAATCTGGGCGGTGGCCGGGTTCTGCCGCAGTTGGCGGCAAACCTCGTAGCCGTTCATCCCCGGCATCATCACGTCTATGATGGCCAGGTCGGGAGGGTTCGCCCGGGCCTTCGCCAGACCATCCTCTCCTTCGGCACTCAGAATCACTTCGTGCCCGCCCCGTTCCTCCAGCAGCATCCGGATCATCTGGAGCAGGTCGGCATTGTCGTCCACGACCAGAATACGGGCCATATCCGTCCTCCTTCCGCCGGCTCCCCCGGTAACGCTCGCTGTAATCATTATACCCCCAATTTTGCGATTTCACAATAGGCAGGCACAGCCTGCGCAGCGAATCCCCTGCGGGGAGCGTCGCGCCCATAGATATGGGGAATATGGGGGTTTGCGGGCGGGCGTAGCCCGCCCGCAAACCCCCATACCCCCTCCCTGTCCGCAGGGGGCGAATGGCTGCGCAAGCCACCGCACGCGCGAGTTGCACTTTCTCCAAAGTTGTGCTACAATCCATATGGTTTTCCGTTCCCTGCGGAACGTTGAAAACGGAGCCGACTTTGGAAACGTTCGGGGAAACCGCAAGGGACGTTCCTGAGGGGAACGTCCCTCCGAAATCGCAGAAAAGGGGCGGGGTGGATTCCGTCGTTCACTGGCGGGATGAGGTCCTGCCCCGCCACGTTGCCCGTCTGGCGGTCTCCTGGTGGCAGTGGAGCAGCGACCGGCGGGCTTTCTGGCCATTGCTGAGCCGCACCTCGGCGCATATCGCGCTGGTGATTGCCGCATGTCTGACCCTCCTGTTGAGCACCATCCGCCTCCCCGTCTGGGCTGCCCGTTCGCTGACCTCTGCGGCTGACCTCTTCGCCTCCCAGAATCACGTCAACGCCACCCAGAACACGCTGGCTGAAATGACCGCCCGCAACGGCCAGGCCGTTAAACCGAACCCCTGGGCTCCCATTGCGTTGCGCGCCGACCCCCATACCGAAATCCCCAAACGCCCTCGCCTGGGTGTGATCACCTACACGGTTCAGTTGGGGGATACCGTACAGGCAATCGCAGCCCAGTTTGGCCTGGAACCCACCACCATCATGTGGGCGAACCCCGCCGTGGAGGACGCCCCGGACCTGTTGCGGATTGGGCAGGAACTGGTGATTCTGCCCGTAGACGGGGTTTACCACACCGTCAAAGAGAACGAGACGCTGGAGGCGATTGCCAAGAAGTACAAGGTGGACGTGGAGGCGATCACTTCCTGCCCGTACAACGGTCTCCAGCCGCCCGACTTCGCCATTGAGCCGGGGATGAAACTGATCATCCCCGGCGGCCAGAAGCCCTGGGTGCCGAAGGTGGTGACCAGTTACACCGGGCCCATCCCCGAAGGGGCCCGCGGAACCGGGTTGTTCCAGTGGCCTGTGCTGGGATATATCACCCAGGGATACTGGTACGGCCACCGGGCCATAGACATCGGCGTCCCGGTAGGTACGGCGGTCCACGCGGCCGACGGTGGCTTCGTCAGTTTCGCCGGATGGACCGACATCGGCTACGGTTATCTGATCGTCATTGACCACGCCAACGGTTTCGCTACCTACTACGCTCACCTGAGCAACTTCTACGTGATGGCCGGGCAGAAGGTGGAAAGGGGCCAGGTCATCGGCGCCACAGGCAACACCGGTTGGTCCACCGGTCCGCATCTCCACTTTGAGATTCGCTACCTGGGCGTACCTCAAAATCCCCGCGCATATCTCCCGTAGGGGAATCGCGGGTGGAGGAAGAGGGGGTCGGGGGCGACACTGTGCTCCCCTGACCCCCTTTTTCTTCTTGACGGGGCAGGTCTTATCGGGTAGAATATCGCCAGCGGATTCTTGGAATCGGCCGTCATTTACCTGATCCAGCAAAGGAGTGAGAACCATGGCGGATACTCCCATTCGCATCGGCGTCATCGGCGGCTCCGGCCTCTATAGCATGGAAGGACTGAGCGACGTGGAGGAGCGCCGCATCTCCACCCCCTTCGGCGATCCATCGGACGTCATCGTCATCGGGAGTCTGGAGGGGGTGCGGGTGGCCTTCCTGGCCCGTCACGGGCGGGGCCACCGCATTACGCCCACCGAGGTCAACTACCGGGCGAACATCTATGCCCTCAAGACCCTGGGGGTGGAGCAGGTCATCTCCATCTCCGCCTGTGGCTCTCTGCGGGAACACATCCATCCCGGTGAAATCGTCATCCCCGATCAGGTGTTTGATTTCACCAAAAAGCGGGCGTACACCTTCTTTGGCAACGGACTGGTGGCCCATATTGGCGTCGCCGACCCCTTCTGCCCGCGCCTCTCGGCCTTGCTGGCCGATGCGGTGGAGGCCGCTGGCGGCCGGGTCCACCGGGGCGGACGGTTCATCACCATTGAGGGGCCCCGGTTCTCCACCAAAGGGGAGAGTTTCACCTACCGCGCCTGGGGCATGGACATCATCGGTATGACCACCAGCCCCGAAGTGTTCCTGGCGCGGGAGGCGGAGATGTGCTACGCGGTCATGGCCCATGTCACCGACTACGACGTCTGGCACGAGACGGAGGAGCCGGTGAACGTGGAGATGCTCCTGGCGACGCTGGCGGCCAACGCCCAACTGGCCCAGCAGGCCATCCGCATCCTGGTCCCCCGCCTGGCCGCCGCCGAACGCACCTGCGACTGCGATTCCACCCTCTCCACCGCCCTCATCACCCAGCCCGACCTGGTCCCGGAGAGCCTGAAGCGGGACCTGGCGCCCATCGTGGGAAAGTACCTGAAGTGATGTCACCGGCCGCCGTCATCACCCGCACCCGTCTCTTCCTGCAGACGAACCGGAAGGAAGTCATCCGCTTCCTGAAATTCTCCGTCGTTGGCACCATCGGCGCGGTGGTGGACTTCGGTACGCTCTACCTGCTCCATGTGGTCGTCGGACTCCCCATCGTCCTGGCCAACACCTGCTCCTTCACCGCCGCGGTGCTCAGCAACTTCACCTGGAACCGGTACTGGACGTACCCCGATTCCCGCTCCAAGCCCATCCGCACCCAACTGGCCCAGTTCTTCGTCGTCAACATCGCCGGTTGGGGCATCAACACGGGCATCCTGGTCCTCCTGCGCTACCCGTGCGTCTCGCTGGTGGGGGCGGCGACCCGCGCGATGGCCCTCAGCCTGACCCCGGAACTCCTCTACAAACTGGGCTACAACCTGGCGAAGGCGATTGCCACCGGCGTTGTGCTCTTCTGGAACTTCTTTGTGAACCGCTTCTGGACCTACTCCGATGTCTCCTGAACGGGGACGGCCCGTCATCCGGATTCTCTTTGACGGCGGGAGCCGGGGAAATCCCGGCCCGGGCTACGGGAGTTACCACATCCGGTTTCCAGACGGGCGCGAGGAGACCGTTCATCTGGACTTCGGGCGGCGGATGACGGGCAACGAGGCGGAGTACCGGGCACTGCTGGCCGCCCTGGAGGACCTGCTGGGCCGGTTGCAGAGGGACCATCTGGACCCGCATGCGTTCACCGTGGACATCTGGGGCGACTCCGCGCTGGTCATCTTTCAGGTGCGGGGCGACTGGAAGGCCCACCACCCGCGCATGCGGGCCCTGCGAGATCGGGCGCGGGAGTTGCTGGAAGCGTTTGGTGACCACCACCTGGAGCGGGTACCGCGCGGGGTCGCCCTCCGGCACCTGGGGCATTAAACGATCGGCTTTGAGGGCGGCTTCACTTCCCCTCAAAGCTCCTTTTCTAACGCCATTCTTGCACCGGGGCTCTTGATTTTCCCCGTTGAATGTGGTAAAATAGACATTGATCAACTAAATCGGGTGCTCCCTGGAGCGCCTGAGAATCCTGTGGAGGTGACGACATGGCAATAGACCCGGTCTGCAAGATGGAAGTGGACCCTCAGACCGCACCGGCGAAGACGGTCTACAAGGGGCAGACGTACTATTTCTGCGCCCCCGGCTGTAAGGTGGCCTTTGAGAAGGACCCGGAGAAGTACCTGCGGGAGACCGAAAAGGCCGAAGGGCATCATCACGCCCACTCGTAGGGGCGGCTCTTGCGGTCGCCTGTTGGCATCCGGTTAAGGTTGCCAGCAGGCCGGTTTTCGGCCATCGCCCTCTCCCCTTCCCTTGCCGTCCTCCCCTCTCCCGCTCGCCCTCAGCGGCGGGCGAGGGGAGGGGATGGAGTAGTAGGACAACTGCTCGCAGTTGTCCTACGAAACAGGATAAATAGCGAACCATGACCGAACAGAATGTTTCCATCCCCGTTCGGGGGATGACCTGCGCCTCATGCGTCGCCCACGTGGAGCATGCGCTCCGCGGCGTGGACGGCGTGGAGGACGTTGCCGTCAACCTGGCGACAGAGCGGGCCACCCTCCGCTTTGACCCCCAGGCCGTCCGCATGGCCGACCTGGTCCGCGCCGTGCAGGAGACCGGCTACGAGGTCCCCACCGAGACGGTCATCCTTCCCATCGGTGGGATGACCTGCGCGGCCTGCGTTGCCCACGTGGAGGAGGCCCTGGGCAGGCTCCCCGGCGTCGTCTCCGCCGCCGTCAACCTGGCCACGGAGAAGGCGACGGTCACCTTCATCCCCGGCGTGGTGGGCATCCCCGACTTCAAGCGGGCGGTGGCAGAGGCCGGGTACGAAGTGCTGGAGGCCCCCGCCGAAGGGGCGGCCGCTGAAGAGGACGAGGCCGAACGCAAAATGCGCCAGGCCCGCTTCCGGATGCGCGTCGCCTGGGCGTTCACCGTCCCCATCCTCCTCTGGATGCTCCCCGAGATGCTCTGGGGAGTGATGTGGCCCAGCCACCTGGTCTTCAACCTGGGGATGATCCTCCTGGCCGCGCCCGTCCTCTTCTGGGTGGGCCGCCGGACCTACCGCAGCGGCCTCTCCGCCGCCCTGCACGGATATGCCAACATGGACACCCTCATCACCCTGGGCACGGGCGTCTCCTTCCTCACCGGTCCGGCGTCCTTCTTCTTCCCCGTCGCCAACTATGCCGGGGTCGCCGCTATGATTATGGCCTTCCACCTCACCGGCCGGTACGTGGAGGAGACGGCCAAGGGCCGCGCCTCCCAGGCCATCCGTAAACTTCTGGAACTGGGGGCCAAAACGGCGCGCATCGTCCGGGACGGGATAGAGATAGAGGTGCCCATTGAGGAGGTCCGGGTCGGGGACGTCATGGTCGTCCGTCCGGGCGAGAAAGTCCCCACCGACGGGGTCGTCCTGGAGGGGGAGAGCGCGGTGGACGAATCCATGGCGACTGGCGAGTCCATGCCCGTGGAGAAGCGCCCCGGCGACGAGGTCATCGGCGCCACCGTCAACCAGGACGGACTCCTGAAGGTCCGGGCCACCCGGGTGGGGCGGGACACGTTCCTGGCTCAGGTCATCCGGCTGGTGGAGGAGGCCCAGGGGTCCAAAGTGCCCATCCAGGCCTTCGCCGACCGCGTAACCGCGGTGTTTGTGCCCGTCGTGCTGGGGATTGCGCTCCTCACCCTGGTGGCGTGGCTGGCCTTCCCCGACCTGATGCGGACCCTGGTGACGGCGGGCTCCTTCCTGCCCTGGGTCAACCCCAACCTGGGGACGGTCACCTTAGCCATCATCTCCACCGTTGCGGTACTGGTCATCGCCTGCCCCTGCGCCCTGGGGCTGGCAACCCCCACCGCGCTCATGGTCGGCAGCGGTATGGGCGCCGAGCGCGGCATCCTCATCCGCTCCGGCGAGGCCATCCAGACCCTCAAGGATGTGCGGGTGGTGGTCTTTGATAAGACGGGGACCCTCACGAAGGGGCGGCCCGAAGTGACCGACGTCGTCCCGGCCGAAGGGATGAGCGAAGAGGAACTCCTGTATCTGGTCGGGTCGGCGGAGCGGGGGTCGGAGCATCCGCTGGGGCGGGCGGTGGTGGAGCGGGCCGGGGCCCTGGGCCTGGTGCTGGCAGACCCGGCCGAATTCCAGGCCCTGCGCGGCCGGGGGGTCGCGGCGACGGTGGACGGGAAGCGGGTCCTGGTGGGCTCCCGGCGGCTGATGGAGGAGGCTGCGCTCTCCCCGGCCCCGCTGGAGGACGTCCTGCGCCGTCTGGAAGAAGAAGCGAAGACGGCCATTCTGGTGGCGGTGGACGGCCGCATCGGCGGGGTTTTGGCCGTGGCCGACCCGTTGAAGGAGGACGCCGTCGCCGCCGTGCAGGAACTGCACCGTCTCGGCCTGCGGGTGGCGATGATCACCGGCGACAACCGCCGGACGGCGGAGGCCGTCGCCCGACGGGTGGGCATAGACGAGGTGCGGGCCGAAGTTCTCCCCGACGGCAAGGTGGCGGAGGTCCGCCGCCTGCAGGAGCAGTACGGTCGGGTGGCCTTTGTGGGCGACGGCATCAACGATGCCCCGGCGCTGAAGGGGGCGGATGTGGGCATCGCCCTGGGCACCGGCACGGACATCGCCATTGAGGCCGGAGACGTGACCCTGGTCCGTGGGGAACTGGCGGGGGTGGTGGAGGCCATCCATCTCAGCCGGGCCACCTTCCGCAAAATCCGCCAGAACCTCTTCTGGGCCTTCTTCTACAATGTGGTGATGATTCCGCTGGCCGTCATGGGCTGGATGCACCCGGTGCTGGCGGAAATCGCCATGGCCACCTCTTCGGTGACGGTGGTGACCAACGCCAATACCCTGCGGCGGGTGGACATCCGGATGAGTCGTGGATAGAAGCGGGGGTGTATGGAGGAGACGAGCATCCCCATGCTGGTCGTTCTGGAAGGAGAGGCCGCCGGGCAACGGTGGCTGATTCAGGAAGACCAGGTGCTCATCGGCCGGGGACCGGATTGCGACATCATCCTCCCGGAGCGGCAGATTTCCCGCCACCATGCCCGTATTGAGCGGACGGCCGACGGCCGTTACTTCCTTCACGACCTGGGCAGTAAAAACGGCACCTGGGTGAACGGGGAGGAGGTGCGGGAGGCCCCCCGTCTCCTGCAGGACGGGGATGAGATTCAATTCGCCCTGTGCGTGAAGATGACCTTCGTCGGCTCGGATGCGACGCTCCCGCTGGGCGGGGAGGGGCCGGTGCGGGGGATTCGGGTGGACCGGGCCGGGCGGCGGGTGTTTGTGGGCGGGCGGGAGGTGGTTCCTCCCCTCTCCCCGGCCCAGTACCGGTTGCTGACGGCCCTGCTGGATGCCCGGGGCCAGGTGGTCTCCCGGGAGGAGGTCGTCCGCGCCGTCTGGCCCGATGAGGATGTCCGGGGCATCTCCGAGCAGGCGATAGATGCCATGGTCCGCCGGTTGCGGGAACGGCTGGCCGAACTGGACCCCCATCACGAGTACATCGTCACGGTGCGGGGGCACGGCTTCCGGCTGGAGAACCGGTAGCAGACCACTGGCCACTACCGACTACCCACTGACGGCTACCCGCTGATCATGCACCGCTGGATACCGTGGTTACTGATGCTGGGAGTCCTGCTGGGACTGGTGGGGGCGGTGGTCCCCTGGATTCCTCATCGGGCGGCCGCGCTTCGTCTGAACGCGCTGGACCTGTTTGTCGTGGTCCGGCTGCTGCCGCAGGTGCGGGACGGAGTGGTCCCCATTGCCCGTGAGGCGTTCCTCCTCCCCCTGCTGGCCCCGGCGCTGGTGCTGGCGCTGGCCCCGACCTTTTGCATCCGCCCGCGCGGTCTCTTCCGCTACGGGGCTTCGCTGGTCGGGGCCGCCCTGGCGCTGACCGTGCTTCCCCCGTATCCGCCCATCCTCACCGCCTGGCGGGACCCCCTCTATCGCGGCCAACTGTTTCTGGTGCTGGCGGCATGCGCTCTGGCGCTGGCGGCGCTCTGGGCCTGGCGCCTGCCGGAGCGGGTGCGGGGCGGGCTGGTCGCGGTGCTGGCCCTGGCGGGCTGGCTACTCCCGTTTCTGGCCTTTCTCCGCGTGCGGCCCATATTTTCCGCGCTCTACGGGGCCCCTGTGGGCATAGGTCCGGGTCTCATCCTGGGCGCGCTGGGTGCCGGGTGGGTCCTGTTGGCCGGTATGGTGGCCGCGCTCCTCAAACGCTGACCGCGGATCCCTACCTCACCCCTCCCACCCGGTGCTATAATCCTCATCGGCCCGCGCGCTCGGGCAAAACTCCCGCCCCGGTCACAACGGGCTGGGGAGTTTTTCCACCCGCGCCGTCCAGTTCTACTCATCCACCGAGAACGCAGAGGCACAGGCAAAAACATCCGGAGGTCTGGACCATGCCCAACGAACTGCCGCCGGAACAACTTCGCCGCACCTGCGACCCCCAGCAGTTCTCTTTTGAGACCACCGCCGAACTCCCGCTGATCCCGGACATCATCGGCCAGCCCCGGGCCACCCGGGCCATTGAGTTCGGGCTGGATATGGAGGGCCCCGGCTACAACATCTTTGTCCTGGGGCCGGGGGGGACGGGCCGCACGACCACCATCCAGCGTTTCCTGGCCCAGCGGGCCGCCCAGGAGCCCACCCCGGACGACTGGGTCTACGTCCACAACTTCTCCTGGCCCCGCAGCCCCCGGGCCATCCGTCTCCCTCCCGGCCTGGGCGCGCGCTTCCGGGATGATATGGCCGCGCTGGTGGCCCAACTTCGCCAGACCATCCCCCGGGCCTTTGAGAGCGATACCTATCAGGAGACCCGCCGTCAGATTGAGCAGAGGTTCCAGGAAGCGCAGGAGGCGCTTCTGAGGGAACTGGATGCCCAGGCCCGGCAACGCTCCTTCGCGGTCGTGCGCGCCCCTTCCGGTCTGGCCATTGTCCCTCTGAAGGACGGTCGTCCCCTCCCCCAGGAGGCCTTCCAGGAACTGCCGGAGGAGGAACGGGAGCGCTACGCGGCCCTGTACCGCGAACTGGAGCCGCTGGCGGAGGAGACCGTCCAGCGCCTCCGTGAGCAGGAGGGCGTGGTACGGGAGGCGTTGCAGAAACTGGACCAGGAGGTCGCGGCGGCGACGGTGGGCCACGCGGTGGACGAACTGAAAACTCGCTACGCCGAGCACGAGGAGGTTGGTGAGTACCTGGAGGAAGTGCGCGCCGACATTATCCGTCGGGCGGAGGAGTTCAAGCAGACGGAGCCTTCCGCTTCCGAGGCCCCCGGTGCGCCCCCGGCCCCGCCCTTCGGGCGGTACCTGGTCAACCTGCTGGTGGATAACGGTCGGCAACAGGGCGCGCCGGTGGTGGTGGAGACCAACCCGACCTACGCCAACCTGATCGGGCGGACGGAGTACGAAATCCGCATGGGGGTGCCCGTCACCGATTTCACGCTTCTGCGCGCGGGCGCCCTCCATCGGGCCAACGGCGGCTACCTGGTCCTTCAGGCCCGGGACGTGCTGGCGGACCCGCTGGCCTGGCAATCCCTCAAGCGCGCCCTCTCCGAAGGCGTCATCCGTCTGGAGGACCGCGCGGCCGCCCCTGTCTCCGTCGTCAGCCTGGACCCGGAACCCATCCCGCTGGATGTGAAGGTCATCCTCATGGGGAGCCCGTATCTCTACTACCTCCTCTACGCGCTGGATGAGGAGTTCCGGGAACTCTTCAAAGTCAAGGCCGACTTCTCCACCGAAATGGACCGGACGCCGGAGAACGAGCATCTCTACGCCCTCTTCATCCGGGCCCGCTGTGAGGAGGAGGGACTGCGCCCCTTTGACCGGACGGGGGTGGCGCGGGTGGTGGAATACGGTTCCCGGCTGGCGGAGGACCAGAACCGCCTCTCCATCCGCTTCGGCGAGGTGACCGACCTCCTGCGGGAAGCCCACTACTGGGCCGGCAAGGCCGGGCGGGACGTGGTGACGGGCGAGGATGTGGAGCGGGCCATCGCCGAGCGCACCTACCGGGCCAACCGGGTGGAGGAGGAAATCCGGCGCGTCATCACCGAGGGCACCCTGTTGATTGACACCGAAGGGGCCGTGGTGGGACAGGTCAACGGGCTGAGCATCCACGTGGTCGGCGACCACACCTTCGGCCGACCCACCCGCATCACCGCCCGCGCCTACGTGGGCCGCAGCGGCGTGGTGGACATCCAGCGGGAGGTCAAACTGAGCGGCCCCACCCACGGCAAGGGCGTGCTGACCCTGGCGGCCTACCTGGGCGGACAGTACGCCACCGATCAGCCCCTGACGCTCTCCGCCAGCCTCAGTTTTGAGCAGACCTACGACGAGGTCCACGGCGACAGCGCCTCTCTGGCGGAACTCTACGCCCTCCTCTCCGTTCTGGCAGATGCCCCCATCCGCCAGGGCATCGCCGTCACCGGTTCGGTGGACCAGCAGGGACGGGTGCAGCCGGTGGGCGGCGTGACCCACAAAATTGAGGGCTTCTTCCGGGTCTGCAAGGAGCGGGGCCTGACCGGCGACCAGGGCGTCATCATTCCGGCGGCCAACGTCCGCAACCTGATGCTGGACCCGGAGGTCGTCCAGGCGGTGGCGGAGGGGAAATTCCACATCCATCCGGTGACGACGGTGGACGAGGGGATAGAACTGCTCACGGGCATCCCGGCCGGCGTGCGGGACGAAAAAGGGCAGTTTCCAGAGGGGACCCTGCACGCGCGGGTTCTGGCCCGCCTGAAGGAACTGGCGGCACGGCTGGAGAAGGGTGGGGAGGAGAAAGCCCAGAAGAATCAGAAATGAGACTGATCGGGCTTCCTCACCCCTCCCCCGCCGCCTGCGGCGGGGGTGGGGTGAGGCCAAACAGAGGAGGTACCTATGCTGATCACCCATGCCCTCCTGGCCACTCTGGGGACCACCCCCCAACTGGTAGAAGACGGCGCCCTGCGCATCCAGGGCGAGACCATCACCGACATCGGTACCACGGCGGAGTTGACCCGCCGCTATCCCGACGAGGAGCGCTGGGACGCCGGGGGACAACTGGTGATGCCCGCCGCCATTTGCGGGCACACCCACTTCTACGGCGCGTTCGCCCGTGGAATGGCCATCCCCGGCGCGCCGCCCGCCAACTTCCCCCAGATTCTGGAGTCCCTCTGGTGGCGGCTGGATAAGGCCCTCACCCTGGAGGACGTCCGCTACTCCGCCCTGGTCTGCCTGATAGATGCCATCCGCCACGGGACGACGACGCTGATAGACCATCACGCCAGCCCCAATGCCATTGAGGGGAGCCTGGAGGTCATCGCCGAGGCGGTGACGGAGGCCGGGCTGCGCGCCTCCCTCTGCTACGAGGTCACCGACCGGGACGGCCCCCAACGGGCCCGGGCCGGCATAGAGGAGAACATCCGCTTTGCCCGTTCCCTGACCCCCCAGCGACGGCGCCGCCTGGCCGCGTCCTTCGGCCTGCACGCGTCCCTGACCCTGTCCGATGAGACGCTGGCCGATTGCGTCGCGGCGGCGCAGGAACTGGACCTGGGCTTTCACGTCCACGTCGCCGAGGACGCCGCCGACCAGGAGGACAGTCTGCGCAAGAGCGGCCAACGGGTCGTCCACCGGCTGGGGGATGCCGGGATTCTGGGGCCGAAGACGATTGCCGTCCACTGCGTCCACGTGGATGAGGGGGAGATCGCCCGCCTGGCCGAGACCGGCACCTGGGTCACCCATCAGCCGCGGTCCAACATGAACAACGGCGTCGGCGTGGCGCCGGTGGAGGAGATGCTGGCGCGGGGAGTGCGGGTTGCCCTGGGCAACGACGGCTTCTCCAACAACATGTTCGCCGAGATGAAGGCGGCGTATCTGGTGCACAAACTGGCCCGCCGCGACCCGCGGGCGATGCCCGGCGATCGGGTGATGCATCTGGCCTACGAGAATAATGCCGCGCTGGCCCGCGTCTTCTGGCCCGACCTGCGGCTGGGGGAACTGACCCCCGGCGCGGCGGCCGACCTGGTCTTCATAGACTACCATCCCACGACGCCGCTGACGGCGGGAAACCTCCCCTGGCACATCCTCTTCGGCGTGGAGGCGTCCATGATTACAGCGACCGTCTGCGCCGGGCGGGTGCTGATGCGGGACCGGCAGTTGCTGACGCTGGACGAGGAGGCCATCACCGCGCGCTCGCGGGAACTGGCCGCGGGGGTGTGGGCGCGGCTCCGGTAGGCACAGGTTCTATCCAGCGCGTGTAGCGCAGGATTTTGCACCTTGACAAATTGTTCTGCCAATCATACTGCTCTCATCTTTTGCCCTTCTCCCCCTGCTGTGAGGAAAAATGGGGGAAAGGGGTTGGGGGCGGCGGCGAAGCCGCCGCCCCCAACCCCTCTTTTCTCCCCCCTTCCCGTGCCGCGCCAGCGGCAACGGGGAGGGGGGCAGGGGGGAGGGGCGAAAAAGTCCAGGGACGAGCCGCTCCGTTGATGGCAGATGATTGGCAGGATAATTTGTGAAGACGCATATCCTGCGAAGGAGGCAGCCATGGTGGAAATCCTGAAAATCATCCTGGCTTCACCCTTTGAGGTGATCCTGTTCGTATGCGGTTTCTTCGCCTTTCTCCTGGGTGTCCTGCCGATAAAAGGGAAAATTGACGGGCTGCCTCTGGAAGGTCCCTTTTCCCCTGCCACCCGTCGCCTTCTGTGGATTCTGGGGGTCGCGCTGATGTTGCTGGCCACCGGACTGGCCGTCCTGAAGATCAGTCCACCCCTGCCTCCGGAGCCGATAACCGTCACGCCTTCGCCGACGGTGAGTCCTTCGCCGACGGCGACGCCATCCCTGATCGTCACCCCAACACCGGCGGCCACTTCCACCCCGACGGCGACCCCTACCCCTGCTCCTGCCTGCCGATACGACGCCTATGTCACCGATGAGGGGAGGTATCCGGACCCCCGGGAGGGCCCCCTGGTCACCGGACAGCAGATGATTGTGGAGTGGACGATCACCAACAAGAGTTCCTGCGCATGGAGCACCGGCCTGCGCTGGACCTTCGTTGGGAGCAAGGAAATCGGCGTCCCGCCGTTTTTGTCCATCCGGGGAGTCGGCATCGGCGAGAGCATCAAAATCCACGAGCGCATCTCGGCTCCCAGTAGCCCCGGACACTATGAGGGCTGGTGGCAGATGAAGGACCCGTCCGGGAATCCGTTTGGAGACCGTTCGCGGATAGAGATGACGGTCCAGGAGCCTGCGCTCCCCCCGTCCCCGCCGTTCTGTGTCAACAACGCGTTGTTCCTGGCCGACCTGACGTACGAGGACAACCCCGCGCAGGGGATTGTCCCCATCGTCAGCCCCGGACAGCGAATCTACAAGGCCTGGCTGCTGAAGAACGCGGGCACGTGTCATTGGGAGGAGGGATACCGCCTGGTGTACGCTGGCGGCGCCGAACTGGTATGGGAGTCCCCGTACGTGCCGCCCACAGCCAGCGGGAGCAAGGCGGTGGTGCTGGTCACCCTGCTTGCCCCCACCGCCCCAGGGGAGTACAAGATGTACTGGCAGATGCAGGACCCGTCGGGGAACCGGTTCGGGGATACCATCTGGGTGCGGATCAAGGTGGAGTAAAGGCAGGACGAGCGGGCGCGGATTTCCTCACACAAATCCAGAAAGGCCTCTTTGTTTCCTCGTGTCTTTGTGTGAGATTTACCTCATACAAGGAGCCGCAATGTTCCGTAAACTCTGGCCCATCATCCGAGACGAGGTCTCCGGCGCGGCGGCCGCCGATGTGGTGGCCGAAATTGCCCGCCACCATCGCATTCAGGCCAGCCCGGGCTTCCGCCGGGCCGCCGAATGGGTCTGCGAGCAGGCCCGCGAGGTGTTGCCGGCGGGCATCACCTCCTTCCCCGCCGACCCCGCCGTGCGCTTCTGGGGCGCGTCCAGTTTCCAGGAGTGGGACGCCCGCGCGGCGACACTCCACCTGATAGCGCCCGCCGACCAGGCCCGCAAACTGGCCGACTTCCGGGACCTGCCCCTGCACCTGGTTGCCCGTAGCCTTCCCTTTGACGGTGAGGCGGAGGTCGTCGTCCTGGAGAAGGGGGAGGAGGAGGCCGAGTACGAGGGGGAAGACCTGGCGGGTAAGGTCGTTCTGGCGCGGGGGAACGTCCGGCGGGTCCACGACCTGGCGGTCGTCCGGCGGGGCGCCGTCGGCCTCATCTACGACGGGATGACCGAACACGAACCGGTCCGCCCGGCATGGGCCCTCCCCGACGCGGTTCAGTACACATCCTTCTGGTGGTACGGACAGGAGCCGCGCGGCTTCGGCTTTGCCATCACCCCCCGCCAGGGGGAGGCCCTGCGCCGCCTGGCCCGGGAGCACACCCTGCGGGTGCGCGTCCATGTGGATGCTGCTCTCTACAACGGGCGGCTGGAGGTGGTGGAAGCCTTCATCCCCGGCGCCACCGACGAAGAAATCGTGCTGGTGGCCCACCTGTGCCATCCCCGGCCTTCGGCCAACGACAACGCGTCCGGCGCGGCGGCCCTTCTGGAGACGGCGCGCGCCCTGGCCTCGCTCATCCAGCGGGGCGACCTCCAGACCCCACGCCGTACCATCCGTTTTCTCTGGGTGCCGGAGATCACCGGCAGTATGGCCTATCTCTCCTTCTGCGAAGGCCATATCCCCTGCATGGTCGCCGGCCTAAACCTGGACATGGTCGGCGAGGACCAGGACCGGTGCGGGAGTTCCCTTCTGGTGGAGTCCCCGCCCGATGCCCTGCCCGGTTTCGCCGGCCCGCTCCTGGCCCGCCTGCGGGACCTGCTCCTGCCGGAGGTGAAGACCTTCGGCGGGGTGGGCGGCTATCCGCTCTTCCGCACCGCCGACGTCCCCTTCGGCGGCGGCTCCGACCACTTCGTCTTCTCCGACCCCTCGGTGGGGGTGCCGATGCCCATGCTCATCCAGTGGCCCGACCGCTTCTACCACACCAGCGCCGACACACCCGATAAGGTGGACCCGCAGATGCTGGGGCGGGTGGCTTCTCTGACCGGCCTCTACGCGTACTGGCTGGCCCAGGCCGGGGAGCGGGAGGCCCGCTGGCTGGCACAGGAACTCTCCGCCCGCTTCCGCCAGCGCGTCATCGCCGAACTCCAGGCCGCCGTGACGGAGGCGGGGGGAGAATCGGAGGTCGGCCGGGAGGAGGTCCGACAGCGCCTGGAGTACCGCGTCGCCCGCCATCGGGAGGCGCTGGTCAGCGTCCGGCGGCTGGCCCCGGTGGATGTCTCCCCTTGGCAGTCCGCCGACGCCGACTTTGCCGTGCAGGAATACCGTCGCGCGGCCGACGACCTGCCACGAATGGTTGAAAAGTGCAATGAACCTACCGACCGGCCCGCCCCGACGGCGTCAGAGGTGGAGGGGACGGAGTGGGTGCCCCGGCGGCGCTTTCGGGGACCCCTCCGCCCCGAAGAGGAGGTGGCCTGCCGGGACGTGGCCACCCGCGACCGGTGGTGGGCGTTCCAGAAACGGGTCCGGGAGGCGGCGTCGGTTCTTCCCCATCTGGCCGAATACTGGGCCGACGGCCGCCGGACGGTGGCCGACATTGCCGCCCTCATCCGCCACGAGACGGGCCTGGAGGCGACGGCGCTGGTCGCGGAGTACTTCCGCTGGCTGGCCGACCTGGGGCTGGTGGATTTGGGGTGATCCCACTGTTGGCGAGAGAACTCACCGTATGCGTGTCCGAAATCTCAGCCTGGAAAACTTCCGCAACTACGTCCGCCTGGAGGTAGAATGGCCTGAGCGGCCCATCCTTCTGGTAGGCGGCAACGCGCAGGGAAAGACGTCCCTTCTGGAGGCCATCTACTACCTGGCGACGGGCCGTTCCCCCCTGACCGCCGTGGACCGCCAGTTGATCAACTGGGCCGCGGAGCGGGAGGGGCTCTGCTACGCCCACCTGCGGGCGGAGGTGGTCGGGCGCCAGCAGGTGCGGGAAATCGCCATCGCCCTGAGCCTGGCCCCGAATGCCAGCGGCGCCGTCCGGTTCCAGAAGAGCATCCGCGTGGACCGCCGGCCTCAGCGCCTGCGGGACCTGACCGGCTGTCTGAACGTCGTCCTTTTCCTGCCCCAGGACATAGACCTGGTGTCCGGCCCTCCATCCGGCCGGCGCGACTATCTGGACGCGACCCTTTCCCAGGTGGACGCGGCCTACGCCGCCGCGCTGGATACGTACACGGAGACGCTCCGGCAGCGGAATGCCCTGCTTCGCCACCTGGCGGAGGAGGGCGGCGACCCGGCCCAACTGGACCCGCTGGACGAGCGGCTGGCGCGGAGCGGCGTGGTCGTCGCACAGGGGCGTCGTCGTATGGTGGCCGAACTCTCCCGGCACGTCGGCCCGGTCCATGCCGAACTCACCGGCGGGAGGGAGTGGCTACGGCTGGAGTATCAGCCGAACTTTGACCCGGCGCGTCCTCCGGCGCTGAACTATCAGATGCCGCTGGCCCTGACGGAACCGGAAGGCCCCCCGCCGGGCGTCTCTACGGAGGACCTGGAGCGGGCCTTCCTGCAGCGCCTTCGCCAGCGCCGGAGGGAGGAAATAGAGCGGGGGATGACCCTGACCGGCCCCCATCGGGACGAGATGCATTTCCTGGTGGGTGATGTGGACCTGGGCATTTTCGGCTCCCGGGGTCAGCAGCGTACGGCAGTCCTGGCCCTCAAGATGGCGCAACTGGCCTGGATGCAGGAGACGACGGGGGAGGCCCCGGTTCTCCTGCTGGACGAGGTGCTGGCGGAACTGGACAGCCAGCGGCGGGCCTTCCTGCTCTCCCAGGTGGACCGGGTGGAGCAGGCCATTCTGACCGCCACCGACCCGGAGATGTTCAGCCCGGAGTTCCGCCAGCGGGCGGCCCTGTTCCGGGTGGAAGGAGGCATCCTCCGGCCATATTGAGAGTGGGGGTGACTACCTCACTCCTCCCCCCGCCCCCAAGTTCATTGATTCCTCGGCAACCGTCGGGCCAATCTCCGGGCCGTGGGCCAGGGGGGGGGCGGGGGTTGGGGGGGGGGGGAGGCGGCGGGCGCGGCACGCCCCCCCCCGCCTCCAAACCCCTCCTCTTCCCCCCTTCTCCCCCGTTTCAGGGGAGAAGGGGGGAAGCGGCGAAGTCGCCCGCCGCAACCCCCCTCCTCTATTCCCCCTCTTCCCCGGGAGTCGTAGGACAACTGCTCGCAGTTGTCCTACGAGGGGGGACAATAGGCGAGGGGCGATAAAAGCGCTATGGTAATTCACACCAGGCGTTTCAGCGTCGGGCAAAATTCAGGCCGATTCGGTTTGACCACTGCGCGCGATTGGGCTATAATCAAAGTCCGGGCGCGCATCGGCACGGGCCCGGGGGAACGGGCAGGTCGTTATTACCCGCCCCGTAACTATTCGGGCTTCCTCACCCCTCCCCCGCCGCCGGCGGCGGCCCCCCCCCCCTCTCCTGGCCTGCGGCCAGGAGAGGGGAGGGGGTCGGCAAAGCCGGGGGGTGAGGTGAGGCTGAACAGTTACCCCGCCCCTTCCGTCACTTCAGAGAGTTGAGGTTCATTGATTCTCTGAACCATTCGTGTGAGGAGATATGCTGAACCGAACTCCCTCCAGGCGGAGCCGTACCTCCGGCCTGTTAATCTGGGTTGGGATGATGTTACTGATGGCCGGAGGGGTCGTGGCCGGGCCTCAACTGGTCTCCGGGATCCCTCTGCCCGTATCCTCTCCGCTGCCGCCCGATATGCCGACGCTCTCCCCGTCGCCGCTCCCGGCAACGCCGACCGATACGGCGGTGCCGACGCCCGCTCCAACGGTCGCGTTGCCTCCCACCCGGACGCCAACCCCGTTGCCCCCTACCCCCACCCCGACCCCGGCCATCTATCCTCCCACCCGTGTCGTTGTCCCTTCTGTGGGCATAGATGCGCCGGTTGTCCCCACCCACTGGGAGGTACAGGAAGTGGCAGGCGCTCATCAGCCCGTCTGGGTTGTCCCCGACGCGCCCTATGTGGGCTGGCATGAAACCTCCGCACTGCTGGGACGGCCGGGGAACACCGTCCTCAATGGCCATAACTGGCCGGAGAACGGACCGTTCCGGTTCCTGTACAAAGTCCAGCCGGGCGACCCTCTCATCTTGTATTCTGGTTCCATGGTCTTCCTGTACCGGGTGGATGATGTCCTCCTGCTGCCGGAGGCCGGGCAACCGCTGGAGGTTCGCCAGGCCAACGCCCGCTACATTCAACCCACCGATGATGAGCGGGTGACGCTGGTCACCTGTCATCCCTACGGAAGCACTCGCTTCCGCCTGATTGTGATTGCACACCCGGCGGAAATTCCCCAGCGTTACCGGGAACTGGAAGCGCCGTAAGGAGGCAAATATGGGTTTTCTGGACCATCCTCTCATTGCCCGGGTCCGCCGCAACCATGCCCTGGAGCATGCGACCATTCATGTCCTCTCCCGCCGCTACCGCGATCTGCACGTGATGGGGCGGTCCACCCCGAACGGGTTCATCCTGTACGGCGACCTTCCCACCGACGCCGTCCACGAGGCCGTGCAGGAGGCCCTGGAGCGGCTGCGGGCGGGTGAGCGCTATCTGGCAGTCCACCCCACCTGCGGCACCAATGCCGTTGCGGCGGGGACCCTGGCCGGCCTGGGGGCATTCCTCGTCCTCTCCCCCCGTCGCCGCAGTGTAACGGAGTGGCTGGGCCGTCTGCCGACCGTCCTCCTGGTCACCACCCTGGGCTTCATCCTGGGCCAGCGGCTGGGGCTGGCCCTCCAGGCCTCCCTGACCACCGATCCGCGCGTGGGGAACCTGCGCGTGGTGGCCGTTGTTCGGGAAGAGCGCGGCCCGATGGTCGTCCACCACATCTATACCGAAGACGCGTAAGACACGAAAGACGCGAAAGGCACGAAAGGCACGAAAGGCGCGAAAGGCACGAAAGGCACGAAAGGCGCGAAAGGCGTTCGTGCCCTTCGTGGTGGATCAACGATGGATAGCCCCCGCTTCTACATCCTCCACGGCAGCGACGAGTTCACCCGCAGTGAGGCGGTCGCCGACCTGCGCCGCCGCATGGGGGAACTGGGCGAACTGAACACCGTCCACCTGGATGGGCGGACGGTGACGCTGGAAGAACTCCGTCGCGCTTGCGAGACGGTGCCGTTTCTGGCCGACCGGCGGCTGGTACTGGTCACCGGTCTCCTGACCCGGCTGGGGCGCGGGAAAGAGCGGGGGCTCCTGGAAGGGGTGCTTCGTCTTCTCCAGACCCTGCCGGAGACGACCCGTCTGGTCTTCATAGAGGACGGCTCCCTTCCCGACGACCACCCGGTCCTGAAATACGCCGCCGGACGGGAGGAGGGGTTCGTCCGACAGTTTGAGCCGCCCCCGCCGGAGGCGCTCCCCGCCTGGGTCCAGGCGCGCGCCCGTCTCCACGGTGGAGAGATGGAACGGGAAGCGGCGGTCCAACTGGCCCAGATCATCGGCCCCGGTGACCTGCGCCTGCTGGACGGGGAAATCGCTAAACTGGTCACCTACGCCGGGCCCGGGCGGGCCGTCACTCCACAGGATGTGGCGCAACTGGTCCCCTATGTCCAGCAGGCAGTGGTGTTTGATCTGGTGGACGCGCTGGGACGGCGCGAGGGCCGGCAGGCCGCCATCCTCCTCCACCGGCTCCTGGACGCCGGCGAAAACCCGCTGGGCATTCTGGCCATGGTCGTCCGCCAGTTCCGGCTTATTATTATGGTGAAAGACCTGACTGCGCGGGGGGAAAACCCAGCGTCCATCGCCCAGTTACTGGGAACTCACCCCTTCGTCGCCCGGAAACTGCACGCCCAGAGCGCCAATTTCACCCTGGCCCAACTGGAACATATCTACCGCTACCTGCTGGACCTGGACGTGGCGATCAAAACCGGAGATATGACCCCCGAAACCGCGCTGGACCTGCTGGTAGCGGGGGTCCACGAATGACACGAATGGCACGAATGAGACACGAATTGCGGAGGCCATCATGACCCGACATCCTCATCTGGACCCCTCGCCGTTTCTGCTGGAAGGTGGACCGATCGGTATGCTGTTGATTCACGGTTTCACCGGCTCCCCGCCGGAGATGCGGCTGGTGGGGGAGTACCTGCACCAGCGGGGGCTCACCGTCTACGCGCCGTTGCTCCCCGGCCACGGGACGACGGTGGAGGACATGAACCGCTGCCGCTGGACCGACTGGACCGGGCATGTGGAGAAGGCGCTGACCGACCTGCGTGCCCGCTGCGAGACGGTCTTCGTCGGCGGACTCTCTATGGGGTCCGTGTTGACCCTGTACCTGGCGGCGCACCACCCCGAACTGCCCGGCGCCGTCGCATACTCCCCGGCGACCATCGTCGCCGACCGGCTCATCTACCTGACACCGGTCCTCAAGTACTTCATCCCCAGACGGGCCAAGTCGCCGGATAAGGACCTGACCGACCCGGAGGCGGACTTGCGTCTCTGGAGTTACGAAGAAAACCCCGTCTTCGCGGCCCATGAACTCCTGAAACTGCTCTTCCGCGTCCGGCGGTTGCTCCCCCGGGTGACCTGTCCGCTGCTGATCATCTACAGCACGCTGGACCAGGCCATCCACCCCCGCAGCGGCCCGTACACGTATGAGCGGGCCGGCTCCCGGGATAAGGAACTGGTCGTCCTCCACAACTCCGGCCACTGCATCACCGTGGATAGCGAGTGGGAGTTTGTGGCCGAGAAGACCTACCAGTTCATCCAGAACCACCTCTGATGCCCGACCTGTTTGCTCTGATGCCGGCCCTGGAGGGCACCCACCCACTGCTGACGGGACGGCGGATTGCCCTGATCGGCGTCTCGGTCCTTTTGCGGGATGATGATGCCTGGTATTTTGAGGTTCAGCGCCCCCGCTACTGGGCCCGCCGCCCGGACGGCGTCCTCTCGGTGGGCATCGGCGGCATCGGCGGCGGCCTGCACGCCGGGGAGGACGCCCTGACCGCCCTGCGGAGGGAGGTGCAGGAGGAATTGGGAGTCGGCCTGGCGCTGGAGGTGCCGCCCCACACCATCCTGCTCCACGAGTGGCGGGTGGCAGGCTATCTGGAGGTCCCCTCCGGCCCGCCGGAGATGGAGGCCTGTCCCTATATTGTCAACCTCCTCCCGCCCCAACTGGGCGGTCCCGAGATGCCCGACGCGCTGGCGATTGTGACCTTTCTGGGCCGGCCCCTGGGCCGACCCCGCCGGGGCGACCTTTTCGGCCTGCTGACGGTCGCTCTGGGGGCCCTCCCCGAGTTTCTGGATGCCTCCGAGTGGCCTCTGGAAGCGGTCCTGGCCCACCCCGGCCTGGGCCTGGACCTGGCCTCCGAACTGCCCCCGGATTGCGTCCTCCGCCCTGTTCTCACCGCACGGGCGTTCCGGGTGGTGATGGGGCGGGAGCCGAGGAATCAGCCCGATGGGTAACCATCGGGCTGATTCAGCGAAACCCTGTGGGCCGTTTTTGAGCCCCGAAGGGGTTGCAGAGTCAGCCCGACGCTTCAACGCTTGGTGTGAGTTAAATCCATCCCAACAGGTCGGCGAAGGCTAGGTCGGGCCGGCCCAACTGCCGGTTCAACTTACAGGCCTTAAAAATTCCCGCCCGAGCCCTCACCCCACCCCCTGCCCCCTCCCCTCTCCCGCTCGCCCTCGGCGGCGGGCGAGGGGAGGGGGTAGAAAGAGGGGTTTTGCGGCGGGCGGCGAAGCCGCCCGCC
>JBBIKR010000029.1:24295-36394 GCA_037445395.1 Thermoflexales bacterium
TTGGTTTTTGGGGGGGGGGGGCTTCGCCCCGGCCCAAAAAACCCCTTCTCCATCCCCCCTCTCCCCCGGCCGTACGGCCAGGGGGAGAGGGGGGACAGGGGGGGTGAGGGGCAACAAGCCTTCGGTACGAAAAGTGTCAACCAATTTTGAGCAACCCCATCTGGGGGTTATGGTAATTCACACCAGGCGTTTCAGCATCGGGCGAAAAATCCCGTATCGGGGTTGCCCTACGATTTCGGGACGCACGTGCCAGTTGCGCCGTTCATTCAGGTGTGGTATACTTAAATTACTGCGAGTCTGTTGATTTGAACCTTTCACCTCTCAACGCGGTATTATATATGGAGTCTCAAACTTCCGATCCATCGGCCGTTCCGGATGGCGTGCTGGTTGCCCGGTTGCGTCGGGGAGACACGGCCGCACTGGCTGAATTGTACGAGAAGTATAAAACTCCCATCTTCCGCACCGCCCTGGCGATTACCCGGGACCAGGGAGCCGCAGAGGACATTCTTCAAGAGTGTTTCGTTCGGCTCCTCACCCATGCCGAGCGCATCCGTACAGATGCTCCGGTAGGGCCATGGCTCTATCGGGTGGCCGTCAACCTGAGTTGCGATTGGGTGAACCACCGGCACCGCTGGTCGGTCCTGCTGGGTGAACTGGTGGAGCGCTGGACCGCTCCCCTCCGCGTGGAAGGGACGGTGGAGGAGCGGGAAATACAGGAAAAGATTCGGGAGGCCATCCGTACCCTGCCCCTTTCCCAGCAGGTGGTAATCGTCCTCTACTATCTGGAAGGGTTGAGCCTGAAAGAAATCGCTGAAATTCTGGAGGTTCCGGAGGGAACGGTCAAATCTCGCCTCCACTATGGGCGGGAAGCGCTGAAGGAGCACCTGGCGGAATGGCAGCCGCGGCGCGGCGTGGTGTATGAGTTAACGTGAGCCGGTACAGGGATTGATGGACGCACTGGATGTTTTGATTGCTCAATCTCTATATGACCGTTGGGGCAGCGCAGCGCCATCCCCACGCGTATGGCGGCGAATTGTCCGGCGTGTCGCTGCTCTATTTTCTCCGATCCCCCCTGCCTGGCGCAACAATCCCTCGTATTATCCGAAACATCCCCTGGAACCCGTTTTCATCGCACCGTTCTCTTCCGCCGGCAGTCTGCTGCTGTGGCGGTATGACCTTCTGCTGATGCGGGTCGCATAGACTGGCTACACTTCAGGAATAAGGAGTCTTTATGGCCATCTTGATGGACGTCAGGAACCTGGTCACCCGTTTTTACACCCAGGACGGGGTCGTCCACGCCGTCAACGGCATCTCCTATGCGATGGAGGAGGGAGAGATTCTGGGCGTGGTCGGTGAGAGCGGATGCGGCAAGAGCGTCCACGCCCTCTCTATTATGCGTCTGATCCCCAGTCCCCCGGGGAAGATTGAGGGCGGCGAGGTCTGGTTTGACGGGCGCGATCTCCTCAAACTGAGCGAGGCCGAGATGCACCACGTGCGCGGCGCGGAGGTCGCCATGGTCTTCCAGGACCCGATGACCTCGTTCAACCCGGTCTTCACCATCGGTTTCCAGATTATGGAGGCCCTCAAACTCCACCAGGGGATGGACGACAAGCAGGCCCGGGAGCGGGCCGAAGAACTGCTGACGATGGTTGGCATTCCGGAGGCGAAGACCCGCCTGGATGACTATCCCCACCAGTTCTCCGGTGGTATGCGCCAGCGGGCGATGATCGCGATGGCGCTTTCCTGTAACCCCAAACTGCTCATCGCCGACGAGCCCACCACCGCGCTGGACGTCACCATCCAGGCTCAGATTATTGACCTGGTGAAGCGGCTTCAAGAGCAACTGGGCATGGCGGTGATGTGGATCACCCACGACCTGGGGGTGGTGGCCCGGCTGGCCCAGCGGATCAACGTGATGTATGCCGGGTTCATCATTGAGCGGGGCAACGTCAAAGACATCTACAAGCGGCCCCGCCACCCCTACACAATGGGGCTTCTGGGGTCACTGCCCCGGCTGGACGAGGCGCCGGGGACGAAACTCGTCTCCATCCCCGGCCTCCCGCCCGACCTGATTGACCTGCCGCCGGGCTGTCCCTTTGTCCCCCGCTGCACCTACGCGGTGGACCGATGTGTGGAGGAACGACCGTCACTGAAAGAGGCCGACGGAGCGAATCATCTGGTCGCCTGCTGGCGTTGGGAAGAACTTGCAGGGAGGAGCCGCTAATGGCCGCCGAACGAGTCCCACTGGTACAGGTTCGCCATCTGAAAAAGTACTTCCCCATCACCCGTGGGGTCATTTTCCAGCGCCACATCGGGGATGTCAAGGCGGTGGACGACGTTTCGTTTGACATCTACAAGGGCGAGACGCTGGGACTGGTCGGAGAAACGGGGTGCGGGAAGACCACCGTTGGGCGCACCATCCTGCGCCTCTATGAGCCGACCTCCGGAGAAATCATCTTTGACGGAGTGGACCTCCTGAAGTTAAAGGGCGGCGAGTTGCGCCATATGCGCCGCCGAATGCAGATTATTTTCCAGGATCCTTATGCTTCCCTGAACCCCCGGATGACGGTGGGGGCCATCATCGCTGAGCCGCTGGAGGTCCACGGCGTCGCCCGGGGCAAGGAGAAAGAAGAGCGGGTGCAGGAGTTGCTGCGGGTGGTCGGGCTGAACCCGTACTTCGTGAACCGCTACCCGCACGAGTTCTCCGGCGGTCAGCGACAGCGCATCGGCATCGCCCGCGCCCTGGCCCTCAACCCCGACCTGATTGTCTGCGATGAGCCCATCTCCTCGCTGGACGTCTCCATCCAGGCCCAGGTGGTCAACCTGCTGGAGGAACTCCAGGAGCAGTTCGGGCTGACGTATCTCTTCATTGCGCACGACCTGAGCATGGTCCGCCACATCAGTGACCGGATGGCGGTGATGTACCTGGGCAAGATCGTGGAATTGGCCGACCGGGATGAGATTTACCTGAATCCGCTGCATCCGTACACCCAGGCGCTGATGAGCGCGGTGCCGGTGCCGGACCCGGAGGTGGAGGAAAAGCGGCAGCGCATCATTCTGAAGGGCGAGATTCCCAGCCCGGCCAATCCGCCGAAGGGCTGCAATTTCAACACCCGCTGTCCGGTGGCGATGGACGTCTGCTACGAGGCGGAGCCGGAGTATCGGGAAGTGAAGCCGGGCCACTGGGTGGCCTGCTATCGGGTCTCGTAACCGGAGTGGGGCTCACATATATCAGCGGCACCGTTCGGGGGCCTGGGGGAGAAGCGGAGGTCCGCTTCCTGGTGGATAGCGGTGCGACCTATACCCTGGTCCCCCACGACGTCTGGCAGGCCATCGGGCTTTCGCCCCGGCGGACGGCGGTCTTTACCCTGGCCGACGGGACGACGGTGGAGCGCCGGATCGGGGAGTGCTACATCATCCTTCCGCAGGGGGAGGGGCATACGCCTGTCGTGCTGGGAGAGCCCGGTGACGAACCCCTCCTGGGAACGGTAACACTGGAGATTCTGGGGCTGGTGCTCAACCCGTTCACCCGCACCCTCCAGCCGATGCGGACGCTTCTGTAAGGTTTGTCTGATGCGAGAGAATATCGCGACCGCCGAGATCACCTGGGAGGAACTGCTCCAGTTGCTGGTGGAGCGCCCGGACTGGCTGGAGCGCGTCCGCCAGGTGGTGCTGACGCGAGAACTGCTTTCGCTGCCGGAGATCGTGCGGGAACTGGCGGAAGCCCAGCGGCGCAGCGAGGAGCGTCTGGCCAGCCTGGAGGCATCCGTCCGGGAACTGGTGGAGGTTCAGCGACAGCATGAGGAGCGCCTGGCCCGTCTGGAGGCCACCGTTCAGGAACTGGTAGAGGTTCAGCGGCAGCACGAAGAGCGTCTGGCCCGCCTGGAGGCCACCGTTCGGGAACTGGTGGAGGCGCAACGGGAGACCACCCGCCAGATCCAGGAACTGCGTCAGGGGCTGGAGGAAGTTTCCCGCCAGGTCCACGAAGTGGCCCAGACCGTCCTCCGGCTGACCGAGACGGTCACCCGTATGGATGGCACGGTTGGGGACATCAAGGGGCGACTCCTGGAGATGGCGTACCGGGACAAGCCCTACGCATACTTCGGCCGCATCCTCCGTTCCATCCGGATTGTCTCCTTCACGGAAATAGAGGATTCGCTGGAAGACTGTCTCTCCCGGGAGGAGGTAGACGATCTCCTCCAGTTGGACATTCTGCTGCGGGGCCGGGTGAGAGACCATCCGGAGCGGCCGGAGGTGTGGCTGGCGGTGGAGGTCTCCAGCGTGGTGGACAAATGGGATGTGGAACGGGCGAAGAAGCGGGCGGCGCTCCTGGGAAAGGCCGGCCTGCGGGCGGTACCGGTGGCGGCGGGTTGGCAAATCCTGCCGGAGGCCGCCCACAAGGCCGAGATAGAGGGAGTGACCATCATTACGGATGGGAGTGTCGCTTATTGGGATCAGGCCCTTCGGTCCGTGTTGGCCTGAAGGTGGGGGCCAATCCCTTTCAGTCCCTGATGGATGCTTTGTGTCCTGTGCGGTGGATATTCACGGATAAACCCTATCCTGAAAGGAGGTGATGCGTATCGGTGAGGCGAGGAAACGTTCCCCAATGTTCAGATTCACTTCAAACCCATTGAAACATCCGTCAACTTTAAGGAGGAGGAAGATGTCCAAGAAGTGGTCTATCGTGGCCGTTGTGGCCGTACTGGCTGCGCTGCTGGTCACCTCCTGCCAGCCGCAGGTGGTGGAGAAAACCGTGGTGGTGACCATCCCCGGCGAGGAGAAGGAGATTGTGGTGACGGCGACCCCGGCGCCGACCGGCCGCCCCAATATCCTGCGCATCAATCTGGGCCCGGGCGATGTCCCGACGCTGGACCCGGCGTTGGCGACCGACACGTCCTCCGTTCAGGTCATCTCTGAACTCGGCGTGGGTCTCACCCGCCTGAACGAGGTAACGCTGGAACTGGAACCGGGCATGGCCGAGAAGTGGGAAGCCTCTGAGGACGGGCTGACCTACACCTTCACCATTCGGCAGGGCATCCCCTGGGTGCGCTGGAATGGTCAGGCCGTGGAGCAGGTGCTGGATGAAGAGGGTAACCCTCGCATAGTCACCGCCCACGACTTTGAATATGGTATCAAGCGCACCTGCAACCCCGACACCGCCTCGGACTATGCCTACGTTCTGGCCTTTGCCATCAAGGGGTGTAACGAACTGCTCAACGCCGAGAATTGGGGCGAACTGAGCGATGAAGAGAAGCAGGCCCTGATTGACGGCGTGGCGGCCAAGGCCCTGGATGACTACACTCTCCAGGTGACCTTCACCACCCCGGCGGTGTACAACCTCAACATCATCGGGATGTGGGTGGCCTACGCCCAGCCGAAGTGGGTCATTGAGGAACGGGGCGACCGCTGGACCGAGCCGGGCTTCAACCAGTCCTACGGCCCCTACGCCCTGAAGGAGTGGGTGCACGACTCCCATCTCGTGCTGGTCAAGAATCCCTTCTGGCCCGGCATTGAGAGCGTCCCGCAGGCCTCCATTGACGAGATCAAGTTCACCATGCTGGACGCGTCCCCCGCTTTCGCCGAGTACGAGGCGGGCAACCTGGATGTGGCCGGTGTGCCGTTGCAGGATATGGACCGGGTGAAGGCCGATCCGGTTCTCTCTAAAGAACTGGTGATCGGCCCGCAGGCCTGCACCTACTACTACGGCTTCAACACCAGCAAGCCGCCGGTGGACAACGTCCATTTGCGGCGGGCTCTCTCGCTGGCCGTTGACCGCCAGGGGCTGATTGACAACGTCCTGAAGGGTGGTCAGGAGCCGGCCCAGTGGTTCTGCCGTCCCGGTATGGCGGGCTGCCCCACGCCGGATAAATACCCCGACCTGGGCGTCAAGTACGACCCGGAGAAGGCCAAGGCAGAACTGCAGGCCTATATGGACGAGATGGGCTTCACGGATGTGAGCCAGATCCCGGAGATCATCCTGATGTACAACACATCTGAGGGCCACAAGCGGATTGCCGAGGCCATCTCCCAGATGTGGAAGGAGGTCCTGGGGATTCAGGTGACCGTCACCAACCAGGAGTGGAAGGTCTATCTGAAGACGCTCCAGGAAGACTCTCCGCAGGTCTGGCGGCTGGGCTGGTGCATGGACTACCCGGATGCCAACAACTGGACGCGGGAGGTCTTCGCCATCGGTGGGCATGAAGAGGCTGCGACCCAGTGGCGCAATGAAGAGTTCACGCGCATCCTGGAAGAGGCGGCTCTGGAGAAGGATCCGGCCAAGCGGCAGGATATGTACGCTCAGGCCGAGCAGATCCTGGTCTGGGAGGACGCGGCCATCATCCCCATCTACTGGTACACCCGCGTCACCTGCACCAAGCCGTACGTCAACCGCACCTTCTCCCAGCACGGCTCCGAAGCGCTGGAGAAGTGGAGCCTGCAGCCGTAACGGAGTGGTTAAAAGAGGGCAGGGCCCTGTATGGGCCCTGCCCTATCATCTTGGGGAGGCTCTGAATGGGCAGGTTTATTATCCGTCGTTTCCTGTGGACCCTGCTGGTATTGCTCGTTCTGTCACTGGTTACTTTCACCCTGACACGCGCCGTTCCCGGTGGCCCTTTTGATCGGGAGAAGAAACTACCCGAGGAAATTATCCGGAACCTGGAAGCCAAATACCATCTGGATGAACCGTACTGGAAGCAGTATCTGCGCTACCTGAACGACGTGCTGGTCCCTCGTGTCGTCAAAGGCCCAGCAAAATCTTTGCTGGAAGAGAGCCTGATTGAGATTAAACTTTGGGACGACTATTATCTCCGCTGGATCAACCTTGGTCCTTCGTACAGTTCCCGTAGCCGAACCGTTAATGACATCATCCGGGAACAACTGCCCGTGTCTTTCCAATTAGGTGTTGTTGCTCTTACTATTGCTGTGCTGATCGGCGTTCCGATGGGTATCATTGCCGGGTTGAAACAGAATACCGTCTGGGATTATCTGGGGATGAGTGTGGCCATTTTTGGGGTTTCTGTACCGGTTATTGCCCTGGGCCCGATCCTGGTCTGGATCTTCGGCGTGATGTTGCGCTGGTTGCCTCCTACGGGTTGGGGGGCTCAACCCCCCTATATTCTGTTTTTCATTCCGCGTGACCTTTCCTGGAATTTCTGGCGATACGTTCTGATGCCGGCTTTTGCCCTCGGGTTGGGGCAATCCGCGATTATCGCCCGTCTCACCCGCGCCAGTTTGCTCCAGGTGATTCGGGAGGATTACATCCGAACGGCGCGCGCCAAGGGCCTGCCCGAACGTCTGGTGGTTCTGCGGCACGCGCTGCGCAACTCCCTCATCCCGGTTGTCACCGTGCTGGGGCCGATGTTTGCCGCTGTGGTCACCGGTACGTTCGTTACGGAGCAGATATTTGGGATTCCTGGCCTGGGGAAGTATTTCGTTGTCAGCGTGACCAACCGGGACTATCCGGTGATTATGGGCACCATTCTGCTATATGCGATTTTCCTTGTCCTGGCGAATCTCGTCGTGGACGTCACTTACGCGTGGTTGGACCCGCGTATCCGGTATGAGTAAGGAGGCTGAGAATGGCTGAAGTGGGCCGTGTGGAGGCGGTGAGAACCGCCCTGCCGCAACGACGGAAAACGGCCGGTCTCTGGGCTGATGCAGTGTACCGGCTAACCCGCAACAAGGCTGCTGTGATCGGCGGGATTATCGTTGTACTGCTGACTCTGACCGCCATTTTTGCCCGGTATATCGCCCCCTATCCTTATGATGTGCAGGACCGCCCCGCCGCGAACGCGGTTCCTGGATGGATGGTGGCCCTGTTCCCTATGATGAAACCCTACGCAACGATCTCGGATAAGTTCCCGCTGGGGGCCGATTACGTGGGGCGTGATATGCTCAGCCGTTTGATTTACGGTACACAGATTTCTCTTTCGGTCGCGTTTGTGGGTCCCTTGATCGCGCTCTTCGTGGGAACGGCTTACGGCCTGGTCTCCGGCTACTTCAGCCGGTGGGTGGATAATGTGATGATGCGCTTTGTGGACCTGATGTATGCCTTCCCCTCCCTCCTGTTGATTATTCTGATGATGGCCTTCTTCCGGTCCACCTTTGCCCAGAGCGAACCCGGCACCTTTGCCTACACAATGAACAAAATTGACGAACGCTTCGGCGGCATGCTCTTCATTTTCGTTGGCATTGGCCTTACGGCCTGGATGGGGACGGCCCGTCTGGCCCGGGGACAGGTCCTCTCCATTCGGGAGCAGGACTTCGTGATGGCCGCACGGGCGGTCGGTGCCAGCCACCTGCGCATCATCTTCCGCCACATCATGCCCAACATCCTGGGCCCCCTGGTCATCACCGTCACGCTGGCCATCCCCGGCTACATCACCACCGAGGCGTTCCTGAGTTTCATCGGTCTGGGCGTCAACCCGCCGACTCCCAGTTGGGGCTCCATGATTTCCGACGGCAGTCAGGCCATCCGCACCTACCCGCCGCAGGCTATCCTCCCGGCCCTGGCCCTTTCCATCACGATGTTCGCCTTCAACTTCCTGGGAGACGGTCTGCGGGACGCGCTGGACCCGCGCCTGCGGGGAACGCAGTAACCGGAGGGTTACCGAAAAGGGGGCGGTCTCTCAGCAGACCGTCCCCCTTTTTTGTCTACGCTTCACGCTTTCACCCTTCACGTTTTCACGTCTTCACGTCTTTACGCTCCCATGTCTTCCGTCCAATCTTTCGCCGAACGGCTCATCGCCAACGTAGAGCGGGTCATCGTCGGCAAACGGGAGGTCGTGGAACTGGCGGTCATCGGCCTCCTCTGCCAGGGCCACCTGCTCATTGAGGACGTCCCCGGCACCGGCAAAACGATGCTGGCCCGCAGCATTGCCCGCTCCCTGGGTTGCTCCTTCAGCCGCATCCAGTTCACGCCCGACATGCTCCCCAGCGACGTCACCGGGGTCTCCATCTATAACCAGGCCACCCGCCAGTTTGAGTTCCGCCCCGGCCCCATCATGGCCCAGATTGTCCTGGCCGACGAGATCAACCGGGCCACCCCCAAGACCCAGGCGGCGCTCCTGGAGGCCATGGAGGAACGGCAGATCACCGTGGACGGCGTCACCCGCCCCCTGCCCCGTCCCTTCATGGTGCTGGCGACCCAGAACCCCATTGAGTACGAGGGCACCTTCCCCCTGCCAGAGGCGCAACTGGACCGCTTTTTCCTGCGCATCCGCCTGGGCTACCCGGCCGCAGAGGACGAAATCCGCATCCTGGAGCGTCAGCAGTTCCGCCACCCCATAGAGGAACTGGAGCAGGTGGCGTCGGTGGAGGAGTTACTGCAGGCTCAGGAGGCCATCCGGGCCGTCTATGTGGCACCGGCGGTGAAGCGGTACATCGTGGAACTGACCCGCCGTACCCGCGAATATCCCGACATCTACCTGGGGGCCAGCCCGCGCGGGAGCCTGACCCTCTACCGGGCCGGGCAGGCCCGGGCGGCCATCTACGGGCGGGATTTCGTCCTCCCGGATGACGTGAAGGCGCTGGCCCTCCCGGCCCTGGGCCATCGGGTGATTGTCGGCCCCACCGCCCGGATGCGGGACGTGACCGCTGAGGAGATGGTGGAGGACATCCTCCGCAAAGTCCCCGTCCCCGGCGGCGAAGGCCTGACGGCGAATGACCAACCGTAACGGCTGTGACTCCCTCACTCTGGCTCATCCTGGGACTGTTTGCCGCCAGCGCCGTTGCTCTGGCCCTCACCGGTAATCCCCTCTACGCCCATCTGACCTATCTTTGGGCCCTCGTCCTGCTGGTCAGCCGCATCTGGTCGGCGGTGGTGCTGCGCGGGGTGGAAGTGCGCCGTCAGGCCCGCACCCTGCGCGCCCAGATGGGCCAGGTCTTTGAGGAGCGGTTTGAAGTCGTCAATCCGGGCCGCTGGACCCGGCTGTGGTTGGAGGTGCGGGACCGCTCACCCCTGCCCCACTCCCGGGGCTCCCGGGTGCTTTCCATGATCGGCCCCCGCCAGCGGTACCGCTACCTGGCCCGCACCCGCCTGACCTCCCGCGGCGTCTTTCCCCTGGGCCCTACCGAACTGCGCTCCGGCGACCCCTTTGGCCTCTTCCCCGTCCGCCGGGAATTCTCCCCCACTGCCACCCTGGTCGTCTACCCGATGACGGTGGAGGTGCGCGCGTTCCCCTCGCCGCCGGGACTCCTGCCGGGGGGCGAGGCGCTCCGCCGCCGCACCCATCAGATTACCCCCAACGCCGCCGGGGTGCGGGAGTACGCCCCCGGCGACCCCCTGAACCGCATCCACTGGCCCAGCACGGCCCGCCGGGACCGGCTCATCGTCAAAGAGTTTGAACTGGACCCTCTGGCGGAGGTCTGGATTTTTGTGGACGCCGAGCGCGCCGTCCACCACGCGCTCCCCTCCGCCCCGACCGTTCCGGCGGATGAAGTGCTCTGGCATCCCTTCGGTCCGGTCACCCTGCCGCCCTCCACGGAGGAGTACGCGGTGACGGTGGCTGCCTCGGTGGGGCGGTACTTCCTGCGCCGGGGGCGGGCCGTGGGGCTGGTCTGCCAGGGGGCCGGGCTCACCGTCCTCCCCCCGGACCGGGGCGGACGGCAACTGCGGAAGATGCTGGAGGCGCTGGCGCTGGTTCGGGCGGACGGGGACCTGCCCTTTTCGGCGCTCCTGGGCGTCCAGGCCCGCCATCTCCCGCGCGGGAGCACGGTCGTCCTGATCACCCCGTCCACCCGGCGGGAGGTCGCGCTGGCGGCGGATCAGATGACCCGCCGGGGGCTGCGCCCGGTGGTGGTCCTGCTGGACGCCGCCTCCTTCGGAGGCCCGCCCGGGACGGAGGAACTGGCGGCGGCACTGCAGGCGCTGCGCATCCCCGTCATTCCGGTGGCCTGCGGCGCCGACCTGGCCGCCGCTCTCAGCGGCGGTCTGTAAAGTTCGGGGCGGGGAAAGAAAAAGGTTTGGGGCAGGCGACTGTGTCGCCTGCCCCAAACCCCTGGGTCTCCCTGGTTCCCGGTAGAGACCGTTACACTTCCATCACCGCCGCCAGTTTCCAGAGTTCCAGATTGACCTCCTTGCAGAAAGCCACTGCCTCCTCCAGTGAAGTGGTGACGGCCCGGTCATGGCGCCACCCCACCATCACGCCGCTTTCTCCCCGGAGCAGGGCTTCGGCGGCGGCGGCACCCAAGCGGGTCGCCAGCAGCCGGTCAAAGGCCGACGGCCGCCCACCCCGCTGGATGTGCCCCAGAACGGTCAGGCGAATCTCAAACCCCAGTTCTTCCCGGCGGCTGTTCAGATAATCCACCAGCGCGCGAGTGCCCGGTTTCCACCCTTCGGCGACGATGATGATGCAGTGGGCCTTCCCCCGCACGTACGTATCGCCGATGACCCGCGCCACCTCCTCCATCGTGGTCTCCACCTCCGGGATGAGGACCAGTTCGGCTCCGCCGGCCACGCCGCTGGCGAGGGCCAGGTAGCCGCAGTTGCGCCCCATCGTCTCAATCAGGAAGGCCCGGTTGTGGGAGGAGGCGGTATCTTTGATACGGTCTATGGCGTCCAGGATGGTGTTGAGCGCCGTGTCCACGCCGATGGCGATGTCGGTGCCGTTGACGTCGTTATCTATGGTGGCGGGAACGCCAACGACGGGGAAGCCCATGCGGTGCAATTCCAGCGCGCCGGTGAGGGAGCCGTTGCCGCCGATGACCACCAGGCCGTCTATATCCAGCCGGTTGAGGGTCCGCAGCGCTTCCCGGCGCCCCTTCTCGGTCTGGAATTCCGGGCAACGGGCGGTGCCCAGGAAGGTACCGCCGTAGCCCATAACTCCCCCGACCGCCCGCCGGTCCAGTTCCACCACCTCGCCGTTGATCAGGCCCAGGTACCCCCGCCGGACCCCGATCACCTCTGCCCCCAGGTGGATGGCCATCCGGGTCACGGCGCGGATGCAGGGGTTCAGCCCCGGCCCATCACCGCCGCTGGTCAGCACCGCAATGCGCTTCATTTCTCCTCCGGCGATCCGCGATCTGCGATCTGCGATCTGCGATCCGCGATAAGCGATAAGCGATAAGCGATAAGCGATAAGCGACTAATACAAGAACATC
>JBBIKR010000029.1:36494-37944 GCA_037445395.1 Thermoflexales bacterium
GCGATAAGCGATAAGCGATAAGCGATAAGCGATAAGCGACTAATACAAGAACATCGGCTTCCCGTGGACGTGCATCACTTTGGGCCGGTATTCATCCACGTCGTAGAGCGCCCGTACATCCACATGCTTGCTCCCCAGAGTCGGCGACTCGGCATCCACATCGGTATAGCGCCCTTCCCGCAGGGCCACCATCCGGCCGAACTTCTTCTCCTGGATCAGGTCCATCGCGGTGTTGGCGAAGTTGACGGCGACCATGATGTCCAGCGCGTCGGGCTCGCCGGAGCGCATCAGGTAGGCCAGTTCCTGACACATCGTCCCCTCGCCGGTCATCTGCTCCAGCCGCTTGGCGGTCACCGCACCGATGCCGCCCAGTTTCTTGTGGCCGTAGGGGTCGGGGACGCCGGACTGGATGATGTCTTTCCCGATCTCGCGAGCCCCTTCGGAGATGGTCAGAATTGCGTAACGGCTGGGGTTCTCATACTTGTCCTTGATCAGCAGACGGGCCAGTTTCTCAATGTCAAAGGGGACTTCCGAGATGATGGCCCGGTCCGCCCCGGACAGGTAGGCCGCGATCAGGGAGGTCTCGCCGGAATGACGGCCGAAGAGTTCCACCACGCAGATGCGCTCGTGGGATCCGGCGGTGGAGCGGAGTTGGTGGATGAAGCGGACGCTGCGGGTGACGGCGGTGGAGAAACCGATACAGTAGTCGGTGCCAAAGACGTCGTTGTCCATCGTCTTGGGGATGCTGACGATGGGGAAGCCTTCGCGATGGATGCGGGCCGCGTATCCCAGGGTGTCCTCACCGCCGATGGGCACCAGGACGTCTATCTTGAGGTGCTCCAGCACCCGCAGTATGTGGGTGGTGAAGTCCACATTCCCGTTTTTGTCCACCGGGAACTGCTCCGGGTTCAGAAATGCGGGCGCTTTATCCGGCGCGACCCGGCTGGGATTGGTGCGGGACGTGTGGAGAAACGTGCCACCGGTCCGGTCAATGGTGCGGACGATGCCTTTATCCAGCGGGATCACGTTCTCCGGTTGAGGGGAAGGGTCGTCGGGGTTATAGTACAGCAGTCCGGCCCATCCCCGGCGGATGCCAACGACCTCATGGCCTTCATCCACGGCCCGATAGACCAGAGCCTTGATACAGGGATTCAGTCCGGGGACATCGCCCCCTCCGGTCAGAACTCCGATTCTCATAGCTCCCTTCCTCCGAACATGCTGATCTGACAGGTATTTGCAAGGATTATACCACATTGTGGTGACGTTGCAAAAATGCGCGGTGGCTCGGGGGAAAAGAAAGGGGACTGGCGCCAGTTGCCCCAGCCGTTCTGGCCGATAGGCGTCAGCCGGGTCCTCACCCCTCCCCCGCCGCCTGCGGCGGTGCCCCTCCCTTAAAGTTTGGCCTTTTCGCCCCGCGGGGGATATAAAAGATATTTTTCATTGCGGCGGC
>JBBIKR010000030.1:0-20113 GCA_037445395.1 Thermoflexales bacterium
TCTCCCCTGGCCGGTAGGCCAAGGGGAGAGGGGGGACATAGGGGGGTGAGGGGTGAAAGCCGATTCATTGGCGTGAAAACTTTGAAAAGCCCTGAATAGTACCAGAGTACCCTTGCAATAAAGCACCAATGGGTTTATAATTGAAACGCAACTGATACCCAACCTTGCCAGGGCTTGCGAGAGCAGGCCGGGGAGGCGATTCAGGGGCCGGGCTGGAACTGCGGACATCAACGGACTCCCCAGATTCCAGGCCGGCAGTTTGTTATTTCTGCGAACAGACAATGTAAGCCTCATCGGGAATCGCCTGCTCCGGACACGTTCAACCAGTGCCAGCCTGCATCAAGAGACTGGCGAGGGCAACTCTTGTGCCGTCTGTCAACCGATCCGTTCCCGGGAGGGGGCAAATGGGTCAGGAAAGGGACGTCCGCTGGAAGAGATGCCGGTTTCGCTGGCGGCTAAACCGGGGACAGTCAATGGTGGAACTCGCCCTTGTCCTTCCGGTTCTGCTCCTGGTCATTTTCCTGATTATTGAGGGTGCACTGGTCCTCCAGGGTTACCTGGCCGTCCAGCACGCCGCGCGGGAGGCCGCCCGCTGGGCCATTACCTACCAGCCTCCCCAGGGTTGTAAACTGGAGGGGAATCCCACGGCCCGGGACCAGTGTGATCCGTCGGACCCATGCACGAATCTCAGCGCGGACCCGCCGTTCATCTATCCACCCTACGATTACAAGCAGCCGGGAAACAATTGCGACCCTCAAGAGAGTGTGAACGAGTATAACGCCCGGCGGGTGGCGATGATCAAGATGATCGCGCTGGACCGGGCCGTGGGGCTTCGCATCCGAGAATCAGCCTTAGGGCTGACCACGGATACGTTTAACGCCTACTCCAACACCCCCGGCTTCTTCGGGGTCCAGGTCTGGGGGTTCCCGGCCTTTGATGCTCAGGAGCAACTGGACCACCCCAGTCTCCCCGGCCTCCCGGTCCGGGTCCGGGTCGTCCATAATGTAGAACTCGTAGACCCTCTCTTCCGGGCTATCGCTCCGTACATCCGGGTGGAATCCCATGTCACCATGCTGAACGAGGGGGTTCAGGTGGGCTTCGGCAATCTGCCCCCGCCGACCTTCCAGCCCCCGCCGACCTTCATCGTCCCGACCCAGGCCCCGGTCACGCCGACGCCTTCCACCCCCACTCCCACTCCCCGGCCCATCCGCTACCGGGTGGACATCCAGTTTGATTCGGCAACCAACCGGTTGCCCGATGAACGGGGGCACACGGTACCGGTCCTGGTGACGGATGAGGACACCGGCGAGATATTGCCCAATGTCCGGGTCAGTTACTCCACCAGTTTCGGCTCTTATGATTTCTCCGGCACCGGCCCCGGATACGGCGAGGCCCTGACCGACGATACGGGCACAGCCGTCCTGAACGTCTACGCCAACCGGCCCGGCACCGCCAGCCTGCGGGCCTGGATAGACCTCAACGGCAACCGGCAATGGGACCCCACCGAGCCATCCGATGTGGCCACCAAAGCGTGGACCGCTGTCGGGCCCTATATCGTCGCGTCCACCCACTCCGTCCTCCCGCTGGACTGGATCTCCGTCAGCCTCTACGACCATCCCCCGTCGGGGAACCCGCACCGGTTGCTCTGGTGCCGCACCTCCATCACCGGCGGCATCTCCTCTGCCGTCCTGATGACCGGCATCAACGTGGACTCCAATACCTGGGATGCCCTGGACCTGGCGGTCCAGATTCCGCTGGGGAGCGCCGGTTATTACCGCCTGGAGAGCCATACCGATCTGGGTACCTGCGGCAATGCGGCGACGCTGGTCGCCTACTCGGCTGACCTTTATGTCCGCTCCGTCCCACCGGATATGATCGCCGCATCGCTCAACCTGCCCCAGCGAGTTCCGGTGCAGAATACCTTTACCGTGACCGCGGTGATCTCCAACATCACCCCCGGCCTCACCGAAGACATCTTTGACGTGGACTTCTACATCACCCCGTTGACGCAGCCGCCGCCGGCCCCCGGACAACTGGGGGTGGTGAAACAGTGGGTCGCGGGCATCGGCCCCTACGGTACCACCGTCATCACGGCCTACCTGTGGCTCCCGGCCGAAGGGCAATACCGCATCTCCGCCCGGGTGGATACGACTAACTACGTGGAAGAAGATAACGAGGAAAACAACCTGACCTCGGTGGTGGTCAATGCCCGGTGCGCCTATGATACCGGCTGGCTCAGCCCCTCCGCCAACACCGCCACCACCGGCGGTGACAACAACGGGTTTGAGCAAAACCCGACATCCGCCTATGCAGACGGCGGGGGTGCGGCAGCCAGTATCAACAACGGCACCGGCAACAATGCCGACCGTCACATTTTCTATAACTACGGCATCAATCTTCCCACCGACGCCATCACGTATGGTGTTGAGGTACGGCTGGACTGGTGGCTGGATAGCACTTACGGCACCAACTATATGGACGTGGACCTCTCCTGGAACGGCGGCAGTTCCTGGACCTCCACCAAACGGGACTCCACGGAAACCACCAGCGAACACACGACCGTTCTGGGCGGTCCGGCGGATGCATGGGGACGCGCGTGGTCGGCCTCCGACTTCTCAGATAGCAACTTCCGCGTGCGGGTCAGCGCCTACTCCTCCAATAGTGCCCGGGATTTCTACCTGGACTGGATCCCGGTCCGGGTCACCTACGGTATCTGCCACGCGCCGGAACCCCCGCCGTGGGACGAAGGGGAGATCAAGCCGCCCGGGCTTCAGGAGTGCAGTGAACTCCTGCAGGCCGGTGGGTTTGAGGGGAACCCCCAGCGTGTCTTCACCTACTGGCGCGCCGGAGACACCGGCGCTTACCAGCACACCGGTTACCTCCAGCACAGCGGCGCCTTCGCCATGCGGCTCCATGCCTCCCTGGGCACCTACCCCACCTGCGCGCCCTTCAACCCGTACCTGTATCAGACGGTCCAGATTCCCACCGATGTTTATACCCTTACCCACCTGGTGGTGAGTGGGTGGCAGGCAATAGCGGGTAGCCTCACCGACTGCAGTTATCGCGGCATCCCGGACGCCGATGATGTCCTGTATGTCCAGTTGCGGGATAATAGCGGGAATCCCATCGGCTCGCCGGTCGCCATCGTGAACGGCGGCGTGGTCACCGAGACCTGGGAACCCTTCAGCGTGGACTTCACCGATCAGGGACTGGACGTGACCACCCTGGCCGGTCAGAATATCCGGGTCCACTTCTACGGCACCCACGACAACGACTACTACGGCACCTTCTTCTACCTGGACGACCTGAGTTGCAGCGTCTGCACCTTCTGGCCGATTCCGGACCCGGTGCCGGGCACCGCCTCCTTCGGCGGGCTGGTGCGTACCCTGGTCGGTGGCGTCCCCCAGTATCTGACCGGTGTGGATGTCTGGGCCTACAGCCAGGGCGGGGAGGTCCTCCACACCCGCACCATCCACGACGGCACCTACCACTTCTACAACATCCCGCCCGGCACCTACACCGTCTATGCGGCCGCGTGGGTGAGCGGCCAGCTCCGTTGGGGCACAACGACGATCACCGTCGTCGCCGATGAACGGAACTACGGCGTGGACCTGTTGCTGCAGCAATAGAACGACCATCGCGGACAGACGAAGAGGGAAACAGTGCAACGTCCATACAGGCCCATCCTGTTGATCGCAGCCCTGATTGCGGGAGTGCTGAGCGCGCTGGCCCTCTCGGGAGCCCTTGCCGCGCCGCGCGCCGGTTTTCTGCACATCGCGACCAACCTCTCCGCAAGCCCAAACCGCCACTCCTACTACGCCGACATCGCCGTCAGCCCGGATGGAGACCGGGTGGTGGTGGTCTGGCCAGAATCGTACGAGGACGGTGTGAGTGAACTCAAACAATCCGTCTATTTGCGCTGGGCCTCGGAGAGCACCGGCAGCGGCTGGAGCGCGCCGGTGATCGTGCACGCGGGCAGCAGCAGCGAATGCGCCCGCTGGGCCGCCGTCTCGGTGACCGGTACCAACCCGTACACCGCCGTCGTGGCCTACATCACCCGGAGCCCATGCGATAACCCGACCTCGCAGGCCGTCCGCTACCGGCTGTGCACCCTGGGAGGCGCCTGCGGCGACGTTCAGACCGTTGAAACGGTCTCACCGTCGCCCGGCGATCCCGGCTACGGCTCGGTGGACGTTGCTCTGGACGGCGAGGGACGACCGCACTTTGTATACGCCTACTACCGGTACGATTACTCTCAAGGAAAGGACGTGGGTACCGTGTATTATCGCTCCCCAGATGGGGTACACTCAGAAATAGTATCCCAGGACAACCAGGATGCCCGCACCCCCGCCATCGCCTGGAATGGGGGCGCCGTCCATGTGGTCTGGGCAACGGAACCACTGAAGGGGAGTTACGACTACTTTATCTTCTACCGGCGCCGAACGACAAGTTGGAGCCAGCAGTACAGTCTGGTGGGACAATATCTGGGCTATGCTCCCCACAATCCGGCCATCGCCGTTTTCAGCAACACGGTGCTGGTGGCCTGGGATATGAACAACGAAGACGAAGACCCGAACTGTAGCCAAGAGCAAACGACATGCGAGAAATACACCCTTGCCTATATCCGCTCCACGGACAACGGCATCACCTGGCCTCAATACTCCGGCGGGGGTCCCCTCTGGTATGAACTGAGGGGTGGACCTCTTGGTACGTACTTGCCCTATACCTCCACTGGCGCGGTCACGGAGCGCGTACGCTTTCTGCGCCCGTCGGTGGGATTCCGGGCGGACGGGAAGCCCGTGGTGGTCTGGCACGTGAACGACGGAACCACCGAGAACCCGGATTACAACATCTACTACACCGAAGCGCTGACGGTGCCGGAGAATGCCGGGGAGGCCATAGAGTGGGCTGAGATTCGTCGGTTCGGGCAGAATCCCCCTCTCCACTCCGCCAGCCCGGTGGTGGCGCCGTATCTGCCCCCTTCCGCCCTGCACGTGGTCTACCTCCAGCAGGGTCTGGGGGGGGATGACTGGGAGACGTACTACGACGGCAACGAGTACGACCGTTACTCCCACGTCTACCTCCCCATCGTGATGCGAAACGCTCGCTGACCGAAGGGGCCGATGAGTGCTGTGCGGACGGTTGCATTCTGCGGGGGGTCCGGGGTCACCCCGGACCGGCCGAACTTCTCAGGAGGTATGAATTGAGAGGGGGCGGGGGCCGATGGGGGGCCACGCTGGGGCTGGCCTTTATCGCCGCGCTGGGGCTGGCGGTCCTGATTCTCTGGCTCAGCCCGGGGCCTTCCGGCGGGAATCCGCCCGCCCCTCCGATTCCGCTGCCGCTGGAGCCCGCAGCCCGGCAGGCCTTTCGGGCCGCGCAGGAGGCCGCCCGGGCCTGGCAGCCGGACGCGCTGCCCTCGTCCCTTTCGGCCCACTGGCAGCGGACCCGGGGCCGATGGCCGACCCAGACCGTATGGACGATCCATTTTTACTCCCCATCCTCCGGTCGGCTGGCGGTTTTTCTGGTGGAGGTGGGACGCACCCGTATGCTCCGGGAGGCCGTCAGCCCCTACCCGCTTCCGACCTTCGCGGAGGACCAGTGGAGGGTGGATAGCCCTCAGGCAATGAAAGCATGGTGGAATGGTGAGGGGAAGGACTTTCTGGCCCGTCACAGCGATGCCGAAGTCACCCTCCAATTGAAACCGGCCGGCCCAACGGACAACCGCCCGGAGTGGGTGATTACCGCCATAGCGGGTCGGCAAGTTCAGGCCGTGACGATCAGCGGTGTGGACGGACGGCGGCTGCCGTAAAGGAGGTGAAATGGCGCGAAAGCAAAAGCAAAGCGGTCAGAGTGTGGTGGAATTTGCCATCATCCTCCCGTTCCTGATCCTGCTGGTGATCGGGATGGTGGAAACTGCCTTTGCGCTGCGCAGTTACCTGTACGTGAATACGGCTTGCCGGGAGGGCATCCGCTTCGCCGCTCGGGGACGATACACCGACGCGGATGCCGCGCGCTGGATGCTGGCCAGCGGCGGATATACCCGATTGAACAATCAACAGGTCCCCTTTTTCCGAACAACAAACCCGGAACCGAATACCGGCATCATCATTACCCGCATCCCGATTCAGGCGAACGGAAACATCGGGCAGCGGGTCAGATACATCACCGGCACCATCACCCTGGTATCCGGCAATGACGTCTCCACCGTTCCCATCTCCGAGAACGACAGTCGGTTGGGGGAGGTAAATCTTGAGCGCCATCGGGATGAGACCATCGCCATCAATCAGCAGCGGGTAGCCCAGGGATATGAAGCACTGGATAACCAGATCGTCGTGGTGGAAGTTTTCTACGCTCACCGGACGCTCTGGAACTACGAACCGCTGGGATTCCCGCGAGTTCTGAACCTCTATTCCCGTTCCGTGATGCGGGTGGTTTCGGATGCCCGGCAGACCCAATAGGAGGTGCAAGATGAGACGCATCAGGGCCATCTTCCAGCGCTGTATCCGTCAGGATGCCCAGCGTGGGCAGAGCATCGTCCTGGTGGCACTGGGGATTTTCACCCTGCTGGCCTTTGTCGGGCTGGCGGTGGACCTGGGGATTTATTACTCAGAACGGGTGAAAATCGCCCGGGCAGTGGATGCCGCCGCGCTGGCCGCGGCCCCGGAACTTCCCCTGGAGAGCGCCGCCCACACCCGTGCCCTGGAATTCCTGCGGGATAACGGATACGATTCGGAAGACCCCTCTACACAGGTGGGAATCAACTGTCTCAGTTCCCAATCCTGTCCATCGGGGGAGGGGGCGGATACCGTCATTATTCTGGAAACGGCCAGTTTCCGGGATATGACCCTGCCCCCGGCACAGCAACTCAACACGGCCAACCGCATCCGGGTCCTGGTCCGGCGGAGGGTGCCGGTCATCTTCATGCGCTTTATCGGCTTTGATTCCCTCTGGGTCAGCGCCTCCGCCACCGCCGAGAACATCAACAACCTGGATATCGTCATCGTCTTTGACCGCTCCGGCTCTATGGAGTTTGACACCATCTGTTACGGATGCTGGCAGGCCCAATCGGGCGTCCCGTATCCCGGGGGCCTGATCTTTCCTCTCCCCTGGAACGGCCCGCCCAACGGTCCACCGGCCCACTGCGGCACCACGCAGGAGTTCACCTACAGCGGCTACAAGTACTATTACATTGAGGCCGAGGAGTACTCCCGGGCCAGCAATCCCTATAACCGCTATATCTACGTTCCCTACTACACCTACTGGGTTATGCAGCGGCAAAGCGGCGACGGCGCTTCCGGTCGGGATTCCCGGGGGGCCTACATTATGCATATGCCTTACTCGGATCACGAAACAACGGCGACGGCTTCCCCCGGTTATGGAGTGACCTGCCGCTACGAAGCCGTCACCAATAATGGCCGGTGTGCCGCTTCCGGATACAACGAGTGTTATTGCAAGATGGACGTCCCCGGTGGCCCCTTCCCGGCACCCCGGGTGGATTACGACTTCACCGTTCTGACGACGGGCAACTACTATATCTGGGTGCGCGGGCAGGCACAGAAGAGCTGGCCTCACCCTCAAAACATAGATCGGCGCATCTTCTGGAACGTGGATAGCGGCGGTATTTCTACTGAGGACGGTTTTCCGCGCGGCACCGGTTACGACGGTGCCAGTTCGGGTTCCTGGCAGTGGCGGCGGCTCAACGATACCGCTTTCTCCTGGACGGCCGGTTCCCAGCACACCCTGCGCATCTGGGCCGGCGGGGCCGGCTTCGCGATAGACCGCATCGTGATCACCACCAACCCGGGTGGCTCGGACGGTTCCCCGCCCTCGGACGTCACCCGAACGGGGGTCTGGTCCAACGGCCGGACGGACTGGGCCTGCAATCCCTGCGATGCCCGCTTCGGCGGCTATCCGCGGCCCAACCCTCTGCCCCCCACGGTGGATTACTCCCCCAACTGCAACAGCGGGCCCAATCCGGACCGCCGCAAGGACGACCTCTACGACGACGAGCAGCCCATACGGGCCGCCATTGAGGCCGCCAAGCGGTTCGCCGGGATGCTGGACTACCGGTATGACCAGATCGGCTATGTATCCTACTCCTCCGATGTGCAGATCAACTCGGAACTGCAATGCCTGCGCCGTCTGGGGGCTCAAAACTGTACTCCCCTGGTGATCACAAACACCGTGGTTGCTCAACTGGATGCCACGAGAGCCGGTGGCGGTACCAATATCGGTGGCGGCATTCAGAAAGGGATTCAGGTCCTGAGCACCCAATCGGGCCACTACGGCCGGCCCGGGGCGGCCCACATTATGATTCTGATGACCGATGGCCGGCCCAACGTGGCTCCTGATAGCACCTGCTACACGCATAACCTGATCCAGAAATACGGCCTGACGACGCCAACCAACACCAGCGAACGCCAGGGAAAGGAATGCACCCTCTATTACGCCGAACAGGCACGCAACAACAGCATCGTCATCTACACCATCACCCTGGGCGACTCGGCCGACTTTGAGTTGATGGAGACGGTGGCCAGCATCACCGGTGGGGTCCACCGGAACGCCGACCGCCCGGAGAAACTGAACCAGATTTTTGACGAACTGTACGAACGCATCTTCCTGCGGCTGGTGGAATAGGCGCCCCGGGGAGTCAAAGGTAGCCGGGGGGAACATCATCCGCTATCCGGGAAGCGGGCGGCTCTGTCGCCCGCTTCCTGTCATTTGACATTTACTGGAAAATGGAATATCATATCCATGTCCCATCTCGTCTCATGGGGTCACCACGGGTGCAGAGCCTCACCCTGAAGAACAGGTCGGCCTCAGAGATCACTCTCCAGGAGATAGCAGGTATAACCCACTATCAGGAGGCACAGAATGGGAAGCCGGCGGACACTGGTTCTGGTAGGCCTTTTGATCATCGGTGTGGCGCTGATCGTCGGCGTTTTGTTGCTGCGGCAGCGAAGAGGAGGTAAAGAAGAAGCCCCGCCCACCGAGGCACCTCAGGTCATGAAAATCCTGGTCGCCGCCAACAATCTGACCCGAGGGATGGCCATTACCCCTGACCTTGTTCTGGCTCAGGACTGGCCCATCCAGTACCTGCCGCCCGTCTACTACACCGACCCGGCCCAGGTCATCGGGTATTTCGTGCGGGTGGACATCCCCCAGGGAATGCCGCTGATGCCCGGCATGCTGGCTCCCAGCGCGGAGGCTCTGGGAGCGGTCGGCTCTCCCGCCGCCCTCCAGGTCCCGGAGGGGAAACGGGCTGTGGCCATCCCGGTGGACATGCTGGGAGCCATCGCCTGGGCTCTCCAGCCCGGCGACCATGTGGATGTGCTGGCTTCGTGGATGATCCGGGAACTGGACCAGGATTTTCAGAGCCTGCTTCCCAACCAGTGGGCCGCACTTCAGTGTGGAGAAGGGCAACTGTGTCAGGGCACCTACGGACGGGTGGAACCCCTACCAACCGGGCAGATCATTATGGTGTATCCCCCTGAGGGGGGCACCCAGGCCCGTTACGTAGCCCAATTGACCATTCAGGATGCCGAAGTTCTGGGAGTGGGCACTTACCAGGCACCGGTGCAGATAACAGCGCCTCAGCCCGCTCCGACCCCAGGCGCAGAAGGAGGACAGCCAGCCCCGGGTGCCGCTCCTGCAGAGCCGACCCCGACGCCCGCCCTGGTCACGACCCAGGCCGTCATCCTGGTTGTAGACCCTCAGGAGGCCCTGGTTCTCAAGGCGCTGGTGGAACTGAAGGCCGATATCACCCTCGCCCTGCGCCGCCCGGGAGATACCGCGCGCGTCTCCACCGATACGGTCTCCCAGGACTACATCATCGTCCGCTACAATTTTGTCGTCCCACCGAAACTGCCCTATGCCGTCACCGCGCCTGAACCGAACCCACTGGAAGGGCAGATCAACATCGGTGCCACGACGGGTGGGGCGCCTGCCGAGTGAACCGGCCCGGCGGCCGTTATAGACGTCTGCGGAGGACCCGTGAGCGCCGAAAAAATCCGCGTCCTGATTGTAGATGACATCGCCGAGACCCGGGAGAATCTGCGCAAACTGCTCTCTTTTGCGCCGGACATAGAAGTGGTTGGCACGGCAGCCACGGGCGAGGAGGGTGTCCAGCTGGCGCGGGAACTGGTCCCGCATGTGGTCATCATGGACATCAATCTGCCCGGAATGGACGGGATCACCGCCACCGAGCAGATTGTGCGGGAAGTGCCAACCGCTCAGATCGTCATCCTCTCCGTCCAGGGGGAGACCGGTTATATGCGCCGGGCGATGGCCGCCGGTGCGCGCGATTTTCTGGTCAAGCCCCCCAGCGGGGATGAGTTGATGGCCACCATCCGCCGGGTCTACGAAATCGGGCAGGCGCAGGCCGCGCGGATGGCCCCGCTCCAGGCCACCGTTGCGGGCCCGGTCGGGCGTCCCACCCCAAGCCGCCAGGGGCAACTGGTTGTCGTCTTCTCCCCTAAAGGTGGGGTAGGTTGCACCACGGTCGCCGTCAACCTGGCCGTCGCCCTCCAGACCCGTCTGGGGGCAGGCCAGAAGGTGGCCATCATGGACGGCGGTTTCCAGTTCGGCGACGTGGGGGTCATGCTCAACCTTCAGGCCACCCGCAGCATCGCCGATCTGGCCGTTCGGGTTGAAGAACTGGATACCGACCTGTTGACCAGCGTACTGACCCCCCACGCCTCAGGTGTCAAGGCCCTCCTGGCCCCACCACACCCGGAGGCCGCAGAGGCATTCATCGGTACCGACAGCGGGATGGCCGAGGGGAGCCGCCGCATCGGGGCGATTCTGGACGGGCTCCTCTCGGAGTTTGACATCGTGGTGGTGGATACCTGGAGCATGCTGAACGAGTTGACATTGACGTTCCTGGACCGGGCAGACCTGATTCTGCTGGTCGTTACTCCTCTGATCCCGGATATCAAAGATGCCCGTCAGTTTCTGGAACTGGCGGATCGGCTGGGTTATCCCCGGACGAAAATCGGCCTGGTCATCAACCATTCAGACCGGAAGACGGGCCTGCGGCTGGATCAGATTGAGCGAGCGCTGGTCCCTTCGCTGGCCCACATCCCCTACGATGAACGAGCCGGTGTGGTGGCTGCCAACCGGGGCCTGCCCATCGTCACAGAGGAAGCCAGCCGGCCCATCGGCCAGGCCTTCGTCCATCTGGCCGCCGGAGTTCTGGAGCGGCTGAGCCAGTTCCGGAAGGGAGAGGAGGAAGAGGAGGTATCCGTTGAGGTTAGCCGCCGTCTCATCGGCCGGGCGCTGGGGATTTGAGCACGGACTGCAGACCACGAACGGTCTCTGACCGGCAACGTCATTGCAGGGCGCGAAGCGCCCGAAGCAATCTCCAGAAAGGCTTCTGGAGATTGCTTCCGCCCCCTCTGGGGGGCTCGGAATGACACGCCGGGAACGATTTCCGCGGTTGTTTAAGCAAAGTGTCAGGCCAGTTGATATGTAATTCCTCTGGAGGGATGAGCGATGTCGTTGCTCAGAAGGATTGAGAAAGGGACCCAGCAACCCACTGCACCGGCCGGGCCGGCAGGGCCCACCGCGCCGACTCCCCGGCCGACCGTGGCCCCGTCCCCGCTGCGAGACACCTATCGCGACCTGAAGACCCGCATCCAGAACAAACTGATCGACGAACTGGACCCCACGATGGATGTCAGCCGGCAGGACGAGGTCCGGCGCACCATCCGGGAGATGTTTGAGAACATTCTGGCCGAGGAGCGGATCGTCCTCAGTCGGGCGGAGCGGGAGCGGCTCTTTGAGCAAATTGTGGCAGAGATTCTGGGGCTCGGGCCACTGGAGCCGTTCCTGGCCGACCCCACCGTCACCGAAATCATGGTCAACGGTCCCAAAAACATTTATGTGGAGCGACACGGCAAAATTGAGCGGACCAACGCCTCATTTGAGTCCGAGGAGCACCTGATGCGCATTATAGAGCGCATTATTGCTCCCCTGGGCCGGCGCATAGATGAGAGCGTCCCCTACCAGGACGCTCGCCTGCCCGATGGTTCGCGCGTCAACGCCATCATCCCGCCCCTGTCCCTTGTCGGTCCGGTGCTGACCATCCGGAAATTCTTCAAGATTCCGTTGACGGCCGAGAGACTGATTGAATTGGGCTCCATCACGCCGGAAGCGATGGAGTTCCTCAAAGCCTGCGTGCATGCCAGGTTAAACATCGTGGTTTCCGGCGGCACCGGTACCGGAAAAACGACGTTCCTGAACATTCTCTCCGCCTACATTCCCAACGACGAGCGGATTATCACCATTGAGAACGCGGCGGAGTTACAGTTGCAGCAGGAGCACGTGGTCACGCTGGAATCCCGCCCGCCCAACATTGAGGGCCGGGGGGAGGTGACCATCCGCGACCTGGTCATCAACAGTCTGCGGATGCGGCCAGACCGGATTATCGTCGGCGAGTGTCGGGGACCCGAGGCGTTTGACATGCTCCAGGCTATGAACACCGGCCACGAAGGCTCTATGACCACCATTCACGCCAACTCCCCGCGGGACGCTCTGGCCCGACTGGAAAACATGATTCTGATGGCCGGGATGGACCTTCCCCACCGGGCCATCCGGGAACAAATCGCCAGCGCGCTGGACCTGATCATCCAGCTGGAACGCCTGCGGGATGGTACCCGGAAAGTGGTCAGCATCACGGCAATAGAAGGGATGGAAGGCGACATCATCACGATGGCGGAGATTTTCAAGTTTGAGATTGTCGGAATAGAGAACGGAAAGGTCATCGGTCGGCTCCGTCCCACGGGCATTCGCCCCAAGTTTATGGAGAAGATTGAAGCGGCCGGGATTCACCTGCCGCCGACCATTTTCGGCATCGGGGAACGAATACGGCGATAGAAAACGGGAGTTGCCCAGAAGGTAAATTGTTTAGGACTTACGCACCTGGAGATTGCTTCGGCACTTCGTGCCTCGCAATGACATCTTCCCGGCCTCGGCAGGGTCATTGCGAGGTTGTCATTGCGAGCGCAGCGAAGCAACGAAGCGAAGCCGCGAAGCAATCTCCTCACCAATGCGCAACTGCGTAACTCCTATTGTTTTGTTATGGGAGAAGCGAGATGGAGAACCTGTTGCTGGTTTTGGGTATCTTCCTGATCATCGGAGCCCTTGTCTACTTTTTCGCAGGCAGCCGGAAGAAAGACGAGGTCACCGAGCGGTTGGACCGCTATGCCCTGGGTGTAGAGGAGAAAAAGAAGGGGCGTGGGGAACCCGGCCCCCGGGTCTCGCCGCTGGGAGAGCGCCTGGATAAGGCACTGGCAGAGCGGGGGCTCGCCCGCAATCTTCGCACCCAACTGGCCCGGGCCAACCTGAAACTCACCGCCGGGGAGTTCATCGCGGCCACCGTCATCTGCATGATTCTCTTCCCTGCCATCGTGTTCATCCTGCGCCGCGACATCCCTCTATCCCTGCTGGCCGCGGTACTGGGCTTCTTCGTTCCTCGCTGGTATGTGGCTTATCTCCAGGGAAAGCGCCTGAAAGCCTTCAACGACCAGTTGGGGGATATTATCAGCATGATGGTCAACGGCATCCGGGCGGGCTACAGCGTGCTTCAGGCAATGGAAGCGGTGGCCAAAGAAATGGACGAGCCTGCTTCGGAGGAATTCAGTCGGGTGGTTAAAGAAGTCCAGTTGGGGCTTTCCCTGGAGCAGGCGCTGGACAACCTTCTGCGCCGGGTCCCTTCCGACGACCTGGATATGACGGTGACGGCCATCAAGGTCCAGCAGGAAGTGGGAGGCAACCTGGCCGAAGTGCTGGATACCATCAGTTTCACCATTCGGGAACGGGTGCGGATCAAAGGGGAGATTCGTGCGCTGACGGCCCAGGCCCGTGCCTCGGGCTATGTGGTCAGTTTCTTGCCGATCGGGGTTGCCATACTGGTCTATACCATTAACCCCAGGTTTATGGGATTGATGTTCACAGACAGATGCGGCTGGATGATGCTGGGTGTGGCAGCGGCGGGCATTATTTCCGGTTTCTTTATCACCCAGAAGATTGCCAATATTGAGGTTTAGAAGGGAGTCAGAGATAGGGGGTAAGAGGAAATGAGCCCTGTACTGCTCCTGTTGGGATTGGCCGTGGTTCTCGCAGTGGCAATGGTCGTCATCGGCATGCGGGCACCCAAAAGGGAAGATGCGCTGGAAGCCCGGCTGGCCGAGTTGGGCGCGATGGGCCGCACGGCAACGCTGGAAGAAATAGAACTTTCCCTGCCGTTCAGCGAACGGGTTATCCGACCCATCCTGCAGAGAGTGGCGGCCCTGATCGGGCGAATGACCCCTTCTCAAACACTGGCGCGCACCCGCCGGTATCTGGAACTGGCCGGACTTTCTCAGAAAATCGGACCGGCGGAGTTTGTGGCGGCCCGGTACATCATCGCAGGCGTCCTGGGCGGCCTGGCGATTCTATTGATGGGACGTATGGCCTTCCCGATGTCGCGGAAATTGCTCCTGATCGTGGTCGGCTTCGCTCTGGGCTATTACTTGCCCGGCTCCTGGTTGGGCTCCCAAATCCGTCGGCGACAGCACGAAATCCTGAAATCCCTCCCGGACGCGCTGGACCTGCTCACGATCTGCGTAGAAGCGGGCCTCTCCTTTGACGCGGCAATGGCCAAAGTGGTGGAGAAATGGGATAACGAACTGAGCCGGGCCTTCGCTCGCGTCCTTCAGGAGATTCAACTGGGGAAACTCCGGCGCGAGGCGCTGCGGGATATGGCCGATACGATGGACATTCGCGATGTGTCCAACTTCGTCGCAGCCCTGATCCAGGCCGATCAGTTGGGCGTCAGTATTGCCAAAGTCCTCCGCATCCAGTCCGACCAGATGCGAGTCCGCCGACGCCAGCGAGCCGAGGAACTGGCCCGCCAGGCCCCGATTAAAATGATCATCCCCATTGTGTTTCTGATTTTCCCCGCCCTGTTCATTATCCTGCTGGGTCCGGGTGTGCTGAACGTGATCCGGAGCGGCGCGCTGCGGGCAATCACTGGCGGGTAGAACCTGAAACCGGGCCGGGCCCTTCCTTCGGTATCCGGCTGTCTGGTGGAGAGCACAGAGGAGCCAACATTGCCTTCCAGGCCATCGCGCGTCCTGTTCCCGGAAATCCTGCTGGGGTCGCTGCTGAACCTCCTCTTTCCGCCCCGCTGCGTGGTCTGCCGCCAGGTGGGCACCTGGCTGTGCCCGGAGTGCGTAAACCGGCTTCCCCGCCTCTCCGGCCTGGTCTGCCAGTGCTGCGGGGTCCCTATCCCTCACGGGACGCTCTGCAAATCCTGCCAGGAAACCCCCTTGCGTCTGGAGGGAATCCGGTCCGTCGCCCCTTTTCGCGGGCCGGTGCGGGCGGCCGTCCATTATCTGAAATACCGCCACGCCCGCGAACTGGCAGACCCGCTGGGAGAACTGATGGCCCGATACTGGCAGCAAAACCCCCTGCCCGCAGAGGTCATCGTGCCGGTGCCTCTCCACCCCTCCCGCCTGCGAAGGCGCGGCTACAATCAGGCCGCCCTGCTGGCCTGGGCGCTGGGCCGCCGGGTCGGCCTACCGGTGGACGAGGATGCCCTCTGCCGGGTGCGAGCCACCCCCTCTCAGATGCGCCTGAAGGCAGCGGACCGCCGCCGCAATGTGGAGGATGCCTTCCATTGCCCCACTGACCGGATGAGTGGCCGCCGGGTCCTGCTGGTGGATGATGTCTGCACGACCGGCGCCACCCTGGAAGCCTGCGCCGACGCCCTGCGGGAGGGCGGGGCCCGCCAGGTCTGGGCGCTCACCCTGGCGCGAACGGTCTGAACACTGATCAACCCGAGGTGACCGATGGAAATCCAACTGTTTACCCGAAATATGGAGTTGACCCCCCGTCTCCAGGAGTATGTGGAGAAGAAAGTCAGTAAGTTGAGCCGCTATCTGCCGAACATCACCGATGTTCGCGTGGACCTTTCTGTGGAGAACACTCGCTCCAGCGCTCAGCGACAGGTCGCCCAACTGACCATCCGGACCCCCCGGGTGATGCTGCGGGCCGAGGAGCGAGCATCCGATATGTTCGCCGCCATTGACGCCGCCCTGGATAAGATGCGGCGACAGATTACCCGCTACAAGACCCGGCGGCAGGACCGCTGGCAACGGGTGGAAGGAGAAGAGGAATGGGAAGAGGCGGCCCTTCCATCAGAAGAGGCGATCTCCGGCAAGGTCGTCCGTGTCAAGCGGTTTGAGATGTTTCCCATGACGCCCGAGGAAGCCATTGAGCAGATGGAACTCCTGGGCCATCAGTTCTTCGTTTTCCTGAATGCCTACGAGGGCGGCATAAACGTGATCTCCCGCCGCGGGTACGGTGACTACGGCCTTATTATCCCCGAACTGCGGGGATATGGGCGGCGGGGTTCTGGGGCGGCGGCCTCCGGCCGCCGCCCCAGAACCCTCTCACTAAAACAATCCATTCCCTTTGAGCCAGGAACGCATCACCCTGATCCTGATGGTCGGCGGATGGGCCGGAAGCCCGGTGGAACAGGCGCTCCGGCGCGCCCACCAGGCGGCCGCCGAGGACCTCCTGGAAACCCTCCGGCAGACCAGCCTGGTGGAGCGGGCCATCATCGTCACCGATGATCCCCACTGGGCCCCCGACCTCCAGGGGATACCCCTGGAGGTGAAAGTGGACTGTCCCGGCGAGCCGTTCCACTTCGGCCGCCGCCTGGCCGGTGAAATTCAGCGCGCCGGCGCCGATCGCGTGCTCTACGCCGGGGGCGGTTCGGCGCCCCTGATGACCCTCCAGGACTGGCTCGGCGCCCTGAGCGACTTCGCCGGAGACCGCCCCCAGGCCGTGACCAACAACCTGTACTCATCGGACTGGATTGCCTTCTACCCCGCCCGGGCCCTGGCTTCCCGCATCGCCCCTCTGGAACGGGATAACGCCCTGGGCTGGGTCCTCTCCGAAGAGTGCAGCGTTCCCACCCGGGCGCTGAACCCTTCCGCCGCAACCCGACTGGACCTGGATACGCCTGCGGACCTGCTGGTCTCCCGCCTTCACCCCCGCATCGGGCCCCGCCTGCGCGCGGTTCTGGATGACCTGGATTGGTCTATGGAAGCCGTCGAGGGCATCCTGGACGTGATGGGCCGGGACGGAGGGCATCTGACCATTATCGGCCGGTCGGCCCCGGCCGCGTGGATGGCACTGGACCGGGCCACCCGTTGCTGGGTGCGCCTCTTTGTGGAAGAGCGGGGAATGGTCGCCAGCGGGCGTCTGCGTCGGGGCGAGGTCCGCAGTCTCCTGGCGGACTTTATGGAACATACCGGAATAGATGGCTTCTTCGCCGAACTGGCCTCACTGACGGAGGCCGTCCTGATGGATACCCGCGTCCTGATGGCCGCGCGAGGATGCTGGCCCTCTCCGGCGGACCGGTTCAACGCCGACCTCATCCGCTGGCAGGAAGTCGGCGACCCCTTCCTGCGGGAGTTCACCCGGGCCGCCGCCCAATCTTCCATTCCCATTCTGATGGGAGGTCAATCCCTGGTCAACGGCGGGCTGATGGCCCTGGTGGAAATCCTGAAAACCCGATGGCCGTCATCTTCCAGTTGACGGCCATCCTGTGGGGGTGCTATGGGATGGGAATTTGACATCTACTCCGCTCTCTTAGGCGCAGGATTCACCCTTCTGCTCATCGGTCTGGGCTATTTACTGCGGGAGCCGTTCCTGCGGGGCTGGCAGGAAGTGAGGGGCGCGGTCCTGCGGACGTTCGGCCATTTAACCGCCGGATGGGAAGCGCGCTACCGGGAACGGGTCATCCGCTGGGCTCAGGGCGCCCACGCCCTGGCCGACATGGGCCCCCTGGAGCAATATTTTGTCCCGATGCGCCTGGCCCCGCCCCTGCCCCTCCCGGACCCGGAGCAGGAGGTAACGCCAGCGTCCCAGCCCCTCTCCCCGGACGATGCGCTGCGCGGCCACTCCCGGCTTCTGATTACCGGTGGTCCATCTTCCGGACGGAGCACGCTGCTGGCCCATCTGGCCCTGACCCACGCGCGCACCGAGGGAGCGCGTGTTCCCCTGTACCTCTACCTTCCGGCGCTGGATTGGGCCCCACCCCCAGAGGGGAAAAAGGCCCCGACGCCGTTCCAGCGGCTGGTTCAGGGGGCGTTGCAGGCCGTCGGGGCCCCCGCCCCCGCCGCAACGCCGCTCCGCCAGGCCCTCCAGGCCGGCGGCGCGCTCATTCTGGCCGACGGGTGGGATGAACTGGACCCCACCGCGCAGGAGCAGGCCACCTCCTGGCTTGCCGAAATGGCCGACGCCTTTCCGGGCAACATCTGGGTGGTCGCCGTGGGGGCACAGCGATACGCTCCTCTCGCCAACGCCGGGTTTGTCCCCCTCCACCTCTGCCCCTGGGACCGTCCGGAGGTGCGGGATTTTCTGACCCGTCTCCCCACCCCCGAAAATTTCCCCTTGGAGCGCGCCACGGAGGGTCTGGTACAGGTCCTGAAACGGACCAACTCGCTGTTAGACGTGGCCCTCTGTGCCGGATGGCTCCTGGAGAACGGCACCCTCCCGCCGAAGCGGATAGACCCCTTCCGCCAGCGCCTGGAGAAATGGGCCAACGGGTTGCCCGACCTCTCCCCGGAACTGGAACAGGCCGAAGCGGCGGATCCTTCGGACATCCTGCGCGCCCTGGCGCTGAAACTCCAGGAAGAAGGACGGTCGGTCTGCTCGCGCCAGGAAGTGGAGGAGTTGATCCGTCAGAAACTGTCCTCCCCCACCCCATCGGCCGTAGCCCCTGCCGAGGACGAGGAGGCACCCGTAGCCGAGATGGCCCCCGAAGAGGGCGCGCCCTCCCCGAAAGAACCGGAACCGGAGCGCTCGCCGTCCCCCGAACCGAAGCGCGTCCGGGCCGCCCTGGCATCGTTTACCAGAGCCTTCCTCGCCCCGGGCGGGCCGCTGGTCGCCTGTGCCTCTGACCGGTACCGGTTTGCCCACCCCCTCTGGCAGGCCATGCTGACCGCTGAAGCGCTGGCCTCTTCGCCCGATGTCCTGGTCGCGCGTCTGGATGACCCATCCTGGCTCCCCGTGGCCGACTTCTACGCCGAGATTGGCGGGATGGAACCGGTGTTGCGCGCATGGCTTTCCCGTCCCGATGACCTCTGGCAGACCCGCCTGCGGACCGCGGCCCGCTGGGCGGCGCTGGCCCCGCCCGATGCCCAGTGGCGCAACGGCGTGATGGCCCTCCTGGGGCGCTCCCTGCTGGCCCCCGGCCTCTCCGACGAACCCCGGGAGCGGCTGGCGGAGGCCCTGATCTGGACCGGCGACCCGGGCGTGCCCCTCTTCCTGCGCCACGCGCTCCGCAACCCCAACCCGACCGTGCGGGCCATCGCGGCCCGGATGATGGCCATCCTCCGCGAAGGGGCCGATCTTTCCAGCATGGTCAAAGCGCTGGAGGACTCCGACGAAACGGTCCGGATAGCGGCGGCCCACGCCCTGGGGGAAATCGGCGTTCCGGCCGCGATGGAGTGGCTCATCCACGTGCTGGAATCGGGAGACGAGACGCTGCAGGTGGAGGCCGCACGGGCTCTGGCCCGCCGAGGAGAAGAGGGCTACAGGGTACTCCGGGAGGCCCTGCAACACGATGACTTCATGGTCCGGCGGGCCGCCGCCTACGGGCTGGGAGAGATTGACGCCATCTGGGCCCGGGAACTCCTGGAAAAGACGGCCCGGGAGGATTCCCAGTGGATTGTCCGCTCCGCTGCCGCTGCCGTTCTATCCGAACGGGAGCAGAAAGCGAAGCCGACCCCTCCCCCTCCACCGCCCAGACCCTGGGACATGGGCTGGTTGATCGCCTGGGCCGCCGAACAGGGCGAAGGCGTGGGCATCGGCGAGGCCGCCTTCGGCCCCCTGGTCCGGGCGCTGGCGGAGGGTCCGGCTCCCATCCGTCGGGCCGCCGCCCAGACTCTGGGCTGGGTGGGCCGCCCCGAGCATGTGGACGCGCTCCGCCGCGCCCTGAACGACCCCGAACCGGACGTCGCCCGGATGGCCCTCCGGGCGCTGGAAGAACTGAGCACTCGCTACGGGCTGACGGTTCCGGCCTGATGCCCTCCGCGCCCTGCGCCCTGCGACCTGC
>JBBIKR010000030.1:20213-35898 GCA_037445395.1 Thermoflexales bacterium
TGCGACCTGCACCATGATAGACCAACTCTGCATCAACACCATCCGCACTCTGGCCATGGACGGTGTCCAGAAGGCCCGCTCCGGCCATCCCGGCATGCCGATGGGCATGGCCGACGCGGCCTACGTCCTCTGGACCCGGTTCCTCAAGCACAATCCGAAAGACCCGAAGTGGCCCGACCGGGACCGGTTCGTCCTCTCCGCCGGCCACGGCTCTATGCTCCTCTACAGCCTGCTCTACCTCACCGGCTACGACCTGACGCTGGAGGACCTGATGGCCTTCCGGCAGTGGGGGAGCCGGACCCCCGGCCACCCCGAATACGGCTTGACCCCCGGCGTGGAGACCACCACCGGTCCCCTGGGGCAGGGCTTCGCCAACGGCGTCGGGATGGCCATCGCCGAGCGGTTCCTGGCCGCCACCTTCAACCGGCCCGGGTTCCCCATTTTTGACCACTACACCTACGCCATCGTCTCCGACGGCGACCTGATGGAGGGCATCAGCCACGAAGCGGCGTCGCTGGCCGGACACCTGGGCCTGGGCAAACTGGTCTACCTGTACGACGACAACGACATCTCCATTGAGGGCTCCACCGACATCACCTTTACCGAGGACGTCGCCGCCCGCTTCCGCGCCTACGGCTGGCACGTCCGGAAGGTGGACGGCTACGACCTGAAGGCCATCGCGGCGGCGATTCGGGCCGCGCGCCGGGAGACGGCCCGCCCGTCCCTCATCATCTGCCGGACCCATATCGCCTACGGGAGCCCCCACAAGCAGGACGACGCCTCCGCCCACGGCGAACCCCTCGGAGAAGAGGAGGTCCGGCTCACCAAACAGGCCCTGGGATGGCCCCCGGATGCCCAATTCTGGGTTCCGCCGGAGGTCCTGCCCGTCTTCCGGCGGGCGGTGGAGGAAGGGGCCGCCGCCCAGGCCCGCTGGCAGGCCATGTTCGCCGACTACGCTCGCCAGTACCCGCGCGAAGCGGCGCTCCTGGAGCGCCTCTGGGCCGGCGAACTCCCCGACGGCTGGGAGGAGGCCATCCCGTCCTTCTCCCCTGCCGACGGCCCGATGGCCACCCGGAAAGCCTCCGGCATCGTCCTGAACGCGCTGGCGAAAGTCCTTCCCACCCTCATCGGCGGCTCCGCCGACCTGGCCCCCTCCAACCTGACCCTGCTGAAGGGCTACGACGACTTCCAGCGGGAGACCCCTGCCGGCCGCAACCTCCGCTTCGGCGTCCGGGAGCACGCGATGGGCGCCATCCTCAACGGGATGGCCCTCCACGGCGGCCTCATCCCCTACGGCGGGACCTTTCTGGTCTTCTCCGACTATATGCGGCCGGCGGTCCGTCTGGCCGCGATGATGCACCTGCCGGTGGTGTACGTCTGGACCCACGACTCCCTCTGGATCGGGGAGGACGGCCCCACCCATCAGCCGGTGGAGCACCTGGCGGCCCTGCGCGCCATCCCCAACCTGACCGTCATCCGCCCCTGCGACGCCAGCGAGACCGCCGAGGCCTGGCGGGCCGCGCTGCGCCGCCGGGACGGCCCCACCGCCCTGCTCCTCACCCGCCAGAACCTGCCGGTGCTGGACCGGAGCGACATGGCCGGCGCGGAGAACCTGGCCCGGGGGGCCTACATTTTGCGGGAGGCCCCCCAGGGAGACCCGGACCTGGTCCTCATCGCCTCCGGCTCCGAGGTGCACCTGGCGCTGGCCGTGCAGGAGGGACTGGCAGAGCGGGGCGTCCGCGCGCGCGTCGTCTCCATGCCGTCCTGGGAACTGTTTGACGCCCAGCCGCCGGAGTACCGGACCGCCGTCCTGCCTCCGACCATCCCCAAAATCGCCATAGAGGCCGCCGTCCCGCTGGGCTGGGAGCGATACGTGGGCCCGGACGGGGCGGTCATCGGCATCCAGCGGTTCGGTGCCTCGGCCCCCTACCCGGTGCTGATGGAGAAATTCAGCTTCACCCCCCAGGCGGTGATAGAACGGGCCGTAGAGATGGTATCCACGACCCCAAGGCAATGAACAAAACGCTTCGTGGAAGAAAATGACCGTTTACCCGGCCGACATTCTGCTCTACGAAAAAGGCACCACCCGGCAGGAGGCAGGCGCCCTGCCGGTGGAAGAAGAAGTTATCCTCACCGTCAACGGGCAGGACCTGGTCGGCCTGATGTGCACGCCGACCCTGCTGGAGGAACTGGCGGTCGGCTTCCTATACAACGAGGAACTGATTGACGGGATGGAGGAGGTGGCCAGCGTGCGCGTCTGTGGGAGTCGCCGCTGTGTGGACGTGTGGCTCCATCGGGACGTGGAGATTCCCACCCTGCGCACGCTGACCTCCGGCTGCGGCGGCGGGACCACCTTTGAGGACCTGCGGGAGGCGCGCCCGCCGCTGACCGGTGACCTCACCGTCACCCCGGACCAGGTGGTCCGTCTGATGCGCCGCCTGCAGGACGCGGCCGCCCTCTACCGCCGGGTGCGCGGCCTCCACACCTCCGCCCTGGCGGAAGGGGAGGACCTGCTCTGTGTGGCGGAGGACGTGGGCCGCCACAACACCGTGGATAAACTGGCGGGCCTCTGCCTGCGCCAGAACCGCCCGCTGCAGGACCGGATTCTCCTCACCACCGGACGGGTCAGTTCGGAGATGCTGGTGAAGGCGGCACGGATGCGCACGCCAGTGGTGATCTCCCTCTCGTCCCCGACCTCCCTCTCGGTGGAACTGGCCCGCCTCTGGAACATTGCCCTCATCGGCTACGCGCGGGGCGACCGCTTTCGCGTCTACGCCGGTGCCCACCGGGTTGCCGGTCTCCCCAGGGGGTGAGCCCGGGAACCCCCGGGGCCGCCCCGGCGTCTGGAAGTTGGGCAACCGCAACAGGGGCAACCGCAAGGGTTGCCCCTACACCCTGCCCCCAGGGCTTGCCCCCAATCTGTTCCGGAGGAGGAGAGATGAGAGGGATGATTCTGACCGCCATGCTACTGGCCATACTGCTGGCATCCTGCACGCCGGGGCCGTTCGCCAGCCCTCTGAGCCCGCAGTCGCCCCCGCCGACCCCGCCACCCCAGCCGCAGACCCTGCCGTCGCCGTCCACGGGGGAGTCCGTCACCCCCATCGGCGAGATTCTGGCCGACCCGGCGGGTTACCAGGGGCGGGAGGTGACCGTCGTCGCCTACTACCGGGGGTGGGACCTGCTGGGGGAGGCCGGCTCCGGCCCACCGCTCACCCGCAGCGATGTCGCCGTCGCCGACGCGACGGGGAGCATCTACATCGTGTTCGCCGGAGAGGAGGCCCGGGGCGACATCCCGCCCCTGTCCCCCTCTGACCGGGAGGCCACCGAGACCCTGCTCCGGCTGCATGGAGTGGTCCAGGTGAGCCCGAACGGCCAGCCGTACATTCTGGTGACGAAAGGAGAGGTGATGAAGGGGTTGCCCGCGCGCGTCCTCCTGCGGGTCCGCCGGACCGGCGGCATCGCCGGGATGGACCAGGAACTGATGGCGATGGCCGACGGTACCCTCTATTTCCTGGACCGGAAGAGCCGCACTTCCGTCCGCTGGAAGGTGGACCCCGCCCAGGTCCTCCAGGCAGTGGAGGGCCTTCGCCCGTTCCTGGATCAGGAGGTGGGCCGCCCGGTCCCAGACGGCTTTGCCTACGCCATCACGCTCCAGGACGGGGAGCAGGTGCGATGGGCGACGTTCTACGAGGGGGCGCTTTCGGAGGAGGCGAACCGGGCGCTGACCCCCGTTCGGGAATGGTTCGGGGAGGCGATGGAGCAGGCATCCCGCCCCACCCCGACCCCGGGGGCGTATCCCGGCGCCGTGCTGGCGGCCGTCCGCGCCCTCTCGGAGCAACTGAACGTCCCGCCGGAGGAGATCACGGTGGCGGCCTGGGAGCCGGTGGACTGGCCCGACACCAGCCTGGGTTGCCCACAGCCGGGGATGATGTACGCGCAGGTCATCGTCCCGGGCTATCTGGTCGTCCTGGAGGCGCGGGGGGAGACCTTCCGCGTCCACACCGACCAGGCAGGGCAGCGGTTCTGCTTCCCATAAACGGCGGGGTTTGGAGAAGTGAAAAGGTTTCTGCGGCGGCGCCTCGGGCGAGCCCTCGGCGTGGCCCTTTGCCGCCGCAGAAACCTTTTTCTCCCGAGCGAATCCCCCTGTTGCCCTCTCCCGGAATTCGGGTAAAATACCTCTACACTCCTGCATCTTGCAATCTTGCATCCTGCAATCCTGCGTCCTGCAATCCTGCATCCTGCAAAGGAGTCCCATGCACACACGCCGCATCGTCTGCATTGGTCTGACTCTCCTTCTGGTCTCCCTCTTTGCCCCCGCCGTCCTGGCAGAGGGCGCGCCGCCCCTGGCCGTCTACTACGCCGGACCCGAGGGCGGCGTGCGGACGGCCCTCACCCTGGCCCCCGAGATTCGCCTGGTCTCCGACCCCGCCCAGGCCGACGTCCTCGTCCTCAACGGCGCCATCCCCGACCCGGAGGGGCTGGCGGCTCGCGTTCAGGAGGGCGCCGGCCTGGTCCTCATCCTGGGCCCGGACCTGACGGCCAATGAGGTATCCACCCTGCTGGGGCTCCCGGTGGCGCTGGAGGAACAGGAAGAGCCCCTCAGCCTGGTCGGCCTGGAGGGGATTGCCGACCCCGTGCTGAGCGAAATCGTCTGGACCAGCGCGCCGCAGGTCCGCCAGCGCTACGCGGTGACCACCCCGGTCTCGGCGCTGACGCCGCTGGTGGTGGGCTTTGAGGACGGCTCCTGGGTCCTCTGGTCAACTCTGGGCGGACGGGCCTTCATCTTCAACGCCTTTCTGGACGAAGCCAACCCCCAGTTCCAGAGTTGGGCGTACTTCAACTATTTCATCTACTACCTGACGATGCGCGCCGGGGGCCGGACGCCCCTCTCTTTCGCCGACTATAGGGCCTCCCCCGTGCCCCACGAGCGGGACCGGCTGGTCCTCTACCTCCTGCTGGCGGGGATGCTGGCCCTGGCGGTCATCATCTTCTGGGCCGTCCGGCGCTACAGCCGCGCCCATCTGGAGGTCCTGGACGTGCTGGTGGCCGACCGGCAGGACTTCGCCACCCGCGAGGCCGGGACGGCCTGGGAGGACGTCGGCTTCCACCGTCCCCTGGCGGGCTTCTTCGTCGCCCTGATGATGGGGCTGGTGCTCTTCGTCCCCCTCATCATCTACCAGAACCTGATCCTGCCCGTCTACATCCTCCCCTCGGCCCAGGCCCTGGGCATCTGGGGGCGGGTGGTCCAGTTCTTCAACTTCCTCTGGCTGCTCTTTGACCTGGGCACCAGCGCCGCCTTCATTAAGTTCTTTGCCCAGTACCGGGTCCACGACCCCCGGCGGGCCATCCAGTACGGGCAGGTCTTCGTCTGGTGGCAGGCCCTCTCCGGCGCGCTGCAGGTGGCCGCGGTGACGGCGGTGGCCGGCACCCTCCTCCCCCGCACCCCGTACGCGCTCTACACCTGGAGCATCATCATCCACACCTTCATCCAGATTCCCGGCTTCTACCAGGTGATGCGGCACGGGCTGATGGCTTGGCAGCGGTTTGACTACGCCCAGATTCTGGACATCGCCCTGGCACTCATCTTCCCGATGCTCACCCAGCCGGTGCTGGTCACGCTGATGGTGCGCTGGGGGGCGGCCCATCCCATCTTCGGCGGGCCGATGGGCGGCGTCCTGGGGATGGGGATGGCGGCCTACGCGGCCGAACTCCTCTCCTTCCTGACCGGCCTCTGGCTCTACCAACGGCTGGGCTACAACGCCCGTCTCCTCTTCCTGGCCCACTTTGACTGGAACATCGTCAAAGAGTCCTTCCGCTTCGGCGTCTTTGAGATGCTGGGGTCCATCGCCTGGGCCGCTGGTCAGGCACTGGAGATCCTCATCACCCAGACCCGGCTGGTCAACTACAACGAAGTCTGGGGGAACTGGACCCTGGCGCAGAATTTCATCTTCTCCTACAACGTCCTGAATACCCTGTACTCCAACCTGATGTCCTCCATCTCCGAGGCCATCTCCAACGCCCGGAAGGTGTTGAGCCAGTACTACTCGGTGATGGCCTACAAGTGGGGCGGCATCATGAGCGCCTTTATCGGCGCGGTCCTGCTGGCGGTCGCCGACCGGTTCATCCTGGGCGCCTCCGGCCCAGAGTTCGTCCGCGCCGCCGTCTACGCCATCCCCCTCATCATCTGGGGCGCCATCCAGTACCCGTCGTGGGTGGGGGACAACGTCCAGTTGGGCGCCAACCGCCCCTACCTGAAGTCCATCCTGGTGGCGGGGGAGCAGGTCATCCGCATCGTCCTGGCCTTCATCCTCCTGCGGCGCTACCAGATCAACGCGCTCATCTTCGCCTACTTCGTGGGCCTACTGACGAAGGACATCGTCGCCTACTTCGTCAACCATCGCCTCTGCTTCCCTCAGCGGTTCTACTTCTGGCAGTCGCTGGGGGCGCCGCTGTTGGCGGGGGCGGCCCACTACCTGGTCCTGCGCTGGCTCACGGGCCTCATCTGGCAGGGTGACCAGGTGACCAGCGTGCTCATCTTCTTCATCGGTATTCTCCCCTCCTTCCCGCTCTTCGCCTTCTTCTACGCCCTCTTCGGTGGGTGGGACGAGGAGACGCTGGCGGAGGTCCGGCAGGCGGTGAACCTGACCGGCTTCGTGCGGCCGCTGGCCTGGCTCTTCTGGGGGGCAAGCGCCCTGGGGGCCCGGCTGAGCCCCCTGCACGGCCGCTTCCCCATCACCATCCGCCCGACCGCGCTGGAGGAGGCCCGCTCCCTGACCGAGGAGCGGGTGAAACTCATCTGACGGATTCCGGATTCCGCTCTCCTGTGTCATTGCGAGCCGCCGAAGGCGGCGAAGCAATCTCCACGCCCGTGGGGGGATTGCTTCGGCGGCTACCGCCGCCTCGCAATGACAGCGAGTAGACATTCCGTTCCGTTATGGACACCATCCTGGTCGTAGAAGACGAACCCGTCCTCCTGGAGACCCTGGAGTACAACCTGAAGCGGGAGGGGTATCGGGTCGTGACCGCCACCGACGGCTGGCAGGCCGTGGAGACGGCCCGTCGGGAGCGCCCGGACCTGGTCATCCTGGACATTATGCTCCCCGGCATAGACGGCTTTGAGGCCTGTCGGATTCTTCGCCGGGAGACAACCGTCCCCATCCTGATGCTGACCGCCCGCACGGACGAGGTGGATAAAGTCGTCGGGCTGGAGGTGGGTGCGGACGACTACGTGACCAAGCCGTTCAGTATGCGGGAACTGTGGGCACGGGTGAGGACCCTCCTGCGCCGGGAGCGGATGCTGCGGGAGGAACTGGCGGCCCGGCAGGCCGAGGGGCGGGAGCGGCTGACCTTCGGTGACCTGACCATAGACACCGCCAGCCGGACCGTCTATCTGCGAGGCGAGCCGGTCCCGCTGAAGCCGAAGGAATACGACCTGCTCCTCTTCCTGGCCCGTCACCGGGGGATGGTGCTCTCCCGAGACCTGATTCTGGAGCGGGTCTGGGGATGGGACTTCATCGGCGGGAGCCGCACTGTGGACGTCCATATCCGCTGGCTGCGGGAGAAACTGGGAACCACCTGGACCGCTCGGTGCAGGATACCGGGGTGGGGATTGCTCCGAAAGACCTGCCCCGGATCTTTGAGCGGTTCTACAAGGCCCGGGGGAGCCGGTCCAGCGGGGCGGGGCTGGGACTGGCAATTGCCAAACACATCGTCCTGGCTCATAGCGGGCGCATCTGGGCCGAGAGCATGGAGGGGCAGGGCGGTACGTTCTACGTGGCCCTACCGGTGGGGGAGTAGGTTCAGGCGGCGGAGGCTGTGCTGTATCTTTTGTTGCTACCCTATCTGGGCTACCGCAAGACCGACCAGAATGCCCGCGGCCAAACCTACCAGAACGTCCAGCAGGTAGTGAACCTGCAACGCCACACGGGAAAGGGAAACCAGCGCCGCCCAGAGGGCCAGTAAGGGAGTAGCCCACCAGAACGGCAGGAGGGGGCCGATTGCGACGGTGATGCAGGCGACGCGCGTGGCATGCCCGGAAGGAAGTCTCCCTCACCAGTGAGCATCATCATTGCCGTGTAGTCGGAGACGCGGGCCGCCTGCTGCATGTTGTGGGTGACGATGACGATGGTGTAATCGCGCTTCAGTTCCCGCATCAGTTCCTCAATCTTGAGGGTGGCGATGGGGTCCAGCGCCGAGGCCGGCTCGTCCAGTAAAATGACCTCGGGCTGGAGAGCAACGACGCGGGCGATGCAGAGCCGCTGCTGCTGTCCGCCGGAGAGGGAAAGGCCGCTCTGGTGGAGTTTGTCCTTGACCTCGTCCCAGAGGGCCGCCGCGCGCAGGGCCTGCTCCACCGCTTCGTCCATCTGAGCCCGACTCCCCCGAAAGCCGTTGATCCGGAGTCCCCAGGCGATGTTTTCGTAGATGGATTTGGGAAACGGGTTGGGTTTCTGGAAGACCATCCCGATGCGCCGCCGGACCTCCACCGGGTCCACGCGCGGGTCGTAGATGTTCATCCCGTCAAAGATGACCTCCCCCTCCGTCCGGCAGCCGGGCACCAGTTCGTTCATCCGGTTCAGAGCCCGCAGGAGCGTGCTTTTCCCCCCCCCGAAGGGCCGATGATGGCGGTAATCTGGTGACGGGGGATGGCCAGATTCACGTCTTTGACGGCCAGAAAAGCACCATAATAGACGCGCAGGTTGCGGAGTTCAAGGGCTACTTGTGCCATAGGCGATGTTCCGTGATACGTGAAGCGTGAAACGTGAAACGTGAAACGTGAGGCGGGATTACCAGCGCCGTTGCAGGCGGTTGCGCATCCAGATGGCCAGAGCGTTCATGGAGAGCAGAACGGCCAGCAGCACGACAATACCGGCAGCAGCGAGCCGATGAAAGGCCTCCTGCGGCATGGAGACCCAGTTGAAAATCTGGATGGGCAGGACAGTGAAGATGTCCAGCGGGCCGCGCAGGTCAAAAGCGATATAGGTCAGTGCGCCGATGGTGATGAGGGGGGCGGTCTCGCCGATGGCGCGGGAGAGGGCCAGAATCATCCCCGTCAGAATCCCGCCCATGCTGTAGACCAGGACGTGGTCCCGGACCATCTCCCAGCGGCTGGCGCCCAGGGCCAGGGCGGCCTCGCGGATAGAGGACGGCACCGCCCGCAGTGCCTCGCGCGTGGAGACGATGATGACCGGCAGGATGACCAGGGTCATCGTCAGGACGCCCGCCAGAAGACTGCGACCCAGGCCCAGGTCGCGCACAAAGAGTCCTAAAAGAGTCCTAGCCCCAGCAGGCCATAGATGATGGATGGCACCCCCGCCAGATTGGCGATGTTGATCTCAATGAACCGGGTCAGCGCGTTCTTCGGCGCAAACTCCTCCAGATAGATTCCCGCCCCGACGCCCAGCGGGAAAGAGAGGAACGCCGTCAGCACCATCAGCCCGATGGAGCCCTGAAGCGCCGACCGCAGGCCGGCCTTATCCGGAAAGCGGGACGGAAATTCGGTGAAGAGTTGCGGACGCAGATAGGGCAGGCCGTCCAGAAAGACCCGCACCAGCAGGGTCAGGAGCATGGCGATGCCCAGGAGAATGGCCAGGAGTGCCACACCCTCCCAAACGAGGCCGACGGCCTTGCGGCGCTCCAGGTTGGGTTCAAACATTCGTACTCCGTACTGCGTGGTCCGTCCTCGGTCGCCTGCGGTCATTCATACACCTCCCGGAAACGCCGGGTGAGCAGGTAACTGGCAACGTTCATCCCCAGGGTCATCAGGAAGAGCATCATACCGACGGCAAAAATGGTCTTGTAGGCCAGGCTCTGGTGGGGGGTATCCCCCAGGCTGACCTGGACGATGTACGCCGTCATCGTCTCTATGGATTCCAGCGGGTTGAGGGTCAGTTTGGGCTGCTGGCCAGCGGCGATGGCGACGATCATCGTCTCGCCGATGGCGCGGGAGACGGCCAGGATGAAGGCGGCGGCGATGCCAGAAAGGGCGGCTGGAACGACGACCTGCGTCGCGACCTCCCAGCGGGTAGCCCCCAGCGCGTAGGCCGCCTCCCGCAAGGAGTTGGGAACCGCGTAGAGGGCGTCCTCCGAGAGAGAGGCGACCATCGGCAGGATCATAAAGCCCATCGCAATGGCCGCGCTGGCCGCATTGAAGACCTGGGTCTGGGGGAAGATAGACCGCAGGATGGGCGTGATGAAGGTGAGGGCAAAGTAGCCGTAGACGACGGTCGGGATACCGGCCAGGATTTCCAGAAACGGTTTCAGGATACGGCGCACCCGTTCGCTGGCGTACTCGCTTATGTAGATGGCCGCCAGCAACCCCAGCGGGAGCGCCACCAGCATTGCCCCGGCGGCGACCAGCACCGTCCCGTTGACCAGCGGCCAGATGCCGAACCGTTGGGAGAGGAAGAGCGGAGTCCAGCGGGTGTCCAGGAAGAACCGGGCAAAGGAGACTTCCCGAAAGAACAGGACGGTCTCCTGGAGGAGGACGTAGATGATGCCCAGGGTGGTCAGGACAGAGACCAGAGCAAAGAAGAGCAGGGCGGTTCTGACCGCCTGCTCTTCCGTCCGACGACGCCGGATCAGCGATCGGTGAGACGGGAGTGTCCGCATACCGTTGCGCTCCGCCGTTGGGTTGCAAACCGTTGCCATTGGTGGCATCTTTGCGAAGGGAAGGGATATGCGGCGGCGGCCCTGCGGGCCGCCGCCGCGATGTTTCGCTCCGGCGGTTACTGCTCCGCCTTCAGCAGGTCCGCCAGGGTGACGCCGACCTGGGGGCCACCCTTGAAGACCGACCCGACCACCCGCTTCTCGTACCGCTGGAGCGCCAGGGAGTAGATTTCATCCGTCAGCGGGATGTAGCCCACGTCCAGCACCAGCGTCTTTGCGTGCTCCAGGTAGTATTTCACAAAGAGGTCAATCTCGTCCTTCTGGTCCGCCCGCGCCCGGTTGACGTAGATGAAGATGGGGCGGGAGAGCGGCTTGTAGGTGCCGTTGGCGACAGTCTCCAGCGCGGGGTAGACGCAGTTGCCGTCCCCGGCGTCAATGGCAACCAGTTTGAGTTTGTCCTGGTTCTCCTCATAGTAGGCCAGGCCGAAGTAGCCCAGGGCGTCTGCATCGCCCGCGATGCCCTGCACCAGGACGTTGTCGTCCTCGCTGGGCAGGAAGTCGCCCCGGCTGGACTGGGCCTTCCCCACGATGGCCTCGGTGAAGTAGTCAAAGGTCCCCGAGTCCACTCCCGGCCCGTAGAGGGTCAGAGGACGGTCGGGGAACCCGGCCCGAACCTGGCTCCAGTTGGTGATTTTGCCCTCGGCATCCGGCTCCCAGATTTTCTTCAACTCCTCCACCGTCAGGCAGGTGACGAAGTCGTTCTGGGGGTTGACCACCACGGCCAGGCCGTCAAAGGCGACGGGGAGTTCAATGCTATCATAACCGGCCATCGTTAAAGGCAGAAGAAGGGGATGTTCACAAATGGTTAAATCCGTCACGGGCAACTTCCGTTGACAGCATCCGCCGGGAATGTATAATGGGCGGAGGAGGTTCATGGAGGCGCATGGGCCAGGCATTGTTGTTAACCGGACGACCCGGCATCGGCAAAACGACGGTCATCAAAGCGGTGGTGGAAGCGCTGAGCCCCCGGGCCGGAGGATTCTACACCGAGGAAATTCGCGGGCCCGGCGGACGCAAGGGCTTCCGCCTGGTCACCCTGGATGGGGAGGAGACGGTGATAGCCCACGTGGAGTTTCGCGGCCCCCGTACTCCGCGCGTGGGCCGCTACGGGGTGGACGTGGAGGCCATCGCGCGGGTGGGCGTCGGGGCTCTCCAGCGAGCGATGCGGGAGGGGCGCACTGTCGTCGTGGACGAAATCGGCAAAATGGAACTCTTCTGCGGGCCGTTCAAGGAGGCTGTCCTTCAGGCCGTCGGCGGCCCGTACACCGTCCTGGCGACGGTGATGGCTCACCCCAACCCCTGGGCCGATGCCCTGAAAGCCCTGCCGACGGTCACCCTCTGGGAGGTGACGATGGAGAACCGGGACGAAATGCCCCAGCGGGTCCTCCGGTGGATAGAGCGGGCCGCGCGCCGGTGACGACGCCCGATGATGCCCGCCTTCATTCCTGGCAGAAATCGCCGACTTGCGGTATACTATACGCCGCAGGCCCTGCGACCTGCGACCTGCGACTTGCGACCTGCCATGAACCCATTACTGGTTGTAGAAAACGTTCACGTTCATCGGCCCGGCGCGGAAGTGCTCCGGGGGGTCAACCTGACCGTCTATCCTGCCGAGGTCCACGTCCTCCTGGGGCTGAACGGCTCCGGCAAGAGCAGTCTGGCCTATACGCTGATGGGGTGTGCCGGATACCGTCCGGCCCAGGGCCGTATCCTGTTTGACGGCGAGGACATCACCGGCCTCCCCGTCCCGGAGCGGGCCCGCCGGGGCATCACCCTGGCCTGGCAGGAGCCGGCCCGCTTTGAAGGACTGCGCACCGGCGACTATATCGCCCTGGGGATGAAAGAGCCCACCCTCGCCCGCGTGGAGGAGGCACTGCGGGCCGTCGCCCTGGCCCCCGCCGCCTACCTGGGCCGCCCCGTAGACCCGACCCTCTCCGGCGGCGAGCGCAAACGGATAGAACTGGCCGCCGTCTACGCTATGCGGCCCCGCCTGGCCATTCTGGACGAACCGGATTCGGGGATTGATGTCCTGGGCGTGGAGGAGATTACCGGCCTGATCCGGCGGATGGCCGCCGAAGGGACGGCGGTTCTGCTCATCACCCACCGGGACGAGATGACGGACGCCGCCGACCGGGCCAGTTTGATGTGCGGCGGGACCGTCGTCAAAACGGGCAATCCGGACGAGGTGCGCGCCTACTTCGCCCAGCGATGCCGTCCGCACGAGGAGACGCTGGGGGCTCAACCCTGGGAACCCGTCAACGGCGATGCCTACAAAGAGGTGGTCACCCGGGGGGTGTGTGCATGAAGGCCCATACCGCGCCCGTTACCCCTGCTTCTCTCCTCTCCTGGCGCGATCCGGCCTGGGCGCGCGACTTTGAGGCCATCCTGAAGGCCTACGAGGCAGCGGGCGGCAAGGTGGACGCCCTCCAATCGGACCGTATCGCCAGTGCGGTCATCAGCGCCAACCGGGTCCTCCTGGTCAACGAAATCCCGGGCGTCCACATTGAGGCCGAAGAGACCTCCACCGGCATCCGGGCCCACATCCGGGTGGACCCGGGCACGCGCGTGGAGTACCCCGTCCACCTCTGCTTCGGGATGATCCCCCAGGAGGGAGTTCAGGAGATTGTTCCGACCTTTGAGATCGGCGAGGGGGCGGAGGTGGGCTTTCTGGCCCACTGTACCTTTCCCAACGCGGTCAACCTTCAGCATATTATGGACGCGACCGTCCGCATCGGGCCGGGGGCGACGATGCGCTACACCGAGGCTCACTACCACGGTCCCTACGGCGGAGTTCAGGTCCTCCCGACCAGCCACGTTATCGTGGAGGAGGGGGGCCGGTTTGAGAACGAGTTCAACCTGACCCATGGGCGGGTGGGGCGGATGGAAATCCGGATGGAGGTGGATGTGGCCGCGCGTGGGGTGGCGGAACTGGTGGTCAAGGCCTACGGGATGAGCGAAGATTACATTCGCGCGGAGGAGACCATCCGCCTCAACGGCCCCGATGCGCGAGGGCTGACAAAGACCCGCGTCGCGGTGCGGGACCGGGCCGTCAGCGAGGTCTACACCACGGCGGAGGGGAACGCCCCTGGGGCGCGCGGCCACATGGACTGCACCGAAATCGTCCGGGGCGAGGCCGTCGCCCGCAACACTCCCGTCGTCATCGTCCGCAACGACCAGGCCCGGGTCACCCACGAGGCCGCTATCGGCTCCGTGAGCCGCAAAGAACTGGAGACGCTGATGGCCCGGGGCCTCAGCGAGGACGAGGCGGTGGATATTATCATTCGGGGGATGCTGGCTTAGGGTGAAGATGAACAAACAACACGGTTGGCTCCTGCTCTTCGTGACCCTTTCCCTTGCCCTCGGCGGCATATTCTTCCGGGCGTGTCCAGCGGGGGCGTCTCCGATACCCGACGGCCCCGTCATCCATATCCTCTATTTCTATTCTGTGGACTGTCTCCACTGTCAGGCGGTGGAGCAGGAGGTCCTGAAGCCGCTGGAGGAGAAGTACCCGGGCCGCCTGGACATCCGCTATCTGGAGATCGGCGACCCCGCCGCCTACGAGTTGCTGGTGCGGACGGAGGAGTACTTCCAGGTCGCCCCGGAGAAGCGGGGCCTGCCGACCATTGTCGTCGGCGACCGGATTCTCATCGGGGAGGACGAGGCCCGACAGCAGTTGCCCTGCCTGGTGGAGAAGTGTCTGGTGGAGAGCGGCGCGGACTTCCCGCCCATCCCCGGTCTGGAGGACGTGCTGAACGGCGTCAGCAGCCCCTCTTCAGGCCCCGGCATAGGCGTGGAGCCGGGGGGCATCGGCGTCTGCTCTCCCGAAGAGGCCGCCGCCTGCGAGACCCAGGCCCCCATCTGGGCCGCCTACTTCTACCAGGTCGGCTGCCAGGAGTGCAGCCGCGCCGAGGCGGACATCCGCTACATCCGCCAGCGCTACCCGCAACTGGTGGTGGAAGAGTTCAACATTTACGAGCAGGCCGCGCTGGCCCAGTGGCTGGCGGAGCGGGCCGGCCGGACGGACCTGCATACCCCCGCCCTCTTTATCGGCAACGATGCGCTCATCGGCGAGCGGGAAATCACCCCCCAGAACCTGCAGGCGCTGGTGGAGAAATACGCCGCCACCGGTGCAGAGAAAGTCTGGGCAGACTTCAATCCAGAGACGGGATTGGCCGGACTGGTGGAGCGGTTCCGCGCCCTGGGGCCGCTCACCGTCTTCCTGGCAGGGCTGGTGGACGGGTTGAACCCCTGCGCGTTCGCCACCCTGATCTTCTTCATCGCATATCTGGCCGCCGGGGGATATAAGGGGCGGCAGGTCCTGGCCGTGGGCGGGGCGTTCACCGCTGGCGTCTTCCTGGCCTATCTGACGGTGGGACTGGGGCTCTACAAGGTCCTGGACCTGCTGGGGAGTGCGCTCACTATGGCAGGCCGCTGGCTCTACGGGCTGACGGCCATCTTCTGCCTGGTGCTGGCGGCGCTCAGTTTCGTGGACTACCTGAAGGCGCGGCGGGGACGGATAGAGGAGATGACGCTCCGCCTGCCGGACCGGCTGAAGAACCAGGCCCGCGCCGTCGTCCGGCAGGGGCAGCGGATGTCGGCCTACGTTCTGGGGGCATTTGTCACGGGAATGCTGGTCTCGCTCCTGGAACTGGCCTGCACGGGGCAACTCTACCTGCCGACCATCATCTTCGTGGTCAGCGTTCCGGCGCTACGGGCCCGCGCGGTGGCCTACCTCCTGCTCTACAACCTGGCCTTCATCCTGCCGCTGAGCGTCGTCTTCGCCCTGACCTACTTCGGCACCACCTCTATGCAGTTGGGGATGTTCCTCCAGAAGCGGACGGCAACGGTGAAACTGGGAACCGCGCTGGTCTTCCTGGCCCTGGCGGTGTGGCTGGGGGTGTCCCTGCTGTAGAGGCAGGGAGTTGGGGGCAACAAGAGGGCCGGGGCGGGCCGTTTGCCCGCCCCCGCCCGCTTTTAAATTTAAAACCACCCTCTCAGGGCCGCCGCCCCCGGCACTGCC
>JBBIKR010000030.1:35908-37381 GCA_037445395.1 Thermoflexales bacterium
GTGCGGGTGCCCATAGGTTTTTGATTCTGTTTGGTTTGCCAACATATTGGCTGGGTGGGGGCGGTTGCCCCGCCCCGGCCCTCTTTTCACTTTAAACCAACCGTCTCAGGACGGCCTCCGCCTCCTCTGCCATCCCCCGAATCACCTCCGCCACCGGGCAGATTTCCCGGATCAGCCCGATGGCCTGGCTGCAGGCCGTCACCCCGACATCGGTCTCCCCGGTCTCATACATCCGGCGTGTCATATGGCCGCCGACGACGGCCAGAATCTCCTCCAGGGACGCGCCCCGGGCCTCCAGTTCGGCCAGTTTGCGGGCCGCGGCGTTATCCCAGGCCCGCATCTGGTTGTGCAGGGAGCCCAGAACAGGGCGGGTGTCCGTCTCAGCGGCCTCCGCCAGCGCCCGCTTCAGGTTCGGGTGGATGGGGCACTCCTCCGTCAGCAGGAGACGGGTGCCGATGACCACGCCTTCGGCCCCCAGGGCCAGCGCGGCCGCCAGCCCGCGCCCGTCGGCGATGCCCCCGGCGGCCAGGACCGGCACCTCCAGGGCGTCCGCCGCCAGCGGGACCAGCACCATTGTCGTCAGCCCCAGTTCGCCGATGTGCCCGCCCCCCTCGTAGCCGAAGACGGTCACCGCGTCCGCCCCCAGGCGCTGGGCGGTGAGGGCATGCCGCACGCTGACGCACTTGTGCATCACCGTCACCCCGCCGGCCTTCAGCCGGGCATAGAGGTCCTCCGGCGGACGATGCCCGCTGGTCTCCACGATGGAGACCCCCTCCTCCAGGATGACGTCCACGTAGATGTGGTTGTCTATGGGACGGACGGCCGGATGAAGGCTCAGGTTGACGCCGAAAGGCCGGTCGGTCAGCGCGCGGGTGCGGCGGATGGCCTGCCGGAAGGACTCCCGGTCCGGGAACATCGCCGAGGCGAGAATCCCCAGCGCGCCAGCGCCGGATACGGCGGCGACGAACTCCGGGCCGGAGATGTGCATCATACAGCCGCCGATGATCGGGTATTCTATGCCGAAGAGTTGGGTGATACGGGTTTGGAGCATGGTGAAAAGTGAAACGTGAAAAGTGAGACGTGAAGGGTGAAGGTTACAGGAAGTTGACCTGGTGGACCGGTTCCGTCGCCTGAAGACGGCGGCGGATTTCGGCCCGGGTCTTCTCGTCCCGTATCCGCTCCACCCGGGAGACGGGCCGCCCGTCCGGAGAGACGGCGCTCTTCCACTCCACCACAAAGCCCGGCACCAGCGCGCAGCCGAACCCCCCGACGCCGCAACAGGTGGTATCCAGGACGGCGCAGCCCACCAGGTAAAGGACTTCCCGCCCCCCGAAGGGGAGCCGCCCTTCCTTCATCCAGTAGTAGCGCCCGCCGATGGCCGTGACTTCGCGGTTCAGTTCGGGGTGGGTAAAGGGTTCAGTCTCCATATTGGGAGATGATGGGGTTTGCACTACATCAGCCCCACAATGGTAA
>JBBIKR010000031.1:0-26291 GCA_037445395.1 Thermoflexales bacterium
GGGGGGTTTTTTTTTTTTTTGGGGGGGGGGGGGGGGCCCCCCCCCCCCCCCCCCCGACCCCTTCTTAATCCCCCTTCCCGTGCCGCGCCAGTGGCATCGCCTGGCCGCCCGTGGCGCCGACTGAAGTCGTCCTGCTGGGGCTTTCAGCCTGCGGTCGGCCTTCGCCGACCGGGAGCACGCGTCGGCACAGGCCAACGCCGGGCGCAAAAGCGACCCGGCAGGCCGATTTCCAATTGGCGCTGCCCAATGTGATTTTTGTCATAGACACAGCGGCGCTTTTGGGCTAAACTGGGAACGCAATCCGAACGCAGAAGGCGGTGCTGCGATGAACGAACGGGTCCTCCCCGAAATTCATCGGGTTCTCTGCAACCGCTGTGGCGCGTGCATCCTTCTCTGCCCCACCCACGCCCTGGAGATGGGGCCGGAGGGCCCCTTTATTGCCCGCCCCCAGGACTGCGCATACTGCGCCACGTGCGAAACCTATTGCCCCAACGGGGCCATCACCCTCGGATACGAAATCGTCTGGGGTGGTCCGGTGAACGCAAGCCAGGAGTCATAAGCGACCCAAGGAGGCAAGCCATGCGCCCCACCGAAATCCTGATGGACGAGCATCAGATCATCCTGGCCGTACTGGACGCGGCCGAGCGGGAGGTACAGCGGATCGGGGAAACGGGAGAGGTACGGGTGGAGCGCGTGGAGCAGATGGTGGACTTCTTCCGCAACTTCGCCGACCGCTGCCACCACGCCAAGGAGGAGAACCTGCTCTTTGTCCGGATGGAGGAGCGAGGGATGCCCCGCCAGGCCGGCCCCATCGGAGTGATGCTGTATGAGCACGACCTGGGGCGGGGGCATGTGCGGGCGGTGGCGGAAGCACTGCCCCGCGCAGCCAGCGACCCCGCCGCCCGGCAGGCCGTTCGGGACCACCTGGCCCAGTACATCCAGTTGTTGCGGGACCACATTTACAAAGAAGACCACATCCTCTACCCGATGGCCGACCAGTTACTGCTGCCCGAAGACCAGGTGGACCTGGAGAGAGCGTTTGAGCAAGTGGAGCGGGAGGAGATCGGCGTGGGGGTGCATGAGAAGTATCATGAACTGGCCCATCGGCTGGCGGAGGAGGAATAGGGGACCGGTTACCTCAACTCTTGCAGAAGGGCGGTGGCGGCATAGAAAGCGGCATAATATGCTCGCGATGCGGCGAAATCATAGTAGCCCCCAGTTGCCAACTGCCTGGCTGCTTCTACAGACCGCTCAGCCCTCTCCATGAAGGCCGTAATCTCATCGGTTGTCGTCTGCCCGGTCATACTCGTATCCCCTCACGCCGGGCGATGCGGTACAACTGGATTGTTCCCTGTTCAAATTCTTCTGCGGGAACCGGCTTGGCTGAGATCAGCCGGTCGGATTCCAGTTGGACGGGGTAGAGCAGATCCACAATCACACGGAGTTCCTGAAAATACTCAACAGGCTGCGTCAGCAGCACCAGCAGGTCTATATCGCTCGCGGGACCTGCATCCCCCCGGGCCGAGGAGCCGAAGAGGACCAGGCCCTTGAAGCGGGAGCGATAATGCTCTTCAAGAATAAGTTTGCACTTCTGGAGAATTTCATCAAGAGACATCGCGGCCTCTCAAGACAAGAGCGGCATTGAAAAGCCGAATTTATTATACTCCAAACTGGTCGGAGGACAAAATTGGTAGAGGTTCATCTTTATGGCCGTCTGCGGCGGCTGGTGCCTGACCCCCGCGGCGACCGGGAAGCCGTCGTTCATCTGGAAGCCCGGCCGGGAGAAACGGTCGGGTCGGTGCTGGAACGGCTGGGGGTCCCCCCGGAGGAGATCGCCCACATCTTCCTGAACGGCGCGCTCCTGACCACCTGTAACTCCATGGCCCCCTGGCTCCGCTACCAGCGGGTTCGGGAAGACGTCCCGACCTGCGAGCCCAACCTGGATACCCCCGTACGAGAAGGCGACCGGATCGGGCTCTTTGGGCGGGACATGGCGATGCTGGTGGTGTAGCCGGAAGCAGGAAGCAGGAAGCCGGAAGCAGGAAGCACGGAGCACGCAATACGCAATACGATGTACGACGATTTCAGCGCCGATTACGACCGTTTCGTGGACTGGCCTGCCCGGCTGGCGGTGGAGTTGCCCTTCCTGGAGCGGGTCCTCCGGGAAGCCACGGCGCGGCGGGTGCTGGACGCTGCCTGCGGGACGGGGATGCACGCCGTGGCGCTGGCCCGTCGGGGCTACGAGGTCGTCGGGGCCGACGCCAGCGCCGGGATGATCGCGCGGGCACGGGCCAGCGCGGCCGCGGCCGGAGTGGCGGCCCGATTTGATGTGGCGGGGTTCGGGGAACTGGCCCAAATCCTGGGGGAGCGGGAAACCTTTGACGCCATCCTCTGCCTGGGCAACTCCCTGCCCCACGTCCGGACGCCGCAGGAATTGCACCAGGCCCTGGCCGACTTCGCTGCCTGCCTCCGGCCCGGAGGGGTTCTGCTCCTGCAAAATCTGAACTACGACCGCATCCTGACCCACCGGCAACGGTGGATGGAACCCCAGGCCCACCGGGAAGGTGAGCAGGAGTGGCTCTTCCTGCGCTTCTACGACTTTGACCCCGACGGCCTGCTGACGTTCAACATCATCTCCCTCCATCGGGCCGGGCAGGGCCCCTGGGAACAGCGGGTGATGTCCACCCGCCTCTGGCCCCTGCGGCGGGCGGAACTGGTGGCCGCGCTGGAGCAGGTGGGTTTTTCCCGCATCACCATCTGGGGCAATATGCAGGGTGCCCCCTTCCGGCCGGAGGAAAGTCCCAACCTGGTCATCGGAGCATGGAAAGAAGAATGGTAGAGAAGAACCATTCCCGAAAGCATGTCCTCATTCTGGGGGCGGGGTTTGCTGGCCTCTACACTGCTCTTCACCTGGACCGCCTGCTGGACCGGGATGCACCCGTGGACATCACACTGGTGGACCAGAACCACTTCCATCTGTTCACGCCCCTGTTGCACGAGGCGGCCAGCGGGGTGATCCATCCCGGCCTGATCATGACCCCGATCCGTCGCCTCCTGCGCGGGAGCCGGGTCCATTTCCTCCGCGCCCGCGTGGACGGCATTGACCTGGAACACCAGCGGGTACAGTTGTGCTGCCTCGCGATGGACTACGATATCCTGGTCATCGCGCTGGGTTCGGTGACCAACTTCTACGGGCTGGAGGGATTCCGGGGGCGGGCGCTGGAGATCAAATCGGCCCGCGACGCCGAACGGTTGCGCTGCCATGTCATCAACCGGTTTGAGGCGGCCACCCGCGAGCGGAATCCGGAGCGGCGGCGCAAGTTGCTGACCTTCACCGTCGTCGGTGGTGGCTGCACCGGTGTGGAGACGGTGACCGAACTGCGGGAGTTCCTGCTCCACCTGCGGGAAGAGCAGTACAGCACCATCCCGCCGGAGGAGGTGCGGACCGTGCTGGTGGAACTCCAGGACCGGGTCCTGCCGCAGATGGACCGCACCCTCTCCCGCACGGCCCTGCAACGGATGAAGCGGATGGGGATTGAGGTTCTGCTCAACACCCGCGTCCAGGGTTGGACGGATGAGGGGCTGGTCTTTGCCGACGGACGCCCACCGTTGCCGACCGACACGGTGATCTGGGCCGCCGGGGTACAGGCCCACCCGGTCGTGCAGGCACTGCCGCTGGAAAAGGACCGCACAGGTCGGGTGGTGGTGGATGCCTATTTGCGGGTGCCGGGGATGGAGAGCGTCTATGTGCTGGGGGACGCCGCCTATGCGCGGCATCCGGAGACCGGAGAAGTCTACCCGCCCACGGCGCAGGTTGCCTACCGACAGGCGCCGGTCGCGGCGGCCAACATCGTCGCCGGCCTGCAGGGCGGCATACCCCGCCCCTTCAACTTCACCTACATCGGCGACCTGGTCTCCCTGGGGCGGTTCTCCGGAGTGGCCGACCCGTTCGGCCGTCACCTGCGGGGTCTTCCCGCATGGGCGATGTGGAAATTCTACTACCTGCTGCGGCTCATCGGCTGGCAAAACCGATTGCGGGTAGCGCTGAACTGGCTGCTGGCGCTCCTCTTCCCCACCCACAGCGCTATCTCCTACGAATGCGCGCCGGAATGCGCCGGGGAACTGTGTTTGTAGAGGGAGGTAGGGGCCGGACGCCTCAGTTTATCAACCGATTCCCAGAAAGGAGGAAGTCCCATGTATATCGCCGAAACCATCTGGTGGGCCTACACAGCCTTCGTCGTCGCGGTGATCCTCTTCATGCTCTATTTCGCTGCCAGAGTACGGCAGAAAGGAGGGTAGCATGGACCGGGAGGAGCGCATCTGGCTGGGAATTCTGGTGGCCGTCTTTCTGCTGGTCAACGCGATCACCCTCTCCCCGCTGGTGCCCTGGCAGAAGTGGATGCTCTGGGACCGGCCCACGCCTCAGGCGCGGTTCCACATTGACTTTGAAAACTACAACATTCACCTGCCGCCGGAGGGCATCCGGGTGAAAGTGGGGGAGTTCGTGGAGTTCGTCGCCACCAGCCAGGATGTAACCTACGGCTTCGGCGTCTTCAACAAAGAAGGCCGGATGGTATTCCAGATGCAGGTGGTTCCGGGGCACGAAAACCGCATGGTGTGGCGCTTTGATGAACCAGGGTTCTACGACGTCCGCTCCACCGAATACTCCGGACCACGCCATCCGGAAATGTTCATCGCCGATGCCATCCAGGTCGTACCATAGGAGGTGACCCGATGAAGCCCCTGGGTTGGATTGAAAAATGGACCCTGCGCTTTGCCGTTGTGGCCCTCATCTTCCTGGCGATGACCGGCCTTGAGGGCATCCTGATGCGGACCCAGTTGGCGGCCCCGGAGGCGCTGGCGCGGTTTGAGCAAACCCTCAACGCCATCCGCATCACCACCCGCGAACCAACCCCGGCCGAGTTGTTCTACGGCATGATGACCGTCCATCCCGTCGTCGGTATCTACGGGTTCGCCTACATGGCGGTGATGGGGGCCTTCTACTTCCTCGTCCCCTACCTCTTGAAGAAAGAGGTCCGTCACAAGAAACTGGTCCCGGTCAACTTCTGGCTGCAGACGGGGGGTGTCCTTCTCTGCTGGCTCTCCGGTTTCTTTGGCCTCTTCAATGCCCTCTACACCCTCTACTGGCCTCTACCGGTCTCCTTTGACCGGGTGCCGCTGGTGGGAACGATCCCCTTCACCATCGGCGCGGCGGCCATCATGGTCAACATCCTGCTCTTCTCCTTCAACATCTTTATTATTTTTATTTTTAAGTGGAACACCGAGTTCTACACTATCTGGCAGTTCCTGCGGGCTGCCTTCGGTATCTCCCGCCTGATGAAGTGGCTGGGCAAAGAGGACAAAAATGCACCGAACCTGGACTACAACGGCCTGCCGGTCTTCATCGTTGCCATGGCGCGGGGTTCGGTGGACACCGTCATCAACGCCATCGTCCTGCTGACGGCCGGGGGACTGATTCTGGTGTACGGGATCGCCACCCTCCTCGGCCATCCCCTCAACCCGATGGCAGTAGACGCCCTGGTCTACAAGAACTGGTTCTGGTGGGGACTGGACATGGTCGCTGACGGGAACGTCCTCATCTACACCGCCGGGGTCTGGTATCTGCTCATTCCCCTTCTGGTGGGCCGCCGGCTGTACGGCGAGTCGGTGGTGCGGACGGTCATTATGGTGGACTTGCTGGTCTCCCTGGGCGTCTGGAGTCATCACCTGCTGGGTGACCAGGTGCAGCCGTTCTGGATGCGGCTGCTTTCGGGCCAGATCATCACCTGGGGCGAGTTCTTCACCATGGGACTGACGATCTTCGCCTCACTGATGACGATCTGGATGGCCCGGCCGGTCAAATTTACCCCGCCGCTGATCTTTGTCCTGGGCTCCATCTTTGGCTTCATTATAGGAGGCGCAGCGGGGCTCGTCCAGGCCAACATCGGTCTCAACGTGGTGCTCCACAATACCCAGTGGGTGATTATGACCCACGCCCACACGATGCTCTTGACCGGCCTCAGTAGCCTTCTCTTCGCCGTTATCTACGCGCTGGTGCCGATGCTCACCGGCAAGGAGATCCGCAGCCGTGCTCTGACCCTGGCCCACTTCTGGTTCTGGATGGTCGGCTCGGTGCTGATGACCTACGTGATGGGGATGGCCGGGTCGCAGGGAATGCTGCGGCGGATGCTCTATCCGCAGCCCAACCCCTACCAGCCTTTCCTGAACGTCGCGTGGGTGGGTGGCATCCTGATGGCTATCGGCTTCCTGGCCTTCCTGGTCAACATCATCGCCACGCTGGGCCCGAAGTCAATCCTCGGCCTGGTGGTGGAACAGAAACGGCCTGCTGAGGCCACGGCATAAGGTGAGAAGGGGGTGTCCGGCCCCCTCAACACGCAATATGGGGTGCGCAATATACGGAGATCCCCCATGTCTTCCAGTCGTCACTTCACCAACCGGTTCTTGCTGTTTTTCGTCACCCTGTGGGAAGCGGCCCTGGTGGTGGCGCTGAGCCCGCTCTCCGCCACCGGCCCCCTGGCCGGGCTGGGGCTGACAGAACGGCTGGGGCTGGACGAGGCCGGGCGGGTGGGCCGCATTGTGATGCTCTATCACTCCCTGGCCGTCCCCTTCGTCGCCGCGCTGGTCTACCTGATCCTGGACGCGCTCCCCTTTGAGCCGCTCATCCCCCAGTTGGTCCGGCCTGCCATCACCGCGGGCTATCTCCTGACCAGCGTGGGCGGGCTGAGTTTCGCCTACCTGCGGGCTGGCTGGATTGCCCACGGCCTCTTCCTGGTGGGTCTGAGCCTCACCTTCTACGCGGGCGTCGTCCTCTGGTGGGGGCTCTCCCCCTGGCGCGCCCCGGCCGACCGTCGGCTGGAGCGCTGGGCCTTCTGGCTGATGGCTCTCTACACTCTCATCTCGGCAGTCATCGGCGGGGCGGTCGGTGCCCACTTCGGCCAGGGCTTTGAGGCCTTTCTGGCCGAAGACGTCCTGCGGACCGAGCACGACCTCTTCCAGCGGGCCATCATCGCCCACCTGCACATCATGCTCACGCTGGTGGACGTGGCACTCCTGCTTCTGGTGGCCCGACGGGTGGGGATCGGCGGAAAGGCCTACCGCTGGGCAATGGGGTTGACCCTCGCCGGGACCACCGTCATCACCTTCGCCACCTGGAGCGTGATGGTCGTGGAGGGCGCCCACAAAGTCATCAACGTGGGGGCCGTCATCCTGCTGGCGGGGGCCGCCATCGTCGCCCTCTACGGGATGCGGGGCCTGATCCGGGAACAACCGAACCGCTCCCCGTTCCGCGCCCTGTTTGCCGACCCCGTCCGCTTCGGGATGCTCTTCCACCTGCTCTTCGTCAACCTGGTGGTGACCGTTCCTGGTATCTGGGTGGCTGTCAACCTGGAGACGGTGCGGGCGGGGGACCCGGCCTGGGAGCGGGCCTTCGCTGTGGGCCACTGGCACGTCCTGGCGACCCTCTCGGCGGCGGTGGGGCTGCTGCTGGTGGCCGACCATCTGGGAATGCGGGGGCTATGGCGACAACTGGTCGGGTGGGGAGTCCTGATAGGCTCTACGGTGGCGTTTGGGGCGGTTCAGTTCTACCTGTTCCGGCAACCGGGGACGGAGCCGGCGCGGGCCGTCCTTTTGGCCGTAGATGCTGGCGTCGGTCTCTTCCTGCTGGGCGTGGCGGCGTTTGTGGTCGGAGAATTACTTCGTCGGCACCAGTGCCACGACCTCATCCAGGCGTGAAAAGTGTTTCTGGTCAAATGTGTAGACGGTAGTGAGGTTATACGTTAACATCCAGGCCGCATTATACGCGTCTATGAAATCAACGTTTCTTTCAGCATACCAGAGGATGGCTCGTGTGATCATAACCCTATCCGGCACTTCCAGACCAGGAGTGGCGAGAGTCTTCAGGATTTTGTCCTGAATCTCCGCGCGAGGGAGGCGATAGAAGGTCTCCAGTACCCATACCATTTCTGCGATGACCATCCCGTTGAGAACAAGGGTGATCTCACCCGCCGCGGCGCGACGGAATAATCGCTCCGCCGCATCCGCTTGCTCGGGAACGTCGTTGGTCAGATACCGGAGGAAAAGGTTCGTGTCGGCGAAGAAACGTTCACGCTTCATCTTCCACTAACGTCCGGGCATGCTGGGTGATGACCTGCCGGCGGATGGAGGAGAAGTCCTGGGCTCCGCTCACCGGGACGCTGCCGCGCAGGTCCAGGAGGGTGCCCTCCAGAGGGCGGAGGACGATCTGGTCGCCGGATTGAATGAGGGTCAGGCGGTCACCGGGGCGGATGCCCAGCCGCCGCCGAACCGATGCCGGGATGACGATCTGTCCCCTGCGACCGATGGTGATCAGAGTGGAAAACATACGCATCACCTCCATTTGTATGACAAAATGAATTTTGTCCGTCAATCCGGATTATATCCGCAGACAGTTGGCGTGTCAAGACGACATTTCTCCAGTTTCCAAGTAGTCATGTTTGCCCCCGAAAAAGTTTTACGGCGGCCCGCCCGCCGAACGGTAAACCGTCCGGCTCACAAAACCAGGGGCGCTAAAGCGCCCCTCCTAAGTGTCCCGCCTGGACGGGGGCGTTTCTTTCCCCCTCACCCCCTGGCCTCCGGCCGGGGGAGAGGGGGATTGAAGAAGGGGGTTTTGCGGCAGCGGCCTTCGGCCGCTGCCGCACCCCCCCTCTTCCTACCCCCTCCCCTTTCCCGCCGCTGTCCGGCGAGCGGGAGAGGGGAGGGGGCAGGGGGGTGGGGTGAGGTTAAAAACACGCATCGGAGTTGCCCGACAATTTTGGGATACACCCTCTGCACAGGCCTGAAAAGGGCCAAACTTCAATGCTTGCATAGGAGGAGTCCCAATGAGCGAATACATCAACAATCGGGCAAAGCGCAAGGAGATACTGAAGAACATCATCCGCCAGTTGCATGAAGGCCGCAGTGTGGACGAGGTCAAAGCAGAGTTCGCCGCGCTCCTGCGGGACGTGGGGCCCACGGAGATCGCCGAGATAGAGCAGGCCCTGATAGACGAGGGCCTTCCCGAGATGGAGATCAAGCGGCTCTGCGACGTCCACGTCGCTGTCTTCCGGGAGTCGCTGGAGGTCCAGCAGAAGCCAGAAACCATCCCCGGCCATCCCATCCATACCTTCCGGGCGGAGAACCAGGCGGCGGCGGAGGTGCTGGACCGTCTCCAGGAAGCGATAGAAGCACTCCTGGAGGCCCCCGCCGACCCTGCCCGCCTGGAAGAAGCCCGGCAGCGTCTGGCGGAGATGCGGGAGTACGAGAAGCACTACCGCCGCAAGGAGCACTTCCTGTTCCCGTACCTGGAGCGGAAGGGCTTCCCCGGCCCGTCTACGGTGATGTGGGCCATCCACGACGACATCCGGGGCGGCTGGAAGGCGCTCGCCGCGCTGCTGGAGGCGGGCCCAGGGGAGGATGTGGAGGACTTCCGGGTACGGATAGAGGGTGTCTTCCGACCGATGGCAACGGCCATCCGGGAAATGTTTTACAAAGAGGAGAACATCCTGTTCCCCACCTCTCTGCAACTGCTGACGGAGGAGGACTGGCGGGCCATCCGCGCCCAGGAAGGGGAGATCGGCTACGCGTATGTGGAGCCGGGGAACCAGTGGCCGCCGGGAGGGGTTCCGGCGGTCGCACCGGAGATGACGGCGGTCGTCCCGGAGCAGGTTGCTCCGGTCCCGCCCCCGGAGGCCCGCGCCCTGGCCAGCGTCCTGTTACACCTGGATACCGGCACCCTCTCCCCTGAGGAGGTCAACCTCATCCTGAACGCGCTCCCGGTGGAGGTCACCTACGTGGACGAGAACGATACCGTCCGTTACTTCAACCGGCCCCGGGAGCGGACCTTCCTGCGGCCCCCGGCGGTGATCGGCCGCAAGCTCCAGAAGTGCCATCCGCCTGCCAGTTTGCATCGGGTTCAGCGCATCCTGGATGACTTCCGGGCGGGGAGGCGGGACGTGGCGGAGTTCTGGATTCAGATGCGGGGACGGTTCATCCACATCCGCTACTTCCCCCTGTGGGACGAGCAGGGCGCATACCGGGGGGCCCTGGAGGTTGTCCAGGACGTCACCGACATCCGCGCGCTGGAGGGGGAGCGGCGGCTGCTGGATGAGACCCCGGCGTAGAGAGACACGCCCCTGTAAGGAGGCATGATGCGCATCCTGGCCATCATCACAGGCGAATACGGCCAGCGGCATGTGGAGAACATCCGTGCCCACGCGCCGGCCGACTGGGCGATTCATGTCTGGAAGGCACCGGCGACCTACCCGCTGGTCATTGACTATCCGGAGGACTACCTGCCCGATGACCTCCCCCCGGCCGACCTGGTGCTGGCTTTCGGGGAGCATCCGGGGGTGGCGGAGTTGGTGCCGGAGGTGGTGAAGCGGACGGGGGCGAAGGCCGTCATCGCGCCGGTGGACCGGGAGGAGTGGCTGCCGCGCGGCCTGGCGCGCCAACTACGGGGCTGGCTGGCAGAGGTGGGGGTGACCTGTGTCACCCCCAAGCCCCTCTGCTCCCTGACCGAAACCCACTACAACGTCCGCCGCTATCAGACGGAGTACAGCGACCCGTTCATCGCCGAATTTGCCCGCTACTTTGGACGGCCGGAGTTGCGGGTTACGGTGGACCCCGAGACCCGCACCCTTACAGAGGTGGAGGTGGTGCGGGATGCCGTCTGCGGGTGTGCCCGCTTCGTGGCCCAGGGGCTGGTGGGCGTTCCGGTGGAAGAGGCGGAGTTTGAGGCCGGGATGCTCCACCACCATTATCCCTGCCTGGCCGGGATGACCAAAGACCCCGACTTCAACGACACGCTGATGCACGTCTCCGGGCACATCATGAAGGAGCAGGTGGCGGAGCAGGTGAAGCCGTACCGGCGGGAGGTGTATATCGTTCCAACCTGATAGGAACACTTTTTATCCGATCACCGCCAGCACTTCCCCCTGGGCCACTTCCTGACCGGGGCGGGCGCGCAGGGAACCGACGACGCCGTCTCGCGGCGCGCGCAGTTCCAGATTCATTTTCATGGACTCCATAACTGCGACTACCGTCCCGGCCTTCACGGCCTGCCCCTCGGCAACCCGTACCTCCAGCAGTACGCCTGGTAGCGGGGCGGTGATCCGGCATGGGTCTTCGGTCTCTTCCTTGCGGTCGGGCCTGCCGACCTCCGGCAGGGCAGGGCGGGGCGCTTCCAGTCGGGCCTGATAACTCCGGCCCTCCACCACGACGCGACATTCCTCGCCGGTCATCTCCGCACACCCCTCGTAGGAGCGATGGCCCACCAGCAGCGAGAGGAAGGGACCCTCCAGTCCCTCCACGTCAACCGGCATGGGCCGTCCGTTCACCCAGACCGTCCCATCAGACCGGACTTCTACCTCAAATGTCCGCCCCTCCACCTCAACCCGGTATTTCATCCCGCACTCCGTGTTGCGTGTTCCGTATTCCCGTCCCCTGCCTCCTGCTTCCCGCTTCCTGCTACCGGCTTCCTCACATCCCCAACTGCTCCCATCGGCCCAGGAGGCGCCAGCGGCTGACTGTCTCCTCCCGACGGCCGGACCGGCGCTGCCAGTCGGCCAGGGCGGCAGTCAGCGCGGCGGCCAGATATTCCTCTTCGTCAGGCGGGGGCGGAGTGAACCCTTCCTCCAGGAAACGAGTGTGGAACTGCCCGCCGAAAAAGCGGAGGCTATCCAGCAGTGCCCGGTGCAGGTCCAGGTTGGTCGTCACGCCGAGAATTTGGTATTCCTCCAGGGCCCGCCGCATCCGGACGATGGCCACCCCGCGCGTCTCACCCCAGGCGATGAGTTTGGCCAGGAGGGAGTCGTAGTAGGGGGTGACGGTCATCCCTTCGCAGATGCCGCTATCCACCCGGATGCCGGGCCCGCCCGGCTCCCGCAGCCGGGTGATGCGCCCGGCGGACGGAGCGAAATCCCGCAGCGGGTCTTCCGCCAGGATACGGCACTCCAGCGCCCAGCCGCGGGGCTGGATGTCCCACTGACGGTAGCGGAGTTCCCGCCCGGCGGCGATGCGCAGTTGCTCCTTGACGATGTCCACCCCGGTGATAGCCTCGGTGACGGTATGTTCCACCTGCAGGCGCGGGTTGACCTCAATGAAATAGAACCGACCTTCCGGGTCCAGCAGAAACTCCACCGTTCCCGCGCCCACGTAGTGGACGGCGCGCGCCAGGAGGACCGCGGTACGGCAGATCCGGTTGCGCAGTTTGGGGGTCAGGGCACGGGAGGGGGCTTCCTCCACCAGTTTCTGCTGACGCCGCTGGATGGAGCACTCCCGCTCCCCCAGGTGGATCACGTGGCCGCGCCCGTCGCCCAGAATCTGGACCTCAATGTGGCGGGCGTGTTCCACCTGCCGCTCCAGATAGAGGCCCTCGTCACCGAAGGCGTTGCGGGCCTCCCGGCGGGCCAGAGGGATGGCCGCTTCCAGTTCCTCCCGCGAGCGGACCACCCGGATGCCGATGCCCCCGCCCCCGGCGGCGGCCTTGAGGACCACAGGGTACCCGATGCGGTCCGCCGCTGTCAGCAGGTCCCGGTCGTCCAGCGTGCGGTCGGTGCCGGGGAGGACGGGGATGCCCAGCCGTCGGGCCACCCGTCGCGCGGCCACTTTATCCCCCAGAAGTTCCAGCGTCTCCGGCCGGGGCCCGACGAAGATGAGTCCCGCTTCCGCGCAGGCGCGGGCAAAGGCGGCCGACTCGGCCAGGAAGCCGTAGCCGGGATGGACTGCCTGCGTGCCGGCCTTCAGGGCCACTTCTATGATGTGGTCGCCCCGAAGGTAACTCTCCCGCGCCGGTGGCGGGCCGATGCAGTAGGCCTCGTCGGCGTAGCGGACGTGGAAGGAGTTCCGGTCGGCCTCGGAGTAGACGGCCACCGCCTCCAACCCCAACTCCCGACACGTCCGCAGAATCCGGACGGCAATCTCCCCACGGTTGGCAACAAGGACTTTTCTGATCATATGCCAGAAATTTCACAGAGAACGGTGAACGGGCTATTGACGTTGCGGGATATTGCGCTATAATTTTGTCAGGAGGGTGCGATGAGCGTGCAACTCACGGTGCGTTTGCCCGTAGAACTGGCCAACCGTCTGGAACGAGCGGCGAAGAAACTGCAGCGGAATCGCTCCGACCTGGTCCGCCAGGCTCTGGAAGAATTTCTGGTGGTACCCACAGTTGATCGTCCTGTAGAGCGAGTGCGAGATCTCCTGGGACAAATAGAGAGCGGGGTACCCGACCTGGGACAACGCCACCGCGAATACCTCCTCCAGCGGCTTCGGGATGGCCGGTGAACTTTTGCTGGATACAGGCGCATTTGTGGCTCTGGTGGATCGGAGTGAGACCCGCCATGCGGAATGTGTCAGGGTTCTGGAAGAATGGTCAGGGCCAATTGTGACAACCGAAGCAGTTCTGACCGAGACGCTTTACCTGGTTGGCCCCTCTTTTGAAGCGCAACGCATTTGTCTGGAATTCTTCCTTCGCGGTGCTTTTCTGCTAATCCCCTCTTATCCTGACCTCCGACGGATCAGCGAGTTAATGGAGAAATACCGTGACTTGCCAATGGATTTTGCCGATGCCACGCTGGTGGCTCTGGGCGAGCGGCTTCATACAAACCTGGTTTTTACTCTTGATCGGCGCGACTTCACCGTTTACCGGCTATTTGGGGTAAAGCCCTTTTGCATTTTGCCGTAATCCCCGCATGAGGGTTCCCGGGATCGCCGCAGTGCGAGGAGATGGAGGGAGCGGCGGCGAAGCCGCCGCCCCCAAACCCCCATAATCTCCCCTCCCCTCTCCTGGCGAAGGCCAGGAGAGGGGAGGGGACAGGGGGAGGGGTGAGGCAGTTCACCTACAACGGGATATTCCCGTGCTTCCGCGGCGGCCGCCGCACCCGCTTGTCCTTCAGCATCTCCAGCCCCCGGATGAGCATGTACCGGGTCTGGGACGGACGGATCACCCCGTCCAGGTACCCCCGTCCCGCCGCCACGTAGGGGTTGGCAAACCGCTCCCGGTACTCCTGAACCAGCCGCTGCCGGACCGCCTCCGGGTCCTCCGCCTCCGTCAACTCCTTCCGGAAGACGACGTTCACCGCCCCCTCCGGCCCCATCACCGCGATTTCCGCCGTCGGCCAGGCCAGGCAGAGGTCCCCCCGCAGGGATTTGGAACTCATCACGATGTACGCGCCGCCGTAGGCCTTGCGGGTGATGACGGAGAGTTTGGGGACGGTCGCCTCGGCGTAGGCGTAGATCATTTTGGCCCCGTGGCGGATGATCCCCCCGTGCTCCTGCGCCACGCCCGGCAGAAAGCCCGGGGTGTCGGCAAAAGTGACCAGGGGGATGTTGAAGGCATCACAGAAACGGATGAACCGGGCCCCCTTGTCGGAGGCGTTGATGTCCAGCACTCCCGCCAGGACCGCCGGTTGCTGGGCGACGATGCCCACCGGGTGCCCTCCCAGCCGGGCAAAACCGACGATGAGGTGGGGGGCAAACCCGGCCTGGACTTCCAGGAACTCCCCGTCGTCCACCACCCGCCGGATGACTTCGTACATATCGTACGGCGCGGCAGGGTCCTCCGGTACCAGCGTGTCCAGTTCCGGGTCGGCCCGGTCGGGCGGGTCGGTGGGTGGGATACAGGGCGGGTCCTCGGCGTTGTTGGACGGCAGGTAGGAAAGGAGACGGCGCACCAGTGCCAGCGCGGCCCGGTCGTCCGGCGCGACGAAGTGAGCGACGCCGCTGGTGGTCAGGTGGACCCGCGCTCCGCCCAGTTCCTCCGGTGTCACCTCCTCGTGGGTCACGGCACGGATGACGTCCGGGCCGGTGATGAACATCCGCGCCGTTCCTTCCACCATCACGGTGAAGTCGGTGATGGCGGGGGAGTAGACGGCTCCCCCCGCGCAGGGCCCCATGATGACCGAAATCTGCGGGATCACGCCCGAGGCGAGGGTGTTGCGGTAGAAGATTTCGCCGTAGGCCGCCAGCGCGTCCACCCCCTCCTGGATGCGCGCGCCGCCGGAGTCGTTGAGGCCGATGACGGGGGCGCCGTTCTCCAGCGCCAGGTCCAGCACCTTGCAGATTTTCCGCCCGTGGGCCTCGCCGACGGAGCCGCCCAGGACGGTGAAGTCCTGGGCGAAGACGAAGACCTTCCGCCCGTCTATCTCCCCCCAACCGGTGACGACGCCGTCGCCCAGGGGATGCTCCCGGTCCAGGCCGAACTCTGTCGCCCGGTGGGTGACGAAAGCGTCCAGTTCCACGAAGGAGCCGGGGTCCAGCAACGCCTCCAGCCGCTCCCGCGCGGTCAGTTTCCCCTGCGCGTGTTGCTTCTGGACCCGTTCCGGCCCTCCGCCCGCGCGGGCCGCCTGCTCCATTTCTGCCAGTTTCTGGTATGTGGGTGGCTGGTACATTGGTACTTGGTATATTGGTACTTGGTATATTGGTACTTGGTATATTGGTACATTGGTGCATGGGTAAATGGTTGCTTATCCGCGTCCCGTCCAGAACTTCCACCACAGCCGCCGCAGCCAGGAGCGCAGGGCGGCCAGGGCGTACCGCAGCCGCCGCAGGAACTGCCGCCAGGCCGGGACCGGTGCCGGTTGCGGGTACGTCCAGCGGAGGGCGGCCGCGCCCCAGGTCAGCCCGGCCCCGAATCCTACACAGACGACCAGGTCCCCCATCTTCAGCCGTCCCTCCTCCACCGCCTCGCAGAGGGCAATGGGGATGGACGCCGCCGAGGTGTTGCCGTACCGCTCCAGGTTGTTGTAGACCTTCTCCGGAGGGATTTTCAGGTCCCGGACGGCGCTCTCTATGATGCGCCCGTTGGCCTGATGGGGGATGAGCAGGGTGACGTCGTCCACGGAGAGCCCGGCCCGGCGGAGCACCTCCCGGGTGGCGGCAGGGATGACCCGGACGGCGAACTTGAAGACGTCCCGGCCCTGCATCTTGATGAAGTGCATCCGTTCGGCGACGGTCTGGTGGGACGCCGGGTGGCGGCTCCCGCCCGCCGGAAGCATCAGCAGGTCGCTGCCGGAGCCGTCGGCGCCCAGGACGGTGGCCAGGACCCCGCCGTCCTCGGGGCCGGCCTGCAGGACGACCGCGCCCGCCCCGTCGCCGAAGAGGACGCAGGTATTGCGGTCGGTCCAGTCGGTGATGCGGGAGAGGGTCTCGGCGCCAATGACCAGCGCGGTCCGGACGGCGCCGGATTCTATCATCGCCGCGGCGACGCCCAGGGCGTAGACGAAGCCCGTGCATCCGGCGGCCAGGTCAAAGGCTCCGGCGCGGGTGGCCCCCAGCGCGTCCTGCACCAGGCAGGCGGTGGCCGGGAAGAAGTAGTCCGGCGTCGCGGTGGCGACAATGATCAGATCCACCTTCTCCGGCCCGATGCCGGCCCCGTCCAGCGCCCGGCGCGCGGCCTGAACGGCCATCGTGGCCGTGGTCTCCCCCTCCCCCGCCAGATGCCGCTCCCGGATGCCGGTGCGGGCGACAATCCACTCGTCGGATGTGTCCACCATCCGGGAGAGGTCGTCGTTGGTCAGGACGCGCTGGGGAACGTATTTCCCCCAGCCGACGATGTGGGCGCGCGGCATCAGTCTCCCTCCCAGCGGCGGAAGATGAGGCACCCGTTGTGTCCCCCGAACCCGAAGGAGTTGGAGAGGACCACCCGCGGCTCCAGGCGACGGGCCTGGTTGGGGACGTAGTCCAGGTCGCACTCCGGGTCGGGGGTCTCGTAGTTGATGGTGGGGTGGACCCAACCCGTCTCCAGGCTCTTGACGCAGGCGATGGCCTCCACCGCCCCCGCCGCGCCCATCAGGTGGCCGATCATAGACTTGGTGGAACTGACCGCCAGGCGGTCGGCGTGGAGGCCGAAGACGGCGCGGATGGCCTGGGTCTCAATCCGGTCGTTGAGGGGGGTGCTGGTGCCGTGAGCGTTAATGTAGTCCACGGCCTCCGGGGGGAGGCCCGCGTCGGCCAGGGCGCGCCGCATGGCCAGCGCGGCCCCTTCCCCGGCCTCCTCCGGGGCGGCGATGTGGTAGGCGTCGCAGGAGGCGCCGTAGCCCGCCAGTTCGCAGTAGATGCGCGCGCCGCGGGCCAGGGCGTGCTCCAGGGATTCCAGCACCAGCACGCCGGCCCCCTCCCCCAGGAGAAAGCCGTCGCGGCCGGCGTCAAAGGGGCGGGAGGCCTTCTGGGGCTCGTCGTTGCGGGTGGAGAGCGCACCCATCCGCGCAAAGCCCGCCACCGCCAGGGGATGGATAACGGCTTCGCTGCCGCCGCAGATCATCACCTCCGCGTCGCCCCGGCGGATGATGCTGGCGGCCTCGCCGGTGGCGTGGGCGCCCGTCGCACAGGCGGAGGAGACGCAGAGGTTGGGCCCCCGCAGGCCGTAGGTGATGGCGATGACGGCGGAGGCCGCGTTGGGCATCATCATCGGAATCATGAACGGGCTCACCCGCCGGGGGCCGGCGCGGTGGAGGACGTCGTGGTTTTCCAGGAACGTGAGCGCGCCCCCGATGCCCGTCCCGATGAGGACGCCGATGGCCTCCCGGTCCTCCCGGTCCAGGGAGAGGCCGGCGTCGGCGATGGCCTGGCGGGCGGCCTCCAGCGCGAAGAGAGCGAAGCGGTCGTGGCGGCGGGCCTCTTTGGCCCCGAAGAGCGCGACGGGGTCAAAATCCTTCACCTCGGCGGCGATGCGCACGTCCAGGCCGGTGGGGTCAAACTGGGTGATGGGACCGGCGCCGCTGCGGCCCGCCAGCAGATTCTCCCACAGCGTGGGGACGTCGTTGCCCAGCGGCGTGACGGCCCCCAATCCGGTGACGACAACTCTTTCTGGCATCTCAATCCCCCCTGAGTGTATTCGTCACAAACGAAAACACCCGGGTGGCCGGGAAGATGCGCCACCTCCTGTCACTTGCCATTTCCTCCCTGCTGATGTACACTAAACACCACTATGCTGGAACAACTTCCGCTGTTCGCCGTCGCGGACCGGATGCCGTACACGGTCAGCCAGTTAATGGCTCGCATCCGGAGCACTGTGGAGACGGACCCCCGTCTGATGGACGTGTGGGTGGAGGGGGAGGTCTCCAACTTCCGGCAGGTCGCCTCCGGACACTGCTACTTCACCCTGAAGGACGCCGGGGCGGAACTGCGCTGCGTGATGTGGCGGGACCGGGTGCGGGGGATGCGGACGCTCCCCGCCAACGGGGATTCGGTGCTGGCCCATGGCAAGGTGGGGGTCTACGAGCAACGGGGCGACCTGCAACTCTACGTGGACCAACTGGAGCCGCTGGGATTGGGCTGGCTCTACCAGGAGTACGAGCGGTTACGGGCACGGCTGGAGGCCGAGGGGCTCTTTGCGCCCGAACGGAAGCGTCCCCTTCCCCGTTTCCCGCGCCGCATCGGTGTCGTCACTTCTCCCGACGCGGCTGCCCTGCGGGACATCCTTCACATCCTCTCCCGGCGCTACCCGCTGGCGGAGGTGGTCCTGGCCCCGACGCTGGTGCAGGGCGAGGAGGCGCCACCGCAGATTGTGGCCGCGCTGCATGCTCTGAACGCCCGCGACGATATAGATGTTATCCTGCTGGCCCGGGGCGGGGGTTCGCTGGAGGAGCTGTGGGCCTTCAACAGCGAGATGGTGGCCCGGGCGGTGGCTGCCTCCCGCATCCCGGTGGTCTGTGGGGTGGGGCACGAGACGGATGTCAGCCTGGCCGATTTCGCCGCCGACCGCCGCGCGCCCACCCCGTCGGCCGCGGCGGAGATTGCCACCCCCGACCGGGCGGAACTGGCCCAGCAGGTGCGTATGCTGCGGGCTCGCCTGGTCCGGGCGCTGGAGGCCGACCTGGCCCGGCGGCGGGGGCATGTCCAGGAGCAGGTGCGGGTGCTGCGCCGTCTCTCTCCGGCCCTGCGGCTGACCCAGACCCGTCAGCGGCTGGACGACCTGACGGAGCGGGCCGGACGGGCCATCCGGCATCAGGTTGCCGTCCGGCGGGAGCGGCTGGCGGGGCTGACAGGTCGGCTGGAGGGGGTCAGCCCGCTGGCCACCCTGGAGCGAGGCTACGCCATCGTCCGGCGCGCCGCCGACGGCCTCATCGTCCGCTCCCCCGACCAGGTCGCGGTCGGGGACGCACTGCGGGTCCGGGTGCGGGATGGAGAGTTCGGGGCAAGGGTTGCTGGGGCATAGGGCATATTTTTCCAGGATGTGCAAATGGACATCGCCATCATCGGTGCTGGTATCACCGGTCTCACGGCCGCGTATGACCTGACCCGCACGGGCCATCGGGTGACCGTCTACGAGGCCCGGCCCTACGCCGGAGGGCTGGCGGCGGGCTTCCAGGATGAGCGCTGGGAATGGCCCCTGGAGCGGTTCTACCACCACTGGTTCGCATCCGACCGGGAAGCCATCACCCTCATCCGGGAACTGGGGGTTGCCGACCGGCTTTTCTTTCCCCGCCCGACCACATCCATCTACCACCGGGGGCGCATCTATCCCTTTGACAGCCCCATCCGGGTGTTGCGGTTCACCCCGCTCCCCTTTCACGACCGCCTGCGGGTGGGGCTGGTCACCCTCTACCTGCGCCTGCTGCGCCGCTGGGAGCCCCTGGAGGCGGTCACTGCGGAGGAGTGGACCCGACGCGCCGTCGGCCCCCGCGCCTACGAAATCCTCTGGAAGCCCCTCCTCATCAGTAAATTCGGCGAGGAGGAGTACCGGAACGTCAACATGGCCTGGTTCTGGGCCCGCCTGCACAAGCGCACCCCCCGGCTGGGGTACTTCATCGGCGGCTTCCAGGGATTTGTGGACGTGCTGACCGAACGGGTCCGCCAGCAGGGGGGGCGCGTCCTGCTGAATGCACCCATCCGCCGCCTGCGGTTTCAGGAAGACCGCTGGACGGTGGAGTATGCGGGCGGCTGGGCGACCCATGAGGCCGTCATCGCCACCTGTGCGCCGTCGGCGCTGGCCGATATGGCCCCCGACCTCCCTGCCGACTACGCGGCCCGCCTGCGCGCGCTGAAGGCGATGGGCGCGGTCACCCTGATTCTGGCCCTGGACCGGCCGCTGACCCACGGCCACTACTGGATCAACCTGCCCAAAGGGGACGAGTTTCCCTTTATGGGACTGGTGGAACATACCAACTACATCTCCCCGGAGCACTACGGGGGCGACCATATCGTTTACTGCGGAGACTATCTCCCGCCCGACCACCCGATTTTCGGGATGGACAAAGAGACGTTGCTGGAGCACTATTGGCCCGGCCTGGAGCGCATCCGACCCGACTTTCGCCCCGAATGGGTGTGCGCGTTCTGGATGTTCGCCGAACCCTACGCCCAGCCGGTGCCGATGCTCCACCACTCCCGCAACATCCCGCCGCTCCGGACGCCGCTGCCGGGCCTGTGGATGGCGAACATGAGCCAGGTCTATCCCTGGGACCGGGGCACCAACTACGCGGTGGAACTGGGGCGACGGGTGGCGCGGGAAATGGGAGCGACCATCACCCGTGAATGATCCCATCAGGAGGTGTGCACGATGACCGTCATCCAGTTCGGTACCGACGGCTGGCGAGGAAAAATTGCCGAAGACTTTACATTTGATAACGTCCGCCGCTGCGCGCAGGGGTTTGCCGATTATCTGGCGGCCCACGGCAAAGGGGACGGCGACATCGTCATCGGCCACGACCGGCGCTTTGCCTCGCGCGACTTCGCCATTGCCGCCGCCGAGGTCATGGCCGCCAACGGCCATCGCGTCTGGCTGACGGACGGCCCGACCCCAACGCCGGTTATCTCCTTCTCCGTCGTGGAGCGGAAGGCCGCTGGGGCCATCAACATCACCGCCAGCCACAATCCGCCCTCCGACAACGGCTTTAAGGTACGGGATGAGCACGGGGCGGCCATCGCCCCGGACGGCCTGCGGGAGATAGAGGCCGCCATCCCGCCCGTAGAGGGCGTGCGCCGGATGGATTTCGCCGAGGCTCAGGAGAAGGGGCGCATCGTCGTCTGGGACCCGGCCCCGGCCTACATCGCCCACATCTCCCGCCTGGTGGACATCGGGCGCATCAAGGACGCGGGGCTGTTCATTCTGGTGGAGCCGATGTGGGGCAACGGCATCGGCTGGTTCCCGCGCCTTCTGGCCGGAGGCCGTACTCGCGTTGTGGAAATCCATAACGTTCCCAACCCCCTCTTCCCGGAGATGACCCGCCCGGAGCCCATCCCGCCCAATGTGGACGTCGCGCTGGCGAGGACGACCGAACTGGACGCCGACGTCTGCGTCATTCTGGACGGCGACGCCGACCGGATGGGCATCGGCGATGAGAACGGGCAATTCATCAACCAGTTACAGGTCTACGCTCTCCTGGCCTACTACCTGCTGGAGGTGCGCGGCGAGCGCGGGGCCATCGTTAAGACCCTCTCCACGACCTCCATGCTGGAGAAACTGGGGGAAATCTACGGCGTGCCGGTCCACCAGGTGGGCGTGGGGTTCAAGTACGTCGCTCCAAAAATGCTGGAGACGGACGCGATGATCGGCGGGGAGGAGAGCGGCGGCTACGCGTTCCGGGGCAACATCCCCGAACGGGACGGCATCCTGGGGAACCTGTATTTCCTGGACCTGATGGTGCGGACGGGGAAACGGCCCTCTCAGTTGCTGGCCGAACTGTACCGGAAACTGGGGGCTTCGTACTACTACAGCCGTCTGGACATCACCTTCCCGGCGGCGCGGCGGGAGGAGATCAAGGCCCGGCTGGACGCGGCCCGTCCGGACTCCATCCTGGGCCTGCGCGTCACCGACATCCTCACCTACGATGGCTACAAGTACTACCTGGAGGACGGGGGCTGGCTTCTGCTGCGCTTCTCCGGCACCGAACCCCTCATCCGCATCTACTGCGAGACCACGGATGAATCCCGCGTCCGCCCGTTGCTGGAGGAGGGGCGAAGACTGGCGGGTGTATGAGATGAAATGCATTACCTGAAGGGGGGCAAGTATGGAGACATCGGTGGTGATAAAAGAAGTTTCTGAAAGGTTGGGAATTCCCGAATACGACCTGGTGAGGGAAGGTTTCCTTTCCTATCTACGGGAACGGAAGAGGCTCCTGATGGCCGAGCGCTTTGAGATTTTATCCCGCTACAGAGTCAGGTCGGCAGAAGAACTGCGGGCCAGGATAGAAAGCGGAGAGGTCGCCGAGCATCCGACCTGGGAGGAGTACATTGAATTAACCAACCTGGATAGCGAACTGGCTCAATTGGAAAAATATTTTGAGAAACTGGCATCTTTATGGTGATAGATTCTCATGCTCATCTGGACTTTTCTCCCTTTGACCCCGACCGCGAGGCGGTAATTACGCGGGCGCGAGCGGTGGGGATGGTCGCCATCCTGAATGTGGGAACCGACCTGGAATCCAGCCGCGCCTCGGTGGCGCTGGCCGACCGGTACGACTTCATCTACGCTGCCGTGGGCGTCCATCCCCACGATGCCCGGACGCTGACCCCCGCCGTGCTGGAAGAACTGCGCGCCCTGGCCTGCTACCCCAAAGTGGTGGCCATCGGCGAGATCGGGCTGGACTACTACCGCGACCTCTCCCCCCGGCCGGTACAACGGCAGGCCTTCGCCGACCAGTTGGCGTTGGCGGCGGAGTTGGGGTTGCCGGTGGTCATCCACTGCCGGGACGCGTGGGCGGACACACTGGCAATCCTGCGGGGCTGGAGCGGTCGCGGGGTTCTGCACTCCTACTCCGGCGGGCCGGAGCATCTGGAGGAAGTGCTGGCGATGGGCTTCTTCATTGGCCTCTCCGGCCCGGTCACCTATGCCCATGCGCCCCGCCTGCAGACCGTCGCCGCGACCGTCCCGCTGGACCACCTGCTGGTGGAGACGGATTGCCCGTACCTCACCCCGGAGCCGTACCGGGGCCGCCGCAATGAGCCGTCCTACGTCTGGTACGTCGCCGGGGCAGTGGCGCGGGCGCGGGGGATGTCTGCCGAAGAGGTCGCCCGCATCACTGCGGAGAACGCGGCCCGCCTTTTTCATCTGCCCATTCCGACTGCAGAAGGTAATCGCAAAGCGGATTGACAATCTCCCTATTTCATTGTATACTATGACCAACCTTCCGGAGAGAGCCCGATGGATACGGTTCGTCTGCCCAGCCCGCCGGCCCCTGAGAACCAGACCTGACGGTCTGGTCAGGCGCGCTGGGCCGGCCCTCTCGTCCCAGGATATACCAGCCAGCCTCCAGACCCGGAGGCTGGTTTTTTTAAGGGGAGATGATGACCATTTATACCCGGAAGTGGGAGTGAGGCAGGTGAAGATTCTGGCCCTCAGCGACCAGGTGGTGGAGTCCATTTACAGCGCCGACGTTCGGGAGCGGTTCGGGGATGTGGACCTGCTCCTCTCCTGCGGCGACCTGCCTTATTCCTACCTGGAATACGTGGTCACCATGCTGAACGTCCCCGCCTTCTACGTCCACGGCAATCATGACCTGCCGGAAGACCTGGGCCGGGGGGAATTGCTGACCGGGCCGCGCGGCTGGATCAACCTGGACGGCCACACCGCGCGGGTCGGCCCGCTCCTGCTGGCGGGGCTGGAAGGCGCGCTCCGCTACCGGCCCGATGCCCCTTTTCAGTACAGCGAGGTGGAAATGCGCTGGAAGGTTGCTCGCCTGCTCCCGGCGCTTTTGCTCAACCGGCTGCGGTACGGGCGGTATCTGGACATCCTGGTGACCCACGCCCCACCTCTGGGCATCCATAACGACGTGGACCCACCGCACCGGGGATTTGCCGTCTTCCGATGGCTGATGGAGCGCTTCCGTCCCCGCTATCTGCTCCACGGCCATAAACACGTCTACAAGCCCCAGACCACCCGCACCCGCTACGGGGAGACGCTGGTGGTCAACGTCTACCCGCTGGCCGTCCTGGAGTGGGAGATTCCATGAGCGACGTGGAGACCCTGATGGACTTCCAGGAGGCCCGCTTCCGGGCCTTCCTGCGGGACATCTGGGCCGCGCTGAGCGGACGACCCAACCGCCTGCTCTCCTGGCAGGATGTCAAGGACCACCTGCATCTGAGCGGGCAGGTCTATCGGGGTATCCAGACGGTGCCGCTGGACCAGATTGTGGGGAGTGTGGACCGGTACCGGGATTTTGATCGTGCCTTCCTGCCCACACAATCCCATACCGTTCACCGCTGGCGCTCCATCAGCCGGGCGTTCTACGATGACGTCAGCCTGCCGCCGGTGAAACTCTACAAGGTCGGCGATGCCTATTTTGTGCTGGACGGCAATCATCGCGTCTCCGTCGCCCGCGACCGGGGGCAGGAGTTCATTGAGGCGGAGGTCATAGAAGCCCGCACGCGCGTGCCGGTGGAGGCCTCGGTGGACGCCGACGACCTGGAGGTCCTCGGCGAGTACGCCGACTTCCTGGAGCACACCCATCTGGACGAACTGCGGCCTGAGCAGGACATCCGCTTCACCATCGGCGGCGGCTACGAGCGCCTGCTGGAGCACATCGCCGTCCACCGCTACTTTATGGGCCTGGAGCAGGGGCGGTTCATCCCGGAAGAGGAAGCGGTCTGCGATTGGTACGATAACATCTACATGCCGCTGGTGCGCATCATCCGGGAACAGGACATCCTGAGGCACTTTCCCGGCCGCACCGAGGCCGACCTGTATCTCTGGATTATGGACCACCAGCACTTCCTGCGCGAGCAGTTCGGCCCCCAGGTCCAGCCGGAGGAGGCAGCGCGCCACTTCACCGACCGGTACTCGGCTCGTCTCCTGCACCGTCTGGCCCGCCTGGGCCGCCGTTTGTTGAAGAGGAATCCGAAGAAGGAGGAGAACCGATGCCAGCCAGAGTGACGCCCCGAAGTGTGGACTATTCCCGCTGGTACACCGATGTCGTCCAGATGGCCGACCTGGCCGACTACGCGCCGGTCCGGGGGTGTATGGTCATCAAACCCTACGGTTATGCCCTCTGGGAGAACATCAAAGAGGGGCTGGACCGGCGCTTCAAGGCCACCGGCCACGTCAACGCCTACTTCCCGCTCTTTATCCCGCTCAGTTTCATCCAGAAAGAGGCGGAGCACGTCAAGGGCTTCTCCCCCGAACTGGCGATTGTCACCATCGGCGGCGGCGAACAACTGGAGGAGCCGCTGGTCGTCCGGCCCACGTCCGAGACCATCATCGGCCATATGTACGCCAAATGGGTGCAATCGTACCGGGACCTGCCCATCCTCATCAACCAGTGGGCCAACGTGGTCCGCTGGGAGATGCGCACCCGTCTCTTCCTGCGGACGACGGAGTTCCTCTGGCAGGAGGGCCATACGGCGCACGCCACTGCCGAGGAGGCGCTGGAGGAGACCCTGCGGATTCTGGATATTTATGCCGAGTTTACCGTTGAGGACGCGGCCATCCCGGTCATCAAGGGGCGCAAAAGCGAGAGTGAGCGGTTCGCCGGCGCGGTGACCAGTTACACCATTGAGGCGATGATGGGGGATAAACGGGCCCTCCAGGCGGGGACGTCCCACTTTCTGGGGCAGAACTTCGCCCGCGCGTTTGACATTAAGTTTCTGGACCAGAACAACGAGTTGCAATACGCCTGGACGACCAGTTGGGGGATGAGCACCCGGATGGTCGGGGCGGTGGTGATGGTTCACGGCGACGACCAGGGGCTGATCCTGCCGCCCAAACTGGCCCCCATCCAGGTCGTGGTGGTGCCCATCTGGCGGGATGAGGAGCAGCGGGCGGCGGTGATGGAGGCCGTCGGGCGCGTGCGGGCGGCCCTGGAGTCGGAGGTCCGGCTGAAGGTGGACGACCGGGAGGGCTTCTCGCCGGGCTGGAAGTTCAACGACTGGGAGATGCGGGGGGTGCCGCTGCGGATTGAGGTCGGTCCGCAGGACGTGGCGCGGGAGCAGGTGGTGCTGGCGCGGCGAGACCGGCCCGGCAAGGAGGGGAAGACCACCGTCCCGCTGGCCGGCCTGGGCGACGCCGTCCGGGAGATGCTGATGACGATTCAGGCCGACCTGTATCGGCGGGCGCTGGCCTTCCGGGAGGCCAACACGTTCTACCCGGAGGACTTTGAGGGGTTGCGGGAGGCGGTGGCCAACGGCTTCGCCTACGCCTGGTGGTGCGGCGACGCGGAGTGTGAGGCGAAGGTCAAGGAGGAGACGACGGCGACCATCCGCTGTATCCCGCTGGAGCAGGAACCGGGAACGGGTCGGTGCGTCGTCTGCGGGCGGGAGTCCAGGGAGCGCGCCGTCTTCGCGCGGGCGTACTGAAGCAGGAAGCAAGAAGCAGGAAGCAAGAA
>JBBIKR010000031.1:26391-36435 GCA_037445395.1 Thermoflexales bacterium
AAGAAATCCTGCATCCTGCCTCAGGGGTTGACCTGGTAGTTGGGCGCCTCTTTGGTGATGACGACGTCGTGAGGGTGGCTTTCTATCAGGCCGGCGTGGGTGATGCGGACCAGTCGTCCCCGTTGCCGCAGTTCCTCCAGCGTGGCTGCGCCCGCGTAGCCCATGCCGGCCCGCAGACCGCCCACCAGTTGGTAAATGTAGTCGTGGAGAGGGCCCTTGTAGGGCACCCGTCCCTCCACCCCTTCGGGCACCAATTTCCCGCCGGGGGTCTGCCCGGAGCCGTAGCGGTCCCGCCCGTAGCCGTGCATGGCCCCCAGGCTCCCCATCCCCCGGTACTCCTTGAACCGGCGGCCTTCGTAGAAGACAATCTCCCCCGGCGCCTCATCCAGCCCTGCCAGCAGGTTTCCCAGCATCACCGCCGATGCCCCGGCGACGATGGCCTTGACGATGTCCCCGCTGTATTTGATCCCGCCATCGGCAATAATGGGAACTCCGGCGGGGACGGCGACCTGCGCGCAGGCGTAGATGGCGCTCACCTGCGGCATCCCCGCCCCGGCGACGACGCGCGTCGTGCAGATAGACCCGGCCCCGACGCCCACCTTGACCACGTCGGCACCGGCCCGGATGAGCGCTTCGGTCCCTTCCGCCGTCACCACGTTCCCGGCGATGATGGGCAGGTCGGGCCAGTGGTGGCGGATGCGCCGGATGGCCCGGATGACCCCCTCTGAATGGCCGTGGGCGGTGTCTATCACCACGATGTCCACTCCGGCGTCCACCAGCAGTTGTGTCCGCTCCTCCAGGTCGTCCCCCACGCCCACCGCTGCGCCGACCAGCAGCCGCCCCTGGGCATCCCGGGCCGCGTTGGGGTACTGACGGGCTTTCAGGATGTCCTTTACGGTGATCAGTCCCTGCAGAACCCCCGCCTCGTCCACCAGCGGCAGTTTCTCTATGCGATGCCGCTGAAGGATGCTCTTCGCTTCCTCCAGGGTGATTCCCATCGGAGCGGTGATGAGCGGCGCGCGGGTCATAAAGTCGCTGACCGGGCGGTCCAGGTCCTCTGCCTCCAGGAAGCGGATGTCCCGGTTGGTGAGGATGCCGACCAACCGGTGTTGCTCATCGGTGATGGGGACCCCGCTGATGTGGTACGTCGCCATAATCTCTTCGGCCTGCCGGACGGTGGCGGTGGGAGGCAGGGTGATGGGGTCCGCGATCATCCCGGACTGGGAGCGTTTGACCCGGGCGACCTCTCGGGCCTGTGTCTGCGGGAGCATATTCCGGTGGATGACCCCCAGTCCTCCCTCCCGGGCCAGGGCGATGGCCATCGGGGCCTCCGTCACCGTGTCCATCGCCGCGGAGAGAATGGGGATGTTCAGCCGGATGGTGGGAGTCAACTGGACGCTGACGTCCGTCTGGGCGGGGAGCACTTCGCTATAGCCGGGGACCACCAGGACGTCGTCAAACGTCAGGGCTTCAAAATGGTTGAACAGGTCGGCATTCTGGTTCATACTCTACCCTCTGTTGGGAGAATTATACACCACCAGCGGATTTGCGAAAATCCCCTGCGTATGCTATAATATTCCCCGGACAACGGGTACTGGATGGATGAAGGAAAGTGGGCTCCAACCCACTTTCTTTCACATATAGGGCCTGGCGTTGGGGAGGCACTTTTGGGTATGAAAAGCGAACTGTTGCTGGCCTTCAATCAAATTTGTGCAGAGCGGAATCTCCCGCGAGATGTGGTGATGGATGCCATCCGCGCGGCCATCGTCTCCGCCTACCGGCGGGATGTAGGCGCGCCCCCTTATCAGAACATCACCGCGCAGATTGACCTGGAGACCGGGAAGACGCGCATCTTTGTTGAACGGCGCGTCGTGGCGGAGGTCACCGACCCGCAGGTGGAGATTTCGCTGGAAGAGGCGCGGAGGATCCATCCGAACGTCCAGTTGGGGGATGCGGTGATGGTGGATAGTACCCCCAACGACTTCGGCCGCATCGCCGCCCAGGCCGCTCGCCAGCGGATTATGCAGTGCATCCGGGAAGCCGAGCGCGAGGTCCGCTATACCCGTCTGGCAGAGCAGGAGGGGGAACTGGTCCACGGGGTTGTCCAGAGCGTCACACCCCAGGGGGTGATTCTGCATCTGGAGCGTACCGAGGCCATCCTGCCGCGCAAGGAGATGGTGCCGGGGGAGCATTACGCTCTTCACGACCGGATTCGCGTCTATGTGCTGGAGGTCAACAAGACCCCGCGCGGTCCGCAGATCATCGTCTCCCGCAGTCACAAGAAGATGCTCCAGCGGTTGCTGGAACTGGAAGTGCCCGAGATTCAGAGTGGCGCCATAGAGATCAAGGCCATCGTCCGGGAGGCGGGCTCCCGTTCCAAAGTCGCCGTCTTCTCCCGACAGCCGGGGCTGGACCCGGTGGGGTCCTGCATCGGCGTGCGGGGGACGCGCATCCAGTCCATCCTGCGGGAACTGGGCAACGAGAAGGTGGACATCATTGAGTGGAGCCCCGACCCGGTGACCTTCATCGCCAAAGCGCTGGGTCCGGCCCGGGTTCTCAGCGTGGTGCTGGATGAGGACTCCGCGGAGCCCATTGCCTACGTGGTCGTTCCCGATGACCAGTTGTCGCTGGCCATCGGCAAGAATGGGCAGAACGCCCGTCTGGCGGCCAAACTGACCGGATGGCGCGTGGACATCCAGAGTGCCACCGAGGCGGTCCAGTGGGTCCTCCGGCAGATTAAGGCCGACCCGGACCTGGTCTCTGCTCTGGGCCCGATGGCGGAGTTGTTGCCACAGGTGGAGGCGGCACTGGAGCGCCGGAATCAGGAAAAGATGCCTTATACCGCCGAGGAACTGCTGGCCATCCGCCAGGTCGTGGAGGGGGTGCGCAAGCATCTTCTGGAGGTGAAGCGGGCGCGCAAGGGCCGCCGGAAGGAGCAGAAGGCGCGCGTCTCGGCTGCTGAGGAGGAGCGCCAGGCGCGTGAGGCGGCGATCCGGGAGGCCCGCTCCCGCATCCCTGTTCATACGTACCAGATTCCCATCTCCGAACTGGGCCTGAGCGAGCGCACCCAGAAGCATCTGGAGCGGCATCAACTGACCTCCGTGGGTTTGCTGATGGAGCGGCTGGCGGAGGGAGAGGAGGGTTTGCTCCGGCTGGAGGGCATCGGTGCCCGCGTGCTGACGGAGATTCGCGAGGCGTTGGCGCCGTTCTTTGCCCCGGAGTCGGCGCCGACGGAAGCGGCCCCGGTGCCGGAGGCCGCTCCGGAACAGGTGGCCCCCGTTGCGGAGGCGATTCCTGCGGCGGAGGAGGTGCCGCCAGCGGTCGCGGAGGCCGTCTCACCGGCGCCCGCTCTCCCCGTGGAAGCGGCTCCGGCGGAGCCTTCGGTGCTCCCGAAAGAAGCCATCTCGGGCGAGCCCGAATTCCTGCCGGAAGGGGAAGTTCCTGCAGGGCCCGTGTTGGTGCCTGAAGAAAGAGTCCCGGCGGAGCCCGTGTCCCCGCCCGAAGCGCCGGCCCTGGCCGAGCCGTCGCCCGTTCAGGAAGAAGCGCCCGCGGTGGTGGAACCCGAGGGGGTGGCTCCGGAGGCGGCCCCTGAGGTGCCGGTTGCTCCATCTCCGGAACCGATGGTGATCCCTGTGGAACTCCCTGCCGGGCTTGAGGTAGAAGAGGCCGAGGAGTGGGAAGAGGAAGAGGTTGTGGAACGGAAACTGGGCCGGAAGCCGCCCAAGCGGCATAAGAAGCCCCGGCGGGAGTTCATTTACGACGAGGAATTGGGCCGCGCCGTTGCCATCCGCAAGCACCGGCGGCGCGGGGAGGATTGGGAGGAGTTTTAATGAGCGTCAGTTAGCCTCACGCAAAGACACGAAGAGATCAATATCTTTGTGTCTCTGTGTCCTGGTGTGAGAATTCTGGAGACGCGATGGGCAAGCCAGGAGGCCGACGCAAACACATCCCTCAGCGCACATGTGTGGCATGCCGCACTGTGCGCCCGAAGCGGGCCCTCATCCGCATTGTCCGCACCCCGGAGGGAGAGGTGCGGGTGGATGAAAAGGGCAAGCAGAGCGGGCGGGGCGCCTATCTCTGCGCGCAGCGGGTCTGCTGGGAGGAAGCGCTGAAGCGGCGTCGGCTGGATACAGCCCTGCGCACGACCCTGGATGAGGCCACGGTGGACGCCCTGCGGGCCTACGCCCAGTCGCTGCCGGAACGCCTGGAGGAGACCGACGCCTCGCCATTGTAGGGGCAGGGCTTGCCCCTGCCCCGTTGGGCAACCGCAAGGGTTGCCCCTACAAACCACGACCGGCGAGATCTCCGATGGGTCTCGGACCCGGGAGGGGGAGTTATGCCAGATAAAAATAACCGAGTCATTGAAATACCGGCCCGCCTGACGGTCCGTGAATTGGCCCAGTTAATGGGTGTCAGCCCCATTGACGTCATCAAGCGGTTGATGTATGACGGCATTATCGCTACCATTAATCAGACGATTGATTACGAAACAGCGGCCATCGTGGCTTCGGAAATGGGGTTTGAGCCGCGCGAGGAGAAGGGCGCCGTTCTTGAAGAAGAGGCGGTCCCAGCCGGCCCCACTCCTCTCTGGGAGCGGCTGTATGCCCAGGAGGACCCGGCAAAACTGCGCCCCCGGCCTCCCGTCGTGACGGTCCTGGGGCATGTAGACCACGGTAAGACCTCCCTCCTGGATGCCATCCGCCAGACTGACGTCGCTGCCGGGGAAGTGGGAGGGATCACCCAGCACATCGGAGCCTACCAGGTGGAGCATAACGGGCGCCTGATCACCTTCCTGGATACGCCGGGCCACGAGGCCTTTACCGCCATGCGGGCGCGCGGCGCGCAGACCACCGACATCGCCATTCTGGTCGTCGCCGCCGACGACGGTGTGATGCCCCAGACGATAGAGGCCATCAACCACGCCCGCGCGGCCCGTGTGCCCATCATCGTCGCCCTGAACAAGATAGATAAGCCCACCGCCCAGCCGGAACGGGTCAAGCGACAACTGAGCGACCTGGGCCTGACCCCGGACGAATGGGGCGGTGATACGTTTGTCATCCCTGTATCGGCCAAAAAACGGATTGGCCTGGAGGACCTGCTGGAGACCGTCCTCCTGGTCGCCGACGAACAGAACATCCGGGCTAACCCCGACCGCCCCGCTGTCGGCACCGTCCTGGAGGCCCAACTGGACCGCAGTATGGGCCCCACGGCCACCGTGCTGGTCCAGAACGGCACCCTGCGGGTGGGCGATGCGGTGGTCGCCGGGACGGTCTACGGGCGGGTGCGCCGGATGCTGGACGGCCACGGCAAGCCCATCCGTGAGGCCCCTCCCTCTACCCCCGCCCTGATCCTGGGCCTTTCGGACGTCCCCACTGCCGGGGACATCTTTGAAGTGGTGGAGAACGAGAAAGTCGCCCGCGCCATCGCGGCCCAGCGGATTCAGGAGCGCGAGGCTCAGGTTGCCCGTCCCACCCGTCTTACCCTGGATGACCTTTCCCGAAGCATCCGGCAGGGACAGGCCAAAGAACTCAACCTCATCATCAAGGCCGACGTTCAGGGCTCTATTGAGCCGATTGTCTCCTCCCTCTCCAAACTGGGCGGCGAGGACCTGAAGGTCAACATCATCCACGCCGCGGCCGGGAACGTCACCGAGTCCGACATCAACCTGGCCATCGCCTCGCGGGCCATCGTCATCGGCTTTCAGGTGACGGTGGACCCGGCGGCCCGGCGGCTCGCCGAAAGCGAGGGGGTGGACGTCCGGATTTACGACATCATCTACGAGTTGATCGACGAGGTGGAACTGGCCCTCAAGGGTCTTCTGGAACCGACCTACGTGGAGAAGACCATCGGCAAGGCCGAGGTGCGGGCGACGTTTGAGATTCCCAAAGTCGGTCGGGTGGCCGGTTGCTACGTCCTGGAGGGGGAGGTACGCCGCAATGCCCGCGCCCGTCTCTTCCGGCAGGGAGAGCAGAAGTTTGACGGCCCCCTTGCTTCCCTGAAGCGCTTTGCCAGAGACGTGCGTGAGGTGAAGGCCGGCTACGAGTGCGGTATCGGCCTGGAGGGATTCCACGACATCCAGGTCGGGGATATTCTGGAATTTTATGTAAAGGAGCGAGTAGCGCAGGAGTGACCCTGCGCTACGAAACAATGGGCAAGAAATATCAGAAACGGGCGGCCGATCTGGTCCAAACGCATCTGACCGACCTGCTCCAGACGCAGGTCAATGACCCGCGCTTGCAGATGCTGACCATCACGGGCGTGGAGGTCACTCCGGACGCCACCCGGGCCCACATCTATTTCACCGTCCTGGGGGACGCGGAGCGGCAGGCCGAAGCACAGGCGGCGATTCAGAGTGCCGCTGGCTTCCTCCGTCGGGAACTGGGCCGACGACTGCGCCTGCGCAACACCCCCGAACTGGTCTTCCACTGGGATTCCTCCATAGAACGGGGCGAGCGCATCGCCGGCCTGATTGACCGTCTGCGGGAGGAAGGACGGTCGGAAGAATGACGGAGACCCCGCTTCCTCCCCATCTGCTGCTGGAGCAAATCGGTCAGTACATCCACCGGGCGCGACGGGTTGCCATCGTCACCCACGAGCGGCCGGATGCCGACGCGCTGGGCTCCAGCCTGGGGCTGGCCCATGCCCTGCGGCGGCTGGGCAAAGAAGCCGCCGTCTTTCTGTTTGACCCCATCCCCTTCGGGCTGGACTTCCTGCCCGGGCTGGACCTGGTCGTCGCCGACCTGCCGGGCCCGGAGACGGACCTGGTCATCGCGGTGGACGCGGGGGAGCCGGCCCAGATTGGCTCCCGGCTGTACGATGCCATCCTTCGCCTCGGCGTTCCGCTGGTCGTGGTGGACCACCACGAAAGCAACACCGGCTACGGGAGCATCAGCGCCGTCTTCCCTCAGATGGCCTCCACGGCCGAAGTGGTGTTGATGCTCATCCGGACGCTGGGCGTCCCGATAGACCGGGATATCGCGACCTGCTTGCTGGCGGGCGTCGTATTTGATACCCGGGCCTTTGCCACCCCGGATACCGGTCCGGAGACGCTCCGGGCGGCCGCACTTCTGATGGAAAGCGGCGGTTCCCTTTACGAGGTGATGACCGCCTACCGGGGCCAGCATCCCCTGAAGGCGCTCCGGCTATGGGGCGAGGCGTTGACCCGGATGGAGACCCGGGACGGTGTGGCCTGGACCTTTATTTCGCGGGAGATGTACAAAACCACCGGGACGACTATGGAGGACACAGAGGGGCTGGCCAACTTCATCCTGGACGCGGCCGATGTCCGGATTTCTCTGGTCTTCCGGGAGCGACCCGAAGGAGGGATGGTTCGGGTGAGTGCTCGCTCCAGGCCGGGCGTCAACCTGGTGCCGCTGGCCCGGTCGTTCCCTACCGGCGGCGGGCACAAAATGGCCGTTGGCTTTGAGGTGGACCCGCCGCTGGAAGAGGCCATTCGGGTCACCCTGGCGCGCCTGGAGACGTTGCGCCAGTCCGGACAACTGGATGACGTTTAACCGCGAAGGGCCCGGAGGTTCTTGGTGCCCTTCGTGTCCTTTGTGGTTTTGATGGACGGCATCCTGAACCTCAACAAACCGCGCGGTCTGACCTCCCACGACGTGGTTGCCCGGGTGCGCTCCGTTGCCCGGCAGCGGGAAGTCGGCCACGCGGGCACGCTGGACCCGATGGCCACCGGTGTCCTCCTCCTCTGCCTGGGCCGGGCGACCCGTCTGGCCGAGTACCTGATGGACTCCCCCAAACTCTACCGGGCCCGCGTCCGTCTGGGCATCACCACCGACACGGACGATGCCGAGGGGAACGTCATCGCCGAAAGGCCGGTGGAGGCCGACCGGGCGGCGGTGGAGGCCGCGCTGGAGCGGTTCCGGGGCCCCATCCTGCAGGTCCCGCCGATGTATTCGGCCCTGAAGCGGGACGGTCAACCCCTCTACCGCCTGGCCCGCCGGGGCCAGACGGTGGAGCGGGAGCCCCGGCAGGTGGAGATTTACCGCCTGGAATTGGCCGTCTGGGAACCGCCGGAACTGACGCTGGAGGTCCTCTGCTCTCCCGGCACGTACATCCGGGCGCTGGCCCGCGACCTGGGCGAGGTGCTGGGATGCGGCGCCCACCTGACGGGGCTGGTGCGGCTGGCCAGCGGCGACTTCCGGTTGGAGGATGCGGCGGAACTGGAGGAGGTCACCCCGGAGCGCCTGCCGGACCTCCTGCTCCCGCCCGATGTTGCCCTCCAGCAGTATCCGGCGTTGCATCTGAGCGACGCCGAGGCGCGCGCGGTCCTTCACGGTCGGGATATTCCGGCGGAGCCGGAGAAATCCTGCACTCCGGTTGCCCGTGCCTACGGGCCCGACGGCCATCTGCTGGCTGTTCTGGAGTACCGCCCCGACCGGGCCCTGTGGCACCCGCGCAAGGTGCTGGCGTAAACTCCCACAAAGACACAAAGGCGCAAAGATTTTTTTCTTTGTGTCTTTGTGTCTCCGTGTGAGGAACGTCTTATGGCTCCGTTTCATCCCATTGTTGCTGTCATTGGTGGTGCGGCGGCGACGCCGGAGGAGGCGGCCGCCGCGGAGGCCGTGGGCCGCGCGCTGGCCGAAGGGGGCGCCATCCTCATCTGCGGCGGGCGCGGCGGCGTGATGGAGGCCGCATGCCGGGGGGCCAAATCCGCTGGCGGCCTGACCATCGGCATCCTCCCCGGCCCCGACCGGCGCGAGGCCAACCCCTATGTGGACATCCCCATCGTCACCGGCCTGGGGGAGGCGCGCAACGTGATCATCGCCCGTACCGCCCACGCGGTGGTCGCCGTCGGGGGAAGTTACGGCACGCTGAGCGAGATCGCGTACGCCCTGCTGTTCGGCGTGCCGGTGGTGGCGCTGGGGAGTTGGGAGGTGCGGCGGGAGGGGCATCCGCCCGCCTCCATCATCTATGCCGCCACTCCCCAGGAGGCCGCCGCCCGCGCGCTGGCGCTGACCAGACCGTAGGAGCAGGGCAGGCTTCGCCCCTGCGCCTTGCGACCTGCGACCTGTATGGAACTCACCCACGACCTGGAATCCCTGAATCTCTCCACCCCGTCCCACGTCACCATCGGGGCGTTTGACGGGGTCCATCGGGGCCACCAGCACCTGATCCGTTCCATGGCCCGTGCCGCCCATGAGGCCGGACGGATGGCCGTCGCATTGACCTTTGACCCCCATCCCGGGGCACTTCTGGGCCGCAGTCCGGTGGCCGTGCTGACCACGCCGCGGGAGCGGGCCGCGCTGATCGCCGACCTGGGCGTGGATGTGCTGGTCATCCTGCGCTTCACCCCGGCGATGGCGGGCACTCCGGCCACCCGATTCGTCCAGCTGCTCCGTCGTCACCTGCACATGGTGGAACTGTGGGTGGGGCCGGATTTCGCCCTCGGGCACCGTCGGGAGGGAAATGTCCCCTTTCTCCGGCAGTTGGGGGAGCGGGAGGGATTTGTCGTTCAGGTCGTGGAGCCCCTGCAATGGGAAGGGGCGGTGGTGAGCAGCACCCGCATCCGCGCCGCCCTCACCGCGGGGAGTATTGAGGAAGCCAACGGCTGTCTGGGCCGGCCGTACCGCCTGACCGGACGGGTGGTGCGGGGGCGGGGGCTGGGCCGACGGCTGGGCATCCCCACGGCGAATCTCTCCCCCCCGCCGGAGCGCCTCATCCCCGCCAACGGCGTCTATGCCGGATATGCCCATACCCAGGAGGCCGGCACTTGGCCGGCGGTGGTCAACATCGGCGTCCGCCCCACGATTGCTCCCGATCACCTGACCGTGGAGGCGCACCTGCTGGATTTTGACGGCGACCTCTACGACCAGACGCTGGCTCTGGACTTCGTCGCCCGCCTGCGGGATGAGCAGACCTTCCCCAGCCTCAACGCGCTGGTGGAGCAGATCGGGCAGGACATCGCGCGAGCGCGCGAGATTTTACGCCAGGTGAATGGGGAGAAGGAGGGGCTTTGAGGAGCGGCGGCGAAGCCGCCGCCCCCAAAACCCCCGCCGTTTATTCCCGCCGCCCCCCGTAACCCGC
>JBBIKR010000031.1:36445-37124 GCA_037445395.1 Thermoflexales bacterium
ATGGGGCTTGACTGCGCGGGTCGGGGTTTTATTTTACCCCTGTTGATTGGGTACACGGGAGGGGTTTTGGGGGCGGCGGCTTCGCCGCCGCTCCTCAAAGCCCCTCCTTTTCTGCCCGCCGCAGCCAGTACCAGGCGGAGCGGGAACCGGAAGGGTCCTCGCCGCCTTCCTGCCGTTCCACCGCGAAGGCCGGGGAGAAAAGGCGGTGGATTTCTTCCGGGGCGATACCCCGTCCGGGCGGGCCATCGGGGCGGGGAAGGAACGCGTAGAGCATGTAGAGGCCGCCGGGCCGCACCAGCCGCGCCACCTCTGCGGCATACCGCTCCCGCTCCTCCGGCGGGATTCCGTGCAGACAGCCGATGTCCAGCGCCAGGTCAAAGGGGCCGGAGAGGAAGCCCAGGTCGGTCACATCGGCGCGGTAGAAGCGGACGGGGAGGTTCATCCGGCGGGCCCGACGGCGGGCCCGCCGGATGGCGATGGCGGAGAAATCCACCCCCACCACCTCCCAGCCGTGGCGGGCCAGATAGAGGGTGTTGGTGCCGGTCCCGCAACCCAGGTCCAGGGCCCGGCCGGGGGAGAGCCCCCCGTGCTCCACCAGTTCCACCACCTCCGGCGGCGTGACCCCCGTATCCCACGGCGCGCGGCCCAGCAGGTAGCGCAGTTCAAAAAAGAGCGCGCG
>JBBIKR010000032.1:0-29613 GCA_037445395.1 Thermoflexales bacterium
CGGTCAGGAGAGGGGAGGGGGTGCCGCCGCAGGCGGCGGGGGAGGGGTGAGGAAGTATTATTCCTCTGGATACCTTACCGCCATCAGGCAGAGGCCGTGCGGGGGTACCGCCGGCCCGGCCCGGCGGCGGTCGCCGGAGACCAGGATTTCACGGACCTCCTCCACCGAAAGCCGCCCCAGGCCGACCCGAATCATCGTCCCGACCAGAGTGCGGACCATCCGGTAGAGGAAGGCGTTCGCCTCTATATCAAAGTACAGCCACGGCGGGTCAGCCTGCCACTGGGCCCGCAGCACCTGCCGGACGGTGTTCTCCCCCTTCGGCGGGGTACCGAAAGCGGCGAAGTCGTGCTCGCCGACCAGCAGGGCCGCCGCCGCCTGCATCGCCGCCACGTCCAGCGGCCAGGCAACGTGGAAACTGGTCCGGCGGGCCAGCGGCGAACGGATCGGATGATTGTAAACCGTGTACCGGTAGTACCGGCTGATGGCATCGTATCGGGGATGGAAGTCCGGCGGGGCCGGCGCCACCTCCCGGACCGCCACGTCAGGTGGAAGCACCGCGTTCAGCGCCCGCAGGAGCGATGTCGGCGAATGCTTCCACCCCGTATCAAAGGCAATCACCTGTCCTTCCGCGTGAACGCCCGTATCGGTGCGGCCGGCCGCCAGGATGGTGACGTGCTCTCCCGTCACCCGCTCCAGCGCCCGCTCCAGGACCTCCTGGACGGTGGGCCCGTTCGTCTGTCGCTGGAAGCCCTGGTAGTTTGTGCCGTCATAGGCCACGACCGCCCGAACACGCATGCGGATTGCTATTCGTGATGGCTGATCAGACCAGTTCCAGGACGACCATAGGGGCCGCGTCGCCCTTGCGGGGGCCCAGTTTGACGATGCGGGTATACCCGCCCGGCCGGTTCTGGTAGCGCGGAGCGATCTCCTCAAAGAGTTTCTTGACCAGGTCCACCCGCTCCCCCTCAGGAGTGACAGCCCAGCGGTTCAGGCAGGCCGCCGCCAGGCGGCGGGCATGGACTCCGTAGGCAGGGTCGCTGGCCGCCAGCCCCCGCTTGGCCAGGGTGATGAGTTTCTCCGCGTGCCCGCGAATGGCCTCCGCCTTCGCTTCCGTCGTCTCTATCCGCTCATGGTAAATTAATGCCGAGACCAGATTCCGAAACAGGGCCCGGCGATGGCCGCTGGAACGATTCAGTTTCTTTCCCGCAACCCGATGTCGCATCCTGTTCCTCCATCCACGACCACGAATGAAACGAATGACATGAATGTCACACGAATATTACTCTTCCAGAAGCCCGGAAGACTCCCCGTCGTCCTCCTCATCCCCGGCCATTTTCGGCCGCTGAGGCAGATAGGTCAGGTACCCGGCCGCATCCAGTTTTTCCATCAACTCCGCCATAGACTTATCGCCAAAGTTGCGGATGGTTCGGACCGCCTCGTCGCCCCGGCTCAGGACCTCCAGGACCTCTCCGACCCGCGAGATTCCCGCCCGCTTCAGGGCATTGTAGACGCGCGCGGCCAGCCCCAGGGTTTCTATCGGGGTTTCATAGACCCGGGCCGGGATTCCTCGCTCCTCCTCCCCCACCAGCTCCGGCTCCTCCGTAACCCCGGCGATCAGGCGGAAGTGCTTGACCAGAATCGCGGCGGCTTCCTTGAGAGCTTCCAGCGGGCCGATGCGACCGTCGGTCCAGATTTCCATATTCAGCCGGTCGTAGTTCGTCCGCTGGGCAACCCGGGCCCGCTCCACGTTGAACGCGACCCGCCGGACGGGACTGAACAGGGCATCCACCGGAAGTTCTCCGATGGACCGGCGTTCCCGCTCCTCAGCAGGAGAGTACCCCCGCCCCCGCTCCACGGTGAACTCCATCTCCACCACCGCCTCGGAGGAATCGGTGGTGAAGAGATAGAGGTCCGGGTTGAGAATCTCTATCTCCGGGGGGGCCTGGATGTCCCCGGCGGTCACCACGCCGTCCCCGTGGACGCTCAACGTCATCCGCATGGGGCCATCGCCATCCATCTTCAGGCGCAGTTGTTTCACCTGAAGAAGGATTTGCATCACGTCCTCCCGGACATGCGGGATGGTCGCAAACTCATGCGGGACGTCGTAGATACGGACAGAGGTGACGGCCGCTCCGGGAAGAGAGGAGAGCAGGACCCGCCGCAGGGCATTCCCCAGCGTGATCCCGTAGCCACTCTCCAGCGGGCCGATGACAAACCGGCCGTACTGCTGGGTCAGCACCTCTTTTTCAATTTTCGGCAAAACCGGTGCGGCAAATCTGGGTTCCCTCTGTGCAGTCATCGTCACCTACCGAGAATAATACTCCACAACCAGTTGTTCGTTGATGGGAACGTCCACATGCTCCCGCCTGGGCATTCCCAGGACCCGGGCGGAAAGGTCCGCCGCGTCCAGGGAGAGCCAATCGGGAACCCTCATCTCATCCAGCATCTCCGCGCGTTCCCGGAAGTACGGCCGCTGGCGGCTCCCTTCCCGCACGGCAATCCGATCCCCTGGCCGGACCAGGTAGGACGGGATGGTGACCCGGCGACCGTTGATGGTGAAGTGGCCATGCTGAACCAGTTGGCGGGCCTGGGCGCGCGAGTCGGCGAAGCCCAGGCGGTAGACCACGTTGTCCAGGCGGCGCTCCAGCAGGATCAGCAGGTTCTCACCGGTCAGGCCGGGCGTCCGCAACGCCTCCCGGAAGTAACGGCGGAACTGCCGCTCCATAACGCCGTAGACCCGCTTGACCTTCTGCTTCTCCCGCAACTGGCGGAAGTAGTCCGTGGGCTGTCCCCGCCGGAAGCGGGCCATCTGCCCGTGCTGTCCGGGCGGGTAATCCCGGCGCTCCAGAGCGCACTTGGGCGACGTGCAGCGCGCGCCCTTCAGAAACAACTTCTGTCCTTCCCGACGACACAACCGACAAACCGGGCCTGTATATCTGGCCATACCTTATTCCCCCTACTCCTTAATCCTTACTCCCTACTCCTTACTCCCTAATCCCGGGTTACACCCTGCGCTTCTTCGGCGGCCGGCAACCGTTATGCGGGATGGGCGTCACATCGGTGATGGACCGGATTTTCAGCCCCGAGGCCTGAAGGGAGCGGATGGCCGCTTCCCGCCCCGGACCCGGCCCCTTGACCAGCACATCCACCTCGGTCACCCCGTTATCCAGGGCGTCTTTGGCCGCGCGCTGGGCCGCCTGGCGGGCGGCGAAGGGCGTGCTCTTGCGGGAGCCCTTGAAGCCCACCAGCCCCGCACTGGCCCAGTTAATGACGTTCCCCTGAGGGTCGGTGATGGTGATGATGGTGTTGTTGAAACTGGCGTGAATATGGGCCACCCCGCGCGGAATCGCGCGGCGCACCCGCTGGGTAACTCTGCGACGTCCTTGAGCACGAGACATGGTCTACTCCGTGAAACATGAAAAGTGAAAAGTGAAGCGTGAATATTACTTCTTCTTGGCGCCCCGGCGACGGCCGCGACCGGGAACGGTCTTGCGGGGCCCCCGCTTGGTGCGCGCGTTCGTCCGCGTGCGCTGACCGCGCACCGGCAGGTTCATCCGGTGGCGCAACCCGCGATAGCACCCGATTTCTATCAGGCGCTTGATGTTCATCTGCACCTCGCGCCGCAGGTCGCCCTCCACCTTGTACTCGCGGTCAATGATCTCGCGCAGGCGGGCCACCTCGGCCTCGCTGAGGTCCTTCACCCGCTTGTCCGGGTCCACGCCGGCCTTGCGCAGAATCTGATTGCTCAGACTGCGCCCAATCCCATAGATGTAGGTAAGGCCAATCTCTACCCGTTTATCTCGGGGCAGGTCCACCCCTGCTATACGTGCCATTCACCCCTCCAAGAATCTGCAATCTGCAATGGACAATTCGCTCTATCCCTGTCGCTGTTTATGCTTCGGGTTCTCGCAGATGACCCGAATCACGCCTTTGCGACGAATGATCTTGCACTTGGGACAGCGCCGTTTGACCGACGGTGAGACCTTCACGTCATCCTCCTGTTCTGATCCTGAAACGTTCTTCCTCCACAATCCATAACCGCCCGACAATGGGCTCTGCCTGGAAAAAGGGAACCAAACGGGCAATGACGTTCAGCACATTTGGTTTGCCCTGTCTCACAACCGCAGAATCACTAAACCGGAAAATCGTTCAGGCGGACAAGCGCGAATATCCGAGAAATCTGTATCTAACGTCAACAGGGCGCGCCGTTCACTCCGACAAATCTCAGCGAGGACGGCATCCGATGTCCCGCCAATCCCTTCCTCGTGTACCGTTATGGCATCATATCCTGCCTGCCGCAGATACTCTGCCACCTCAACGGGCAGATTCTCATCAACTTTAAAGGCTGGCAGCAGGTCCATACTCTATGCAGGCAGGGGCACCAGTCGCTCGCTGACAACTTCGGCTGCATAAGCAATGGCCGCCTGCAGCGCTTCCCGGCTCAGGCTGGGGTAGCTACGAAGAATTTCCTCTACACTCAACCCGGCAGCCAGATTGTCCAGAACCACCGAAACAGGGATGCGCGTTCCCTTAATACATGCTTTGCCGTGGCAAACCGTCGGGTCGGTTGTGATATACTCTCGCCAATCCATTGTTTGCTCCCGCGAACGCAACTCATCTCACCTTAACGTTCGCCCCGCGCGGGCCACTTCAATTCATCCCAGGCTCCATATGCCACGGGGTCAGGATCTCCGCCTCTCCGTCCCGGATCAGGACAGTGTGTTCAAAGTAGGCCGTCAGTTTGCCGTCCACGGAGACGACGGTCCAGTGGTCGGGCAGAGTCCGGACCCGGTGGACGCCTGCCAGGACCATAGTCTCTATGGCGACGGTCATCCCCGATCGTAGTAGCGGGCCCCGTCCCGGTTCGCCGTGGTTGGGAATCTGCGGCGGCTCATGCATCTGCCGACCGATACCGTGCCCGGTGTACTCCCGCACCACGTTGTAGCCCCGGGACTCCACAAAGGTCTGGATGGCGGCGGAGATGTCGCCGACGCGGTTTCCAGCCCGCGCCTGAGCGATGCCCGCGTAGAGGGCGGCCTCCGTCACCTCCAGCAGCCGCCGGGCCTCCGGGCTCACCTCCCCGACCGGCAGGGTGATGCCCGCGTCGCCGTGATAGCCGTCGTAAATGGCCCCGACGTCTATGCTGATAATGTCCCCTTCCCTCAGTACCCGGGGGCCGGGAATCCCGTGGACCAGTTCCTCGTTGACGGACGCACAGATCGCTGCCGGAAAAGGGTGCGGACTGCCCGGCGGATAGCCCTTGAAGGACGGGATGCCGCCCCGGCGCCGGATCAGTTCCTCTGCCTTCTCGTTCAACTCCGCCGTGGTGACGCCGGGCCTCACCCACTCCCGCATCCGTATCAGGACCTCGGCGACAATCCGCCCGGCCTGACGCATTTTTTCAATTTCGCCTGCCGACTTCAGTTGAATCATCGTGTTCTCTCACCGCAGAGGACGCAGAGACCGGCAAACGGGTCAGTTGCAGATGCTCTCCGCGCTTTCCGCAGTGAGCCAGCCGCAGGCGCTCTCCACGGCCGCCCGCAGGTCGGCCTGGACGTCTTCAATGGACTGCTCGCCGTCTATTTCCACCAGCAGGCCTGCCCGGCGGTAGTAGTCCACCAGCGGCGCCGTCTGCTCCTGGTAGACCTTCAGGCGGCGGCGATGGGCCTCCTCCGTCTCGTCGGGGCGCTGGTAGAGTTCGCCTCCACACGCGTCGCATACTCCCGCCTGTTTGGGCGGGTTGAAGAGGGTGTGGTAGACCGCCCCGCAGTTCCGGCAGGTCCAGCGGCCCGCCAGACGGGCCAGGGCCACTTCCTCCCGCACCCGGATGAACGCGACCATATCCAGCGCGGTCCCGTTCCCCCGCAGGAGCCGCTCCAGGGCCTCCGCCTGCGCGACGGTGCGCGGGAAGCCGTCCAGGATGAAACCCCCGGCGCAGTCCGGGCGGGCAATCCGCTCCGCGACCATGCCGATGGTCACCTCGTCGGGCACCAGGTCGCCCCGCTCCATATAGGCCCGCGCCTGACGGCCCAGTTCCGTCCCCCGATCCAGATGCTCCCGAAACAGGTCTCCGCTGGCAACATGTGGGACACCCAGCGCCTCTGATAGTTGTTCCGCCTGAGTCCCTTTGCCCGCTCCGGGCATTCCCAGCAAAACGATGCGACAGCCCATTGGTTACCTGATAAACCCCTCATAATGCCGCATCAGCAACTGGGCCTCCAGCTGCCGCATGGTGTCCACCACGACGCCGACGACGATGAGCAGGCCCGCCGAGGTAATCAGCAGCACCCGGGTATTCATCACCAACTGGACGATGAAGGGCAGGACCGCCACACCGCCCAGGAAGAGCGCGCCGAACAGAGTGATGCGCTTGTAGATGCCGTTGATGTAGTCCGACGTCTGCTTGCCGGGACGGATACCCGGGATGAACCCGCCGTACTTCTGCAGGTTCTCCGGCAGGTTCTGCTGCTCCACCAGGACAAAGGTGTAAAAGTACGTGAACCCCACGACGGCGGCGAAGTAGAGCACGGCATAGAAGAGGGTGGTGTACCACTCCACCGTGTGCCCGCTGAAGAAGTTCATAATATCCGCCGCCGTCCTCGCCACGCTGGCATTGGACGAATTGGCAAAGAACTGGGCGATGACCGCCGGAAAAGTGAGAATGGACTGGGCAAAGATGAGCGGGATCATCCCGGCCATGTTGACCCGCAGCGGGATGTAGGTACTGCCGCCGCCGTACATCCGCCGACCCCGCACCCGCTTACCGTACTGCACCGGGATGCGCCGCTCCCCTTCCTGGACGTAGACGATGACAAAGACCACCAGCGCGGTGATGATCAGGAAGAAGAGCAGACCCAGGAAGCCGTCGCTGGTGTAAATCCGCGCCACGTTGGCCGGTGTCCGGGCGACAATGCCCCCGAAGATGATCAGCGAGAGGCCATTGCCGATGCCCTGCTCGGAAATCAACTCACCCAGCCAGATGGCGAACATCGTGCCCGCCGTCATCGCGATCAGCACTGAGATGGTGGGCAGGACGTGCGCGGGCTGGTCAAACCCAAAGTTGGGCAGAACCGGGCGCGCCGCCGCGGCGTTGAACAACTGTGCCTGACCCCAGGCCTGCAACATCCCCAGCGGGATAGTCAGGTAGTACGTCCATTGGTTCAGTTTCCGCCGTCCGGCCTCCCCTTCCTCCTCCGCCAGCCGTTTCAGCGCCGGGATGACCGGGATCAGCAACTGGATGATGATGGACGCGTTGATGTACGGATAGACCCCGTTGGCCAGCACGGAGTACTCCGCCACCGCGCCGCCGGAGAGCAGGTCCAGAATGTTGACCAGTTGGGCCGCCCCACCGGTCAGACTGCGCAGAGCCTCCCGGTCAATGCCGGGCACCGGCACATGAGACGCCGCGCGGAAGATGACCAGAATCAGCAACGTGTAGAACAACCGCCGCCGCAGGTCGGGAAGCCTCAGGGCATCACGTACGGCCTGGATCATAGGCACTCCTTCCTTACCGCTTTACCGGGTGCGATAGCCACCCCGCTGCCAGGGCAACTCCTCCACCGTACCGCCGGCGGCCTCAATCTTGGCCCGCGCGCTGGCGGAGAAGCGGTGGGCCTTCACCGTCAGCGGGACGTTCAACTCGCCGCGCCCCAGGATGACCACCCACTCATCGGCATCCCGAATCAGGCCCGCCTCCGCCAGTTCCTCCGGTGTCACCACGCTCCCCGGCGCGAATTGGGCCAGCCGATCCACGTTGACCGGCGTGAAGCGGACCCGCCAGGGGTCCCGAAAACCGACGCCCCGTGCGAAGGGGAGTTTACGGACCAGCGGCAATTGCCCGCCCTCAAAGTACGGCGGGATGCTCCCCCCGCTGCGGGCCTTCTGCCCCTTCGTCCCGCGACCGCCGGTCTTTCCCTGACCGGCCGCAATGCCGATACCCTTTCGCTTGTGGCGCTTCCTGGAACCCTCAGCCGGTTGCAAATCGTGCAGTTTCATTCCTCGACCTCTTCTACCTGCAACATGTGCTGGACCTTGGCCACCATACCCCGAATTGCCGGTGTGTCGGCCTTCTCCACCGTTTGATGGAGACGGCGCAGGCCCAGCGCCCGGACCGTCGCCTTCTGGTCTCTGGAATACCCGATGGGGCTGCGAACCAGAGTGATCCGAAGAACCTTTCGCTTTTCCATTGCTCGCTCCCCTGCCTGCCAGTTTACCAACTACCAATTTCCCAATTTCCCCGTTTACCAGTTTCCCAGATCCCACCCCTACCGTCCCCGCATCCAGAACGGCATCACCCGGGTCTCCGGCAGGCCCCGCTCCCGCGCCAGTTCCTCGTAGGAGCGCAGTTGCTTCAAGGCCTCCATGGTCGCCTTCACCACGTTGAGCATGCTGGAACTGCCCATGGATTTGGTCAGCACGTCGTGGATACCCGCCGCTTCCAGCACGGCGCGCACGCCGCCACCAGCGATGACGCCGGTACCCGGTGAGGCCGGCTTGATCAGCACCCGAGCGCCGCCGCACTCCCCGATCGCATCATGCGGAATCGTCCGCCCCACCAGAGGGACAGTGATCATAGACGCCCGGGCCCGCTCTGTGGCCTTGCGGATGGCGTCCGGGACCGCGCGCGCTTTGCCCACCCCGAAGCCGACACGACCGTTGTGGTCACCCACCACAGCGGTTACGCGAAAGGCGAACCGGCGCCCGCCCTTGATGACCTTGGCGACCCGCTTGATCTCCACGACCCGTTCGTCTAACTCTACTGGCGCCGTTGGCTCCAGTTCAAATTCCTGATCCAGGTCCATTCGCTTGCCTCCCGATTCGGACTCCGTGTTCCGCTTTAGAAATCCAACCCACCTTCGCGGGCGGCGTCGGCCAGAGCCTTCACCCGACCATGATACTTATATCCCGCCCGGTCAAAGGCCACTCTGGTGACCCCTCGGGCCAGGGCGCGGGCCGCCAGGACTCTCCCCACCACCCGGGCCTGTTCCGTCTTCTTCAAGCCCGCAATCTGCTCGCGGACTTCCGGGTCCAGGGTGGAAGCGGAGACCAGGGTATGCCCCACCGTATCATCAATCACCTGGGCATAGATATGCCGCAGACTGCGAAAGACGTTCAGGCGCGGGCGCTCGGGCGTGCCGAACACCCTCTTGCGCACGTGCATGCGTCGGCGCAATCGTCCCAACCGGCGATCTTTTTCCACCATACTCCTTACCCCCTACTCCTTACTTCTTACTCCCTACTCCTTACTTCTTCCCCTTACCCTTGCCCTTACTGGCCTTACCGGCCTTCTGGCGAATCTGCTCCCCCAGGTAGCGGAGCCCTTTCCCCAGGTACGGGTCGGCCGGGCGCCAGGCGCGGATTTCGGCGGCAATCCGTCCCACCGTCTCCTTATCCGCGCCCCGGACCGTGATGATGCCCGCCTTCGGGTCCACGTCAAAAGTGATGCCCTCCGGCGGACGGACGCGGACCGGGTGGGAGAATCCCAGGTACATGACCAGCGTCCCGTCGGGCTGGCGCTCGGCGCGGTACCCGACGCCGCGAACCTCCAGTTGCTTCTGGAATCCCTGGGAGACCCCTTCCACCATATTCGCCAGCAGAGCACGGGTCAGCCCATGTAGCGCCCGGTGATGCCGGGCGTCAGTGGGTCGGTAGACCCGCAGGGTATGATCTTCTTTGACAATCTGCATCGCCGGGTCAAAGGCGCGCGTCAGCGTCCCCTTCGGGCCGCTCACGGTGACCTGGCTGCCCTGAATCTCCACCTTCACCCCTGGGGGTAAAGGAATCGGCATCCGACCAATTCGCGACATCCCGTCCTCCCTACCACACGTAGCAGATGACCTCGCCGCCCACCCGCAGCCGTCGGGCCTGTTCGCCGGTGAGGATTCCCTTCGGAGTGGAGAGGATGGCGATGCCCATGCCGCTTTTCACCCAGGGAATCTCGGACGCGCGGGTATAAATCCGGCGGCCCGGCTTGCTGACCCGTTGCAGTCCCTGGATGACAGACCGCCGCTTCCGCCGTTCCCCAATATACTTCAGGCGAATCACCAGGCAATAGCGAGGCTGCTCCGGCGACTCCACCACCCGGTAGTCCTCAATATACCCCTCTTCCTTCAGGATGCGGGCAATGGCGACCTTCATTTTGGAAGAGGGCATCTCCACGGTGGGATGCCCCACCGCAATCGCATTGCGCATGCGGGTCAACATATCGGCAATCGGATCTGTCACCGTCATCGGTCCGTCACCCTCACCAACTGGACTTGGTCAGCCCGGGAATGAGCCCCTCCAGGGCCAACTCCCGCAGGCAGATGCGGCAGAGGCCGAAGCGGCGGTAGTAGCCGCGCGGGCGGCCGCAGCGCTGGCAGCGATTCCGCACCTGCACCTTATGCTTCCGTCGCATTTCCCGATAGGGCATGCATTTTCTTGCCATACGTGTACTTGCTCCACCAGAGATGGTAACGAGTTTACAGAATGAGACTTGCTGGTTCGTCTAATTGCTCATCAAACTCGGCCAGGATTCGCCGAATTTGCTCCGCAGAGACGTCTGCTTGATCCAGTTTTGAGTAGATAGTCACCAGAACAACCAGGTTTGGAGATTTCACATGGTAGATCAGCCGATACCCAGCACTTTTCCCCTTCCGAATATCCCTGTTCCTCACACGCACCTTGAAAACAGTGTAACGTGTACCCGGAATCTGATCTCCTATGAACTCCCCTGCTTGAATCTGTTCCAATACCGGTTGAATGTCTGACCGGATATGCCGATATTTCTTTGACAAAGTACGCAGGTTGCGCTTGAACTCCGACGTGAATTCCACCTGTACCCGAGAGGACTCACTCGGCATCAATCCCTTCCCAAAGTTCGGAGATAGGAAAGGTTTGTCCCGCCAATGCTTCCCGCCAACCCTGACGGAAACTCTCTGCCGCGGGTTTCAGCGTGACGCTCTCCCGGAACAGGCGAATCAACTGCAGTAAATTCGGCCAATACTCACGGGGAGTCTCACGAATTTCCCGCACCATCTGCTCTTCGGACGTTAAAGTATAAACACTCGTCATTTTTTCCTGCTCATCAAGATTACACTTCGTTCATCGTTCATCTACAGCCACGCCCTCTTGAGGCACCGATAACCTCAAGTCGGCGATAATGGGCAAAGAGAACCACTCTCGTCTCAGCAGCCGACTGGTGAAAAACAACACTTCCAGGTTCTCTATCTGCCCGGTTCGCGGATTCAGACGGGCAATAATCTCATCCCCCAGTTCTTCAGATTCCTGCTCCGCGTAGGGCGGAACAGTATTGATGTACAAAATATCCGCCTCCCGATCATAATGAAAGGTCAACCCCTCTGCCATTCTACAATCTCCCCTAAGGGCAGGGGAAAAGACGCATCGCGACGCTCTTACCGCCGCCGGAACGGCATCCCCAGCAGTTCCAGCAGCCGCCGGGCTTCCTCATCCGTCTTCGCGGTGGTCACGATGGTGATCTCCATACCGCGAATTTTGTCAATCTTGTCGTAGTTGATCTCTGGGAAAATCAACTGCTCGCGCAGCCCCAGCGTGTAGTTCCCCCGCCCGTCAAAAGCCGAGGGGGAAGCCCCGCGAAAGTCCCGCTGGCGCGGAAGCGCCACGTTGCAGAGCCGGTCCAGGAATGCCCACATGCGCTCGCCCCGCAGCGTCACCTTCACCCCGATGGCCCGGCCGGCCCGCAACTTGAAACTGGCGACGGACTTGCGGGCCTTGGTGATCACAGGCCGCTGACCGGTGATGGTCGCCAGGTCCTGAACGGCGAAATCCAGCGACTTCGGATTATCCAGCGCCTCCCCCATGCCGATGTTGATGACGATTTTCTGCAGTCGCGGAACTTCCATAATGTTGCGGTAGCCAAACTCCCGCATGAGGGTCGGCCGAATCTGTTCCCGATATAAAACCTGCAACCGCTGCATTGGTCTCACCCTTTAGATTGCCAATTCAAGATGGCAGATTCCATCAAAACGATTGCCCACACTGCTTGCAAATCCGCCCTTTGCGCCCGTCTTCCCGGCGCTCAAAGCCCACCCGCGTGGCTTCCTTGCAGTGCGGGCAGACCGGCATCACGTTGGAAAGATGAATCGGTGCCTCAAACTGAATTCGCCCGGGTTGAATCTGTCCCCGGCCCGCGCGGATCGGCCGCTGATGCTTGGTGACCAGATTAACCCCCGCCACCACCACCCGGTTCTCCTTCGGCAACACTTCTCGCACTTCTCCGCGCTTCCCCCGGTCCTCCCCGGCGATGACCTCCACCGTATCTCCCTTTTTGACCCGAATGCCCATTCTTCACCTCGTTTTACAATACGAAGTACGGAGCACGTATTCCGTATTCCGTCATCACAACACCTCTGGTGCCAGAGAGATGATCTTCATAAATCCCTTATCCCGCAACTCCCGGGCGACGGGCCCGAAAATGCGGGTGCCGCGCGGATTGACGCCCGTGGCATCCAGGAGAACCGCCGCGTTGTCATCAAAGCGGATGGTGGAACCGTCGGGCCGCCGGTACTCTTTAGCCGTGCGGACAATGACGGCCTTGACCACGTCCCCTTTCTTCACCGACGCGTTGGGCGTGGCCTGCTTGACCGTCGCCACAATGACATCCCCAACGTAGCCATACCGCCGTTTAGAGCCGCCCATCACGCGGATGCAAAGCAGTTCCTTTGCCCCGGTGTTATCCGCCACCGTCAAACGGGTCTCCTGCTGGATCATGCGGCCACCTCCTCAGGACGTTCGGCCCGTTCCAGAATCTCCTCCACCACCCACCGCTTCATCCGGCTGAGCGGCCGGGACTCCGCAATCCGCACCAGGTCGCCGGTGCGGCAGGAGTTTTCCTCATCGTGGGCGTAGTACTTTTTCCGCACCCGCACCACCTTGCCGTAAAGAGGATGGCGATGGGTCCGTTCCACCTGCACCACCACCGTCTTCTGCATCTTATCGCTGACGACCCGCCCGATCAGCCGCTTTCGTCGTTCTCTCATTGCGTCGCCTCCTGCATCATCCGGGCCAACTCCCGCTCCCGCAGGATGGTCTTGATGCGGGCGATGTCCCGCTTCGTGGCGGTGATGCGGTTATTATCCTGCAGACGATTCATAAACCAGTCCTGCCGCAGGACGAACAACTCCCGATAGGCATCTTCCAATCGGGCCCGCAGTTCTGCATCCGTCAACAACCGGAGTTCTCTGGCTCGCATGCTACTCCCCCACCAACTTTTCTCGGGTGACAAACTGGCATTTGATGGGCAGTTTGTTGGCCGCCAGCCGCATGGCCTCCCGGGCCTGCTCCTCGGGCAGACCCGCCAGTTCAAAAAGGATGCGGCCGGGCCGAACCACAGCCACCCAGTGGTCCACGGCGCCCTTCCCCTTACCCATCCGGGTCTCGGCGGGCTTGGCCGTGACCGGCTTATCCGGGAAAATCCGAATCCAGTACTTTCCGCGCCGACGGACGAAGCGGACGATGGCCCGCCGCGCGGCCTCAATCTGACGGCTGGTGATCCAGGCCGGCTCCAGCGCCTGCAGGCCGTACTCGCCGAATGCGACCTCTGTCCCGCGGCTCTCCTTGCCCTTCATCCGTCCGCGCATCTGCTTGCGATATTTCACCCGTTTCGGCATCAACATAGGGCTCTACTCCTGAACAGGAAAAAGAGAGTTCTGGGGGCGGCGGTTACCACCGTACCCAAAAACCATTTCTTGCTGAACTTCACACCACAAACGGCTGAGGTTGCTCCTCCGGAACCTCGGGTTTTACCTCGGAGAGGACATCTCCCTTGTAAATCCAGACCTTCACGCCGATACGGCCATAGGTCGTATAGGCTTCTGCGCGGGCGAAGTCAATATCGGCGCGCAGGGTCTGGCGAGGCACCCGGCCCTCCCGCATCGCGACCGGGCGGGCCATTTCGGCGCCGCCAATGCGGCCCTTGCAGACAATCCAGACCCCCTGGGCCCCGGCCCGCATCGCCTGCTGGATGGCTCGCTTCATCGCCCGGCCGTGGGAAATCCGGCGTTCCAGTTGGGCCACGATGTTCTGGGCCACCAGTCGGGCGTCCAGTTCCGGCTGTTCCACTTCCCGCACATCCACGTGCACCCGCTTGCCGGTGATCTCCTCCAGGTCCTGCCGGAGCACCTTCACCGCGCCCCCCTTCCGCCCGATCACAATGCCCGGACGCGCCGTCCAGATGGTCACCTGCACCTGGTTCGGGAAGCGCTCAACCTCAACCCGGGAGACTCCCGCCGGAGCCAGTTCCCGCTCTATGTACTCCCGAATCCGCAGGTCTTCCTGCAACAGGTCCCGGTAGGTCTTGCCGTCGGCATACCAGCGGGCCTTCCAATCCCGCAAAATCTTCAACCGAAAGCCGTAGGGATGTACCTTTCGTCCCAAAATACCCCTCCGTGGTTCAGAATCGGCAAATCACGGAATCAGCGAATGGCGCCCGATTCTGTGATGTTTCATTCCTCCTCCAACTCGTCCAGGACAATGGTGATGTGGGACGAGCGACGGCGGATCGGGCGATACCGTCCCCGGGCGGCGAAGCGCGGCCGCAACCCCTTGCCCGGCGCCACCCCCGGCCCCTCGTCGGCCACAATATGGGCGATGTACAGGTTATCCCGGGAGAGGCCGATATTCTCTTCCGCGTTGGCGACGGCCGAGCGGATCAGTTTCTCCACCGGGCGCGCGGCGGCGTGCGGCATCCGTCGCAACACCTCCAGCGCCCCCACCACATCCATGCCTCGCACCTGGTCAATCACCCGGCGCACCTTTCGCGCCGACATCGGTATATGCTTCGCCTGTGCGCGGACCTCCATGACTCTTACTCCGTACTCCGTGTTCCGTTCTCCGTATTCCCTGCTACTTCTTCTGCCGCACTTCACCCTTCTTCTCTTTGGTGACGTGCCCCCGATAGGTCCGGGTCGGAGCGAACTCCCCCAATTTGTGACCGACCATGTTCTCGGTAATGTAGATGGGCACATGTCGCCGCCCGTCGTGGACGGCGATGGTATGGCCCACCATTTGAGGGAAGATGGTGGAAGCCCGGGACCAGGTAAGGATCACCCGTTTCTCCCCGGCCCGATTCAGTTCCTCAATTTTCTGCAGCAACTTCGGGTCTACATACGGGCCCTTTTTCAGCGAGCGTCCCATATTTCTCTACTCCGTACTGCGTATTTCGTACGCTTACTGCCGGCGTTCGCCCCGCCGACGGATGATGTACTTATCCGTCGTCTTGTTGCGACGGGTCTTCTTGCCCAGGGTCGGCTTGCCCCAGGGGGTCTTGGGGCCAGGCATACCGATGGGTGAGCGCCCTTCACCGCCACCGTGCGGGTGGTCGCGCGGGCTCATGGCCGAACCGCGCACATGCGGACGCCGTCCCAGCCAGCGCTTGCGGCCCGCCTTGCCCAACTTGATGTTGGCGTGCTCCTCGTTCCCCACCTGCCCGACCGTCGCCATGCACTCTTTGCGGATCAGCCGCATCTCGCCGCTGGGCAACCGGACCGTCACGTAGTCCCCTTCCTTCGCCAGCACCTGGGCGGCGCAGCCCGCCGAGCGGACCAACTGTCCGCCCTGTCCGGGGTACAATTCAATGTTGTGGACCGTCGTGCCCAGCGGGATGCGCTCCAGCGGCAGTGCGTTCCCCACCCGGACCTCGGCCGTCGGGCCACTCATCACTGTATCCCCGACCTTCAGGCCCAGCGGGGCCAGGATGTACCGCTTCTCGCCGTCCGCGTAGACCAGCAGAGCGATGCGCGCCGAGCGGTTGGGATCATATTCTATAGAAGCCACACGGGCCGGAATGCCATGCTTATCCCGCTTAAAGTCAATCAGCCGGTACAGCCGCTTGTGGCCGCCACCCCGGTGGCGGATAGTGATCCGCCCCTGGACGTTTCGCCCGCCCTTCTTTTTCAAGGGGACAACCAGACTGCGCTCCGGCTCGGTCTTCGTGATCTCCTCAAACAACGAGCCGGTCATCCCCCGGCGCCCGGGTGATGTCGGCTTATAGACCTTGATCGCCACCTTAGCCCTCCAGCACTTCCAGTTCCGGGATTCGCTCCCCTTCGGCGAGGGTGACCACCGCCTTCTTCCAGGCCGGTATCCGCACCACCCGACGGCGTCCCCACCGCCGAACGGCCTTGGCCGGCATGTTGGCGATGTTCACCGCCTTCACGTGGACCCGATAAATCGTCTCCACCGCCTGTTTGACCAGGGCCTGGTTCGCCCGCCGGTCCACCTCAAAGGTGTACTGTCGTCGGCGGAGCGAAGTGGCCCGCTGCGTCTTCTCCGTCAAAACCGGACGTTTGATGACCTCGTACAGATGCATGGCCCTACCCCAGAATGGACTCTATCACCTGCAGGGCGCCCAGCGGCATGACCACTTTCTCATACTGCAACAGGTCGCGGATGTTCAGGTAATTGGCATGGAGCGCCTTCACCTTCGGCAGGTTGCGCACCGACTTCTCCACCGTCTCGTTGCGCCCCGGCAGGAGAATCAGGGCATTTTCTCCCACATTCAGCCGGTGCAACACCTCCTGCATCTCCCGCGTTTTCGGCTCGGGCAACTCCAGATAATCCACCACCACGATCTGTTGTTGACCGGCCTTCACGCTGAGGGCGCTGCGCAGAGCGGCCCGGCGCATCTTTTTGGGCATCCGCTGCTCATAACTGCGCGGCTTGGGCCCGTGGGCGATGCCACCACCGACGAAAATGGGCGCATTCCGGCTGCCGTGGCGGGCCCGTCCCGTCCCCTTCTGCCGGTACCACTTGGCCGTGGTCCGGTTGACCTCGCCGCGGGTCTTGGTCTTGTGGGTGCCCAGGCGGGCGTTCGCCAGTTGTCGCACCAGCGCCTGGTGCATCAACGGCACGTTGACCGGCGCCTCAAAGATGTCGGGCCGCAACTCTATCTCATCCACCTGCTGCCCGCTCATATTCCAGACAGGAACCTTCATTGTCTACCCCCTACTCCTTACCCCGTTCCCGCGTCTTCCGCGCCGCTTTCACCATCACCAGGCTTCCCCGGTGGCCCGGGACGGCGCCGCGCACTGCCAGCAGATTCCGCTCCGGGTCCACCATCACCACCTCCAGGTTCTGCACCGTCACCCGCACGCCGCCCATCCGGCCGGGCATCCGCAGTCCCTTCAGCACCCGACCGGGCGTCGTGGTGGCGCCGATGGAGCCGTGGCGGCGTTCCCGGTCCGACTGGCCGTGGGTCTTGGGCTGGCGGTTGAAGCCGTGGCGCTTGATGCCACCGGCGAACCCGCGCCCCTTGGACGTGCCCACCACATCCACCCGGTCGCCCACCTGGAAGACGTCCACGGTGATTTTCTCACCCTCAGCAGGGGCCTCCTCCGGCTTCACGCGGAACTCCCGCAGGCGGCGGAGCGGCCCGGGTATTCCCTTCAGCACCCGCCGGCGCGGGTGAGCGGAGTCGGTCTTCAGCAGGCCCAGATGGCCCAGTTGCCCGCGCGTCAGACGGGAAGGCTTCACCTGCTCAAACCCCAACTGCACCGCGCTGTAGCCGTCCCGTTCCACCGTCTTGACCTGAGTGACCCAGCAGGGTCCGGCCTCAATCACCGTGACCGGGATGGCTTCTCCTTCGGCGGTGAATAACGTGGTCATTCCGACCTTTTTTCCCAGAATTCCCTTCACGATACTCACTCCTCCATGGGACTGCCAGCCCTGGGACAGGCCGCATCATCCCGGTGATCAGGATACAAGGATACAGGGATACAAGGATACAGGGATACAAGGATACAGATACAGGGATAACAAGGGCGCGAAGAGACTCGCTCTCTGTTCACTTGTTTTCCTTGTCTCCTTGTTTCCTTGTCTACTACAACTTAATTTCTATGTCCACGCCCGCGGGCAGGTTGAGCCGCATCAGCGCATCTATGGTCTTGTTATCCGGCTCCAGGACATCTATCACCCGCTTGTGGGTCCGGATTTCAAAGTGTTCGTGGGAGTCCTTATCTATGAAGGTGGACCGGCGCACGGTGAAGCGCTCTATCTGGGTCGGCAACGGGATGGGACCGACCACCGTCGCTCCCGTGCGCTCGGCCGCCTCCACGATGCGCCGGGCGGACTCATCCAGCACGCGATGGTCGTACGCCTTCAGGCGGATACGAATCCTCTGCTTGGCCATTGATGTACCGGGTCCGTTAGTCCAGAATCTTGGTGATGACGCCCGCGCCGACGGTCAGACCGCCCTCGCGGATGGCGAAGCGGGAGCCCTGCTCCACCGCGACCGGCTCAATCAGTTCCACCATCAGGTTGACGTCGTCGCCGGGCATGACCATCTCCACACCCTCGGGCAGGGTGATGGTCCCCGTCACGTCGGTGGTGCGGATGTAGAACTGCGGCCGGTAGCCGGAGAAGAAGGCCTTGTGCCGCCCACCCTCCTCCTTGCGGAGAACGTAGACCTGGGCCTCAAACTTCCGGTGCGGGGTGATGGAACCCGGCGCGGCGACCACCATACCCCGGGAGACCTCGTCCTTGCCGACACCGCGCAGGAGGAGACCGGCGTTATCGCCCGCCACCACCTTGTCCAGTTTCTTGCGGAACATCTCCATGTCGGTGACGACGGTCTTGATGGGCCGATCGCGCAGACCGACAATCTCCACCTCGCTCATCGGCACCAGCGTACCCCGCTCCACACGGCCGGTGACGACCGTGCCGCGCCCCTTGATGCTGAAGACGTCCTCAATGGGCATCAGGAACGGCTTATCCTCCTCGCGCACCGGGGTGGGGATGTATTCATCCACCACGCGCATCAGTTCCCAGATGCACTGGTATTCCGGCGCGTTCGGGTCGGTGCTGGTGGACTGGAGGGCCTTCAGGGCGGAGCCGCGCACGATGGGCGTCTCGTCGCCCGGGAAGCCGTAGGAGTTCAGCAGCTCCCGCAGTTCCAGTTCCACCAGTTCCAGCAGTTCCTCGTCCTCCATCAGGTCCACCTTGTTCAGGAAGACCACGATGGCCGGGACGTTCACCTGCCGGGCCAGCAGCACGTGCTCCCGGGTCTGGGGCATGGGACCGTCGGCGGCGGAGACGACCAGGATGGCCCCGTCCATCTGGGCCGCGCCGGTGATCATGTTCTTGATGTAGTCCCGGTGGCCGGGGCAGTCCACGTGGGCGTAGTGCCGCTTGTCGGTCTCATATTCCACGTGGGCGATGGCGACGGTCAGGATCTTCGTCGCGTCGCGGCGGAACATCTTCGCATCCGCTTTGGCCACCTCGTCGTAGGACTTGTACTCCGCCATGCCCCGCATGGCCAGCACCTTGGTAATCGCCGCCGTCAGCGTGGTCTTGCCATGGTCAATGTGTCCGATGGTCCCCACGTTTACGTGCGGCTTTTCACGGACGAACTTTGGCTTTGCCATCTCTCCTCTCTCCTTTCGTCAGATGATTCGCTGATTCAGGTTTGCCGTAACCGATCCAGCCTTTCCTCCACCCTCAACGGGGGTTAGAAGATGCGGGATTTTGCGGCGGCCGAAGGCCGCCGCAAAACCCACTCCCGTCACCTTGTGAAATAGTTCGGGCCGGAGTTATCCTCCGGCCCGAACGGCACTGGAGAACAACTCCCAACTCGTGAGAGCGTCTTCTACCAGCCACGACCGCCATATAAAATGGCTTCCATTTGCTCTGTATCCACCGGCGCGTAGTGGTGGAATTCCATCGTAAAGGTGCCCCGCCCCTGGGTGAGGGAACGAACATCGGTCGCATAGCCGAACATCCGGGCGAGGGGCACCATCGCCCGGACGGCGCGCACGCCGCCCGGCCGCTGTTCCATCCCCTCAATCGTGGCACCCCGACTGTTCAGGTCACCGATGACCTCCCCCAGGGATGCTTCGGGCACCACCACCTCCGCCCGCATCACCGGCTCCAGCAGCACCGGCTTCGCCTCCTCCACCGCCCGTTTGAAGGCCATGGACCCGGCGACTTTGAAAGCCAGTTCCGTGGAGATTTCCGCGTCCCAGTTCCCATCCAGCAGAGTGACCTGCACGTCCACCAGGGGGTAACCTGCCAGAACGCCGCTTTCCATCGCTTCGCGGCATCCTTCCTCAACGGCCTTCACGAAAGGCGGCGGCAGGAGTTTCCCCCGACTAGAGTCCTGGAACCGGAAGCCACCTCCCGATGACAGCGGCTCCACCGCCAGCCGCACCCGGGCGTACTGGGGATTCCCGCTGATGGGCCGGTCAAACACCGCCTCCGCTTCCGCGTGGGCGGTCACCGTCTCCCGATAGGCCACCCGGGGGCGCCCCACCCGTCCTTCCACGCGAAACTCTCGCACCAACCGGTCTACCAGAATCTCCAGATGGAGTTCTCCCATCCCGGCCAGGATGGTCTGCCCGGTGTTCTCGTCGGTGCGGACGACGAAGGTGGGGTCTTCCTCCGCCAGCCGTCGCAGGGCCTGGTGCAACTGCTCCTGGTCTGCCGCCGTCTTCGGCTCAATCGCCACGAAGACCACCGGCTCCGGGAAGACAATGGGCTCCAGGATGATCGGGGCGGTCGGTGGGCAGAGCGTGTCGCCGGTGAAGGTCGCCTTCAGCCCAACCACACCGCCAATGTCTCCGGCCGTCAACTCCGGGATTTCCTCCCGGTCCCGGGCGAACATCCGCAGGAGTTTGCCGATGCGCTCCGTCTGCCCCTTGCCGGGATTGTAGACGGACGAGCCGACCTTAAGTTTGCCCGAGTAGACCCGCACGTAGACCAAACGGCCCACGTAGGGGTCACTGGCCACTTTGAAGGCCAGGGCCGCCAGCGGAGCGTTGACGTCGGCGGGGCGGGTTTCCACCTCCCCGGTACGGGGATTCTCTCCCTCCACCGGCGGGATGTCCAGCGGGGAGGGCAGGTAGTCCACGATAGCATCCAGCAGGGGCTGAACCCCTTTGTTGCGCAGGGCGGAGCCACAGAGCACCGGGACCAGCGTCCCGGCGATGGTGGCTCGCCGCAGGGCCCGCCGCAGGTCCGCCGCCGGAATCTCCTCGCCCTCCAGATAGCGGGCCATCAGGTCATCATCCGTCTCCACAATCTGCTCCAGGACCTGCTCCCGCAACTCCTGGACCTCGTCGGCCAGTTCCGGGGGGATGGGCTCTATCACCGGGTCTTTGCCCAACTCGTCCACCCAGGTGACCGTGTGCATCTCCAGCAGGTCCACCACGCCCCGGAAGGAGGACTCCCGACCGATGGGCCACTGGACCGTCACGGGGTTGGCACCCAGCCGCTCCCGGATGGTCCCGGTGGCGTGGGCGAAGTCGGCGCCCAGTTTGTCCATCTTGTTAATGAAAGCAATCAGGGGCACGCCAAAGGAACGAGCCTGCCGCCAGACCGTCTCGGATTGAGGTTCTACCCCCGCCACGCCGTCAAAGACGACCACAGCACCATCCAGGACGCGCAGGCTGCGCTGGACCTCAGCAGTGAAGTCTATATGCCCCGGCGTATCTATGATGTTAATCTGATGGTCGCGCCAGAAACAGGTGACGGCGGCGGCGGTGATGGTGATGCCCCGTTCCCGTTCCTGGACCATCCAGTCGGTGACGGTGGTCCCTTCGTCCACCGTCCCCATCCGGTGGGTTCTCCCCGTGTAAAAGAGAATCCGCTCGGTGGTGGTCGTCTTCCCCGCGTCTATGTGGGCGATGATCCCGATATTGCGAACCCGCTCCAGTGGCCATGCCATCGCATCTGTCCCTCCGGGTCGCTCGGGCTCCCACCAGAGCAGGCACTACCACCGGTAGTGGGCAAACGCCTGGTTGGCTTCAGCCATCCTGTGGGTGTCTTCCCGTTTCTTGATGGCGGCACCGGTCTTGTTGACCGCGTCCATCAGTTCCGCCGCCAGTTTTTCGGCCATGGAGCGCCCGGAGCGATTGCGGGCGGCATCCAGAATCCAGCGGATGGCCAGACTGGTCTGGCGGTGGGGCGGCACCTCCACCGGCACCTGATAGGTCGCGCCACCGACGCGGCGGGGCTTGACCTCCAGGATGGGAGAGACGTTGCGCACCGCCTCCTCCAGCACCTCCAGCGCCGGTCGTCGGGTCCGTTCCTGAAGGATGTCCATCGCCTGGTACATAATCCGGGTGGCCAGGCTCTTCTTGCCGTCCTTCATAATCTTGTTGATAAACCGCGAGACCAGGACGCTGTTATAGCGCAGGTCCGGTTCAATTTCCCGCTTCGGTGGGCGGTATCGTCTGGGCATACTTCCTCCCGAAAAGACTCCCTTTACTTCTTCGCGGGCCTGGCGCCGGGCTTGGCACCGGGTTTACCGCCCTTGCCGGCCTTGGTGCCGTATTTGGAGCGCTGCTGAGCCCGTCCATCCACGCCGGCCGCATCCAGCGCGCCCCGAATGATGTGGTAACGGACGCCCGGCAGGTCCTTCACACGGCCGCCGCGCACCAGCACCACCGAGTGCTCCTGCAGGTTGTGCCCCTCACCGGGGATGTAGGCCGTGATCTCAATGCCGTTGGTCAGGCGCACGCGGGCAATCTTCCGCAGCGCGGAGTTGGGCTTCTTCGGCGTCATCGTCCGCACCTGGGTGCAGACGCCCCGCTTCTGCGGCGCGCCCTTCGGCATCCGGAAGCGCCGCTGCTTGTACGAGTTGAAGATGTACTGCAGCGCAGGCGCTTTGGTCTTCTTTTCTTTCGGCTTTCGTCCTTTGCGAACCAGTTGGTTGATCGTGGGCATCATTCTCCTCGCGACTGCCGATTACCGGCATAACGAACGCAAATTCTACCACAGGTCGTGAATTTAGTCAAACTCGTCGGCGTGGCGATCGCCCAGGCCCAGGAGCCCCATCGCCAGGCGCGGGACGCGTGGCCGGCTCTCCTCCCGCCCGAACCGCAACACCTCACCGCTTTCGGTGACCGCCTCTACCGCCAGGCCGAGGCTCTGCAACTCCTTGACCAGCACCTTGAACGAGGCCGGTACGCCGGATTCGGTGATGGGCTTGCCCTTGACGATGGCCTCGTAGGTGCGCACCCGTCCCTGGACGTCGTCGGACTTGATGGTGAGCATCTCCTGGAGGGTGTAGGCGGCACCGTAGGCCTCCAGGGCCCAGACCTCCATTTCGCCGAACCGCTGACCGCCGAATTGCGCCTTCCCGCCCAGCGGCTGCTGGGTGACCAGGCTGTAGGGACCGGTGGAGCGGGCGTGGACTTTGTCCTCCACCATGTGGGCCAGTTTCATCATGTAAATCATCCCCACCGTCACCGGCTGGTCAAAGGGTTCGCCGGTCATCCCGTCGTAGAGGATGGCCTTGCCCAGCGTGGGCAGTGGGTCCTTCGTCTCCAGGCTGACCTTAGGGGCCAGTATCTCCACTTCCTCATCGGACATCGCGCCGGTGTCGTACCCGTGGTCGGCCAGCCATAGACGCAGGCAGGCCATTTGCGCGGCCCGGTCGGCCTTCTCCCGCTCCGCCACCGGGCGCGGGTCATCCTCAAAGGAGAGAAGGAAGTCCGGGTCGTAGCCCTGTTCCCTCAGCCACTCCCGCAGAACGGAGCGGCGGGCATAGACGGTATCCCGCGCCAGGCGCTCCTCGTCGTAGCCCCGGTCAGCCAGCCAGGCCAGGATATAGAGCAGGCGGGCCTCGTCGTCGCTGGCGAGGGCCTCCAGCGGGTACTCCTGGGCAATGAGCCAGGCCCATGCCCGTTCGGTGGCCTCTTTCCAGGCCCGGTCTATCATCCAGGCGCGGGCCAGTTCGGCGGCGATCTGCTCCTCGGTGGCACCGTCAAAGACGGGGCTGATGGCGCGGAAGCCCAGCCGATACACTGCCCAACCCAGGTGGGTCTCCAGAATCTGCCCGATGTTCATCCGGCCGGGGACGCCCAGGGGGTTGAGGATGATTTCCACCGGCGTACCGTCGGCCAGGAAGGGCATATCCTCAACGGGGACGACGCGGGAGACGACGCCCTTGTTCCCGTGGCGACCGGCGATTTTATCGCCCTCGGTAATCTTCCGCCGCTGGGCCACGCTGACGCGCACCATTTTCTCCACGCCGGTGGGCAGGTCGCGGTACTCGCTGCGGTCAAACACTTTGACGCTGACCACTTTGCCGCGCTCGCCGTGGGGCATGCGCAGACTGGAGTCCTTGACCTCGCGCGCCTTCTCGCCGAAAATCGCCCGCAGCAGTTTCTCCTCCGGCGTCAATTCCTTCTCGCCCTTGGGGGTGATCTTGCCCACCAGGATGTCCGACGGGCCGACTTCGGCGCCGATGCGGATGATGCCCTTCTCATCCAGGTCCCGCAGGGCGTCCTCGCCCACGTTGGGGATGTCGCGCGTGATTTCCTCGGGGCCCAGTTTGGTGTCCCGGGCTTCCGTCTCGTGCTTCTCAATGTGGATGGAGGTGAACTTGTCGTCCCGGATCAGGCCCTCACTGATGATAATGGCGTCCTCAAAGTTCCAGCCCTCCCAGGAGATGAAGGCACAGAGGACGTTCTGGCCCAGGGCCAGTTCGCCGCCATAGGTGGCGGAACTATCCGCCAGGACCTGTCCCTTACGCACCCGGTCGCCTTTTTGGACCCGGGGGCGCTGGTCTATGCAGGTGGACTGGTTGGAGCGGTTGTACTTGCGCAGGTTGTAGACTTTGCGGCTCCCGTTCTCCTCCAGAACAACGATGCGGTCTCCGGCGACACTAACGACCTCGCCGTCGGCTTCGGCCAGAATGACCTGCCCGGAGTCCACGGCGGCCTGCCACTCCACGCCGGTGCCGACCAGGGGCGGTTCTGGCAAAAGCAGCGGGACGGCCTGACGCTGCATGTTGGAGCCCATCAGGGCGCGGTTGGCGTCGTCGTGTTCCAGGAAGGGGATAAGAGCAGCCGAGACGCCGACAATCTGCGGCGGGGCCACATCCACCAGGTCCACCCGGTCGGGGGTGGTCAGCAAGAACTCGTCCCCACGCCGGGCAGAGACGCGCGGGTTCAGGAAGCGGCCTTTCTCGTCCAGCCGGGTCGTCGCCTGGGCGATGGTATAGTGCTCCTCCCGGTCGGCCGAGAGGTATTCAATTTCGTCCGTCACCCGGGGGTGGATGGGGATTTCCTCGGTCAGGTTCAGTGCGGCGATCCGCTCGGCCAGTTCCGGGGTCACCTCCACACCGGCCTCGACGACCACCTCGCCGGTCTCAGGGTCCACAATCCGCTCCCGGAGAATCTCGCCCACCAGGGCGTCGGCCGTCGGTGGGACGGAGCGGATGACTTTGCGGTAGGGCGTCTCCACAAATCCGAATTCGTTGACCCGAGCGAAGGTCGCCAGACGGCCGATCAGGCCAATGTTGGGGCCTTCCGGCGTCTCAATGGGGCAGATGCGTCCGTAGTGGGAGTGATGGACATCCCGGACCTCAAAGCCAGCCCGCTCCCGCCGCAGGCCACCCGGGCCCAGGGCGGAGAGGGTCCGCTTGTGGGTCAATTCCGCCAGGGGGTTGGTCTGGTCCATAAACTGGGACAACTGGCTGGAGCCGAAGAACTCCCGGATGACGGCCACCACCGGGCGGATGTTGATCAGGGCGACAGGGGTCAGAGCCTCCTCCTCGGTGTGAAGGGACATCCGCTCTTTGACCACCCGCTCCAGGCGCAGGAGTCCCACCCGCAGTTTGTTCTGGATGAGTTCCCCGACGGTCTTCACCCGCCGGTTGCCCAGATGGTCAATGTCGTCGGCGTCCTCCACGCCGTTGTTGATGCGAATCAGGTGCCGGACGATGGAGACGATGTCCTCTTTGGTGACCGTCCGTCGCTCCTGGGAAACCTTTAACCCCAGGCGCTGGTTCAGTTTGTAGCGGCCCACCCGCTGGAGGTCGTAGCGGCGGTCGTCAAAGAGTTGGGCGAAGAGGAATTCCCGGGCATTTTCCAGGGTGACCAGGTCACCGGGACGAACCCGCCGGTAGAACTCCAGGAGCGCCTCTTCGGCGATTTTCCGGTCCCCCTGGGGATTCCATTCGGGTTCCTGGCGGAAGGTGGTGAGAATCCACTGGATGTCCGGGGAGGTGTCCACGTCCCCAAAGAGGGCCAGCAGTTCCTCGTCGGTGCCCTCGGTGAGCACGCGGTTACCGGCCCTGTCATCCACCGCCGCCAGGGCGCGCAGGAAGATGGTCAGGGGGAGGGTGCGCTTGCGGTTGAATTTGAGGGTCAGGTAGCCGGTCTTGCGGCTTTCAAACTCCAGCCACGCTCCCCGGTCGGGGATCAGTTTGGCCATACAGAGCCGCCGACCGGTGGTACGGTCTTCCTCCACCTCAAAATAGACGCCCGGGGAACGGATTAACTGGCTGACGACGACCCGCTCGGTACCGTTGATGATGAAGGTGCCGTTCTCGGTCATCAGCGGGAAGTCGCCCAGGAAAATCTCGCTCCTGCTGATTTCGCCCGTTTCCCGGTTCTCCAGCGCCATGTCCACGTAGAGGGGCACAGCATAGGTCAGGTCTCGCTCCAAGCACTCCTCCTGGGAGTGCGGGGGATTGCCGAAGCGATACCGCAACCCCAGTTGCTGGCTCTCAGGCTTGCGGCTGGGCAGGTGCAGCCGGAGATTGCCGGTGTAACTTTCTATGGGCGAAATCTCGGTGAACAGGTCCAGCAGGCCCTCCTGCTGAAACCACTCATAGGATTTCAGCTGGACCTCTATCAGGGCCGGCAGGCTCAGTGAACTGGCTACCCGGGCATACGATTTCTTTTGGTTTGTGTTCCAGACGCTCATTCCATTCCCCCCTGCAGAAATGACCCGCGAATTTATAGTATAGCACCAAAGGGCGAATTTGTCAAAAATGGGGCCTGGGGCCCAGGGCTTTTCAAAGAATTTACTAATCGCCTGCTCTGCAACCCCTCACCCCACCCCCTGCCCCCCAGGTTCATCTAAACCTCTGAATCATTCGTGCCCCTCTCCCACCTGCCTTCGGCGGCGGGCGAGGGGAGGGAGAAGATAGGGGGGATGGCGCGGCCGCAAGCCGCCGCCGTAATCCCCCTTTAATCCCCCCTCTCCCCTGGCCGGTAGGCCAAGGGGTGAGGGGTGAAAGCCAGTTCATTTGCGTGAAAACTTTGAAAAGCCCTGCCTGGGGCCTGGGGGGTGTGTCCCAAAATTGTCGGGCGAAGTCAAGCGGCCTGGAAAATCTGTTTCCAGGCCTGATTCCATTCCCTTTCCCCGCCCATTCCGGCACTCCGCAGGGCTAAGGGGAAAAATCCCTGCCCACATCGCTCGCAGGTGAAATAAGCCCGCTTCACCCGGATGACTCCTTGAGAGGTCATCACTTGCCGTTCCCGGTATCCCTGAGACATCCATTGCCCCCTGCAGGAACACGTCCCTTCGGCCCGCATCCCCGTCCCTTGCGTCGCCACGGCGGCCTCCAACAACCGTGTCCCCGTCCGGGTCTTCCACTCCTGAACGTGCTCTTCTAACTCCCTCAGCGTACAGTTCGGATGGGCCTTTGCCCATTGGAGGAGTTCTTCTGTCAAGCGGGTCACCTCTGTGATGATCGTCTCTTGCTCTGGCTGTCCCATGGTTCACCTCCTACCCCTATTTTACCCCACCCGACAAATTTGGGACACACCCATCAAATGCATTTGCGCTCCTCCCTTCTTGGGGTATAATCAAAGAGCATCTTCACGATTTCCCCACAACGGTCCGCAAGAAAAGGAGGGTATCATGGGAAGTGTGTTGACGACTTTAGGGTGTGTGGTCGCCGCTGCCGTCCTCTTCCTCATCGTGATTGCCAGCGCCGCGATTAAAATCGTCCAGGAGTACGAGCGCGGCGTCATCTTCCGCCTGGGCCGACTGATTGGCGCCAAGGGGCCGGGCCTGTTCTTCATCATCCCCTTCATTGACCGGATGGTCAAGGTGGACCTGCGGGTGGTGACGCTGGACGTCCCGGCCCAGGAGTGTATCACCCGGGATAACGTGACCGTCAAGGTGAACGCGGTGGCCTATTTCCGCGTCGTGGAACCGACCAGCGCCATCGTCCAGGTGGAGGACTACAAGCGGGCTACCTGGCAGATTGCCCAGACCACGCTGCGAAACGTCATCGGGCAATCGGAACTGGATGAACTGCTGGCCCACCGGGAACGGATCAACACCAAGTTGCAGCAGATTATCGACGAGCAGACCGAACCCTGGGGGGTCAAGGTGAGCATCGTGGAAATCAAGGACGTGGAACTCCCGGCCACCATGCAGCGGGCGATGGCCCGGCAGGCGGAGGCAGAGCGGGAGAAGCGGGCGAAAATCATCCATGCCGAGGGCGAGTACCAGGCCGCCCAGACCCTGGCCCAGGCCGCCGAGACCATCGGACGGGTGCCCGCCGCCATTCAACTCCGCTACCTCCAGACGCTCACCGAGATTGCCACGGAGAAGAATTCCACCATCATCTTCCCCGTACCGGTGGAGTTCCTGCGCGGCCTGGCCGGTATCCTGGGAGTAAAACTGGAGGAGGGTGGGAAAGAGTAACCGGATGCCCCTGGAAAAACTGAACCTGAAAGACGTGGCCCGCCGGCTGGACCGTCCCTTCGCGATGATAGACATGGCCCTCGTGGGCGACATCATGGTGAGCCTCTATCTCTGCCAGGGGACACTGGCCTGGCACCGGCATCTGGACCAGGATGAACTCTTCTGGGTCCACCAGGGGGTCATCTTGCTGGAGACGGAGCGGGGGGAGGTGCGCCTGCGCCCTGGGGAGATGTCCGTCGTCCATAAAGGGCTGGCCCACCGCTCCGGTTCTCCCTTTCCGTCCACTGTCCTTCTCCTGCGATGTACGGTGTTACCGGAGCGCAAGAACGGGCGCCGCTTCCTCTACGGCACCAGTGAAAGTCCGCCGCAGCGGGTTAGCCTGAACGCTGCGGTGGAGAATCTGCGGGTGCCGTTTCAGCCCCGGACGGTCATCCAGATAGAGGATTCGGCCATCCAGGTGCTGCGGGGAGAGGGGGAGTGGCCGCTGATGGAGCCATCCCCCCATGACGCGCTGTTGTTGTCGCTGACGGGCACGGCGATGATTTACGAGGTCGGAGCCCACCGGGTGGTTCCCCTGACCCTGGGCCCGGATGAATTGACGGTGCTGTATCGGGATACGCCGTACCAGATATTCACCAAAGGGGAGGCCGTGCTGGTGCGGCTGACGCGCGAGGAGTAGAGAAATGAGCGAAGGGCCAAAAGTCGGAGAACCCAGACCAGTGTACCGGACCGCTCAAGGGGATGCGGAAGAATCGGTGCTGGAGCGGGTCCAGATTCAGTTCCCGCCCTATTTTGAGCGCTTTCTGGACGAGCGGGATCAGCGGCTGGCAGCCGAACTCCGCCGTCTGGAAGCGGCGATTGAGCGGAACGGCCAGGACATCGCCCGCGTGATGCGGGAAATGGACCTCCGCTTTGCCCAGGTGGAACAGCGCTTCGCCGGGATAGACCGCCAGTTTGCGGAAATGCGGGCAGAGATGGCCCAGGTCTACCAGTCGCTGCGGGCGGAGATGGTGGAGGGCCACCAGTCGCTGCGGGCGGAAATGGTGGAGGGCCAGCAGTCGCTGCGGGCGGAGATGGAGCGGCGCTTCACCGAAGTGGAACGCCGTTTCGCCGAAGTGGACCGCCGCTTCGCGGAGATGGCGGAAGGCCAGCAGTCGCTGCGGGCGGAGATGGCGGAGGGCCAGCAGTCGCTGCGGGCGGAGATGG
>JBBIKR010000032.1:29713-33064 GCA_037445395.1 Thermoflexales bacterium
CAGTCGCTGCGGGCGGAGATGGAGCGGCGCTTCACCGAAGTGGAACGGCGAATGGGGGAGTTATCGGAGGGACAGAAAGCCCTCCGGGCAGAGATGCGCAGCCATTTCTACTGGACGATGGGCCTGCTCTTCCCTCTGGTGGTCAGTGTGGTGCTGATGATGATCCGCATCTTCTTTGGCGGTACACCGTAGACCTGACGGCGGGCCACAGGCATAAGCCAGGCCCGCTGAACGATCTGTCCTATGGCTCAGGCTCTCTATCGTAAATGGCGTCCCCAAACCTTTGAGGAGGTTGTTGGGCAGGAACACGTCGTCCGGACCCTGCGCAACGCCATTCTCTCCGGCCGCGTCCACCACGCCTACCTCTTTGCCGGTCCGCGCGGCACCGGGAAGACGACCACTGCGCGCCTGCTGGCGAAAGCGGTCAACTGCCTGGACCCCGAACCGGCCCATCGCCCCTGCAATCAGTGTGCCATCTGCCGGGCCGTCAACGAAGGGCGGCTGATGGACCTGATAGAGATTGACGCTGCCTCCAATACCAGTGTGGAAGATGTCCGGGAATTGCGGGAGCGGGTGGGCTACCGCCCCTCCGAGGCCCGCTACAAGGTGTACATCATTGACGAAGTCCACATGCTCTCCACCGCCGCGTTCAACGCGCTGCTCAAGACGCTGGAGGAGCCGCCCCCCCAATCTATTTTTGTCCTGGCGACCACCGAACCCCACCGCATCCCGGCGACGGTCCTCTCCCGCTGCCAGCGGCTGGACTTCCGGCGGGTCCCGCTGGCGGATATCGTGGCCCGGCTCCGGCATCTGGCCCAGCAGGAGGGTATCCAGGCCGAGGAGGACGCGTTGAGCCTGATTGCCCGCCATGCCACCGGCAGTATGCGGGACGCGGAGAGCCTGCTGGACCAACTGGCCGCCTACACCGACCGGATGGTCACCGTGGAGGCGGTGCGGACAGCCCTCGGCACCGGCGATGAGGGCGCCATCCTGGCCCTCACCGACGCGCTGGCGGCGCAGGATGTGGGCCGGGGGCTGGGCATCATCAACGAGGCCGCCGACCGGGGCGCCGACCCCCGCCAGTTTGCCCGCCAGATGACGGATCACCTGCGCGCTCTGATGCTGATTCGCCTGGGTGCGCCCGTTCCCCTTTATATCCCCGATAGTCTGCGCTCGACGGTCCAGAGCCAGGCCGCCCGCTTCACCCCCCGCCAGTTGGCCCGCGCCGTTCGCCTCTTCGGGCAGGCGGCATCGGACGCGCGCGCGGCCTGGCAGCCGCAACTTCCGCTGGAACTGGCCTTTCTGGAAGCGGCCCTGCCGGAGGAGGAGACCGGCCCCACCGGCGCAGGCCAGCAGGGGCCGCCGCCCCGCCGCGAACCGACGGCCCCGCCTCCGACCCCCGCACCGGCCCGTGCGGTGGGGCGCCCTGCTGCCCCTTCGGGCCGCCCGTCCCCGGTTGCCCCTCCCACCCCGACCCCGACGGCCCCGCCGGTCCGGGAACAGCCCCCTCAGGAGCCGGTAGCGGAATTCTCCCTGGAGGAGGTGACCCAGCGGTGGGATGACTTGCTGCGCCTCCTCCGCTCCGTCAACCACTCCCTGGAAGCATTGATGCGGTCCGGCAAGCCGGTAAGTGTGGAGGGAGGAACGCTGCTGATCGGTTTCGATTACCCCTTTCATCGAGACAAAGTGGACGAGGAGGCCAACCGGCGCGCGGTGGAGGATACGCTCACCCGACTGCTGAGCCGACGGGTGCGGGTGCGCTGCGTGTTGCTGGCAGGTTCCGGCGGCAAGCCCCCCGCGCGCCCGACCCCGGCCCGTGCCCCGACCCCTCAGCCCCGTACACCGCCCTCGGCTCATCCATCGCCGCCGTCTCCCCCCGCTTCGGACGACGGATTGGTGCAGGCGGCGGTGGAGAAACTGGGCGCGCGGGTGGTGAAAAAGTGAAGAAGCAGGAAGCAAGATGCAAGATCCAAGATGCAGGAGGCAGGAGGGAGCATGAAGGCGACCGTCTTTCGGGGAATCGGCCAGATAGAGGTGACCGATGTCCCGGTGCCGGAGGTGGGGCCGGGCGAAGTGCTGATCCGGGTCGCCTGCTGCGGCATCTGCGGCTCCGACCTGGAGGCCTTTCAGACCGGCATGTACGAACCCGGCCTGATCATCGGCCATGAGTTCGCCGGGACGATTGTGGAGACGGGGCCAGGGGTCACCGGCTGGCGGGCCGGCGACCGGGTCGTCGTGGGCGACCTGATTCCCTGCGGGCAGTGCCGGGCCTGTCGAACCGGGAACCCGGTGGCCTGCGAAGACCTCTATATGATTGGGGTCACCCACGATGGCGGGATGGCGGAGTACGTGAAGGCCCCGGCGGTGGGCCTGCACCGGTTGCCGGAGGGGGTGAGCATGCGGCAGGGGGCACTGGTGGAGCCGCTGACGGTGGCCCTCCACGGCGTTCGTCGCTCCCGCCTCAAGCCAGGAGACCGGGCGGTGGTGATGGGCGCCGGTCCCATTGGACTGCTCACCCTGCAGTGTGTACGGCTGGCCGGCGCGCGCTCCGTCATCGTCACCGAAGTGGACCCCCACCGCGCCGCGCTGGCAGCCCGCCTGGGCGCGACGGTCGTCCTGAACCCGCTGGAAGATAACCTCAGCGTTTCCCTATCCGAACTGACGGACGGGCTGGGGCCGGACATCATCTTCATCTGCACCGGCGCACCGGAACCGTTCGCCGAGGCGGTTTCCCTGGTCCGCAAAGGCGGGCAGATTTTCCTGCTGGGACTCCCCATCCAGCCGGTGGAGGCGGACTTCTTCAGCGTGGTGATGGGGGAACTCTCCATTGAGGGGAGTCTGGCGGGATGGGCGGAGTTCCCGGCGGCGATAGACCTCATCGCCCAGGGCCGGGTGGATGTGGAGGCGCTGATCAGCCACGAGATTCCGCTGGATGAGGGAGTCGCGGAGTGGTTCAGCCGACTGAGCGCCCCCGGCTCCGGCGCGGTGAAGGTGCTGGTGCGGATGGAATAAGGTCGCGGGATGCCGGAGCACCCTCGTCATTTTCCCGAATATGGGGTCCTCTGCCTGAACGCGCTGGCCAACGCTGGCCTGGGCGATAAGGTCTCTTTGGGTGGTGCGGCCGGCCTTCTGCACTATCTGGATTACCGTCCGACCCACGACGTGGATGCCTGGTGGGTTTCTGGAATTTCGTCCGAAGACCGCGATCGGGTCATTGCAGTGGTCAAAGCGGCCCTTCAGCCCTTTGGAGAGGTTCGGACTCGTGCCTGGGGGGACGTGGTCAGTGTGGAACTTGTGCAGGAAGGGCGAACGGTCTTTACTTTCCAGATTGCAAACCGGACGGCCCAGTTA
>JBBIKR010000033.1:0-30226 GCA_037445395.1 Thermoflexales bacterium
CGCCGACGGCCCCGCCGTCACCCGCGACGGCCATCGGGTCCTCGTCGCCGCCAATGTGGGCACCCTGGAGGAAGCCCCGCTGGCATGGGAGGTCGGCGCCGACGGCATCGGCCTGCTCCGGACCGAGTTCCTCTACCTGGGCCGCCCCACCCTCCCCGATGAAGAGGTGCAGTACCATTCCTACCGGGCCATCCTGGAACTCTTCGGCGACCGTCCGGTGGTCCTGCGGACGCTGGATGTGGGCGGCGATAAGCGATTGCCCGGCCTGGAACTGCCCCCTGAACGGAATCCCGCCCTGGGGCTGCGGGCAATCCGGCTCTCCCTGGCCCGCCCGGAAATGTTCCGCCCGCAGTTGCGGGCCGCCCTGCGGGCCGGCGCGGGCCATAACCTCAAAATCATGTTCCCTATGGTGACGACCGTCGCGGAAGTACGGGCCGCGCGGGCGTTTCTGGAGGAATGTCGCGCGGAACTCCAGGCCGAAGGCCATCCGGTGGCCGATGTTGCCGTTGGCATTATGATAGAAGTCCCCTCCGCCGCGCTGACGGCTGACCGGCTGGCCGAAGAGGTGGACTTCTTCTCCATCGGCACCAATGACCTGAGCCAGTACGTGATGGCCGCCGACCGGACCCACGCCGCCGTCGCGCCGCTGGCGGACGCGCTCCACCCTGCCGTCCTGCGGCTGGTACGGGATGTCATCGCTGCCGCCCACGCGCGCGGGAAGTGGGTCTCCCTCTGCGGGGAACTGGCCGGAGACCCCATCGCCATCCCGATTCTGCTGGGACTGGGCCTGGATGAATTCAGCATGAGCCCGGCCGCCATCCCACAGGCCAAACGGTTGATCCGCTCACTGACAAGAGAAGAAGCCGACCAGATTGCCCAGGCCGCGTTGCAGCAAGAGAGCGCCGAGGCCGTCCGCAGACTGATGCGGTAGAGCGCTCTTCATCCCTCCAACTTGACTTTTTCTGTGGCTTCACTACAATGAGAAGCGGCTGGATGCGAAGTCCCTGACGACTTCGCCGTTGATACTTACCACCCCTTTCCCAATACCCGAGGAGGTGAAACGATGTATCCCAAACTCTTTATCCCCGGACCAACCCACGTGCGGAAGGAGATTCTGGAAGCGCAGACCGTGCCGATGATCGGACATCGCGCTCCGGAATACTCCAAACTCCAGTTGGAGGTGACTCCCAAACTTCAGCAACTTCTCTACACTCAACAGCGCGTGTACCTCTACGCCAGTTCCTCCACCGGCGTGATGGAGGGCTCCGTCCGACAGGCCTCTACCGGCAAACCCATCCTCTTCACCGTCTGCGGCGCCTTCTCCCAGCGCTGGTACGAGATCGGCCTGCAGAACGGCGTCCCCTCCGAGAAGATAGAAGTCCCTCTGGGCCAGGGGATCACCCCCGAAATGGTGGACGAGGCTCTCTCCAAAGGGGACTACGACGCCATCACCATCACGATGAACGAGACGGCCACCGGCGTGATGAACCCGGTTCGGGAGATCGCCGCGCTGGTCCGCCAGAAGTATCCGGACGTGCTCATCCTGGTGGACGCGGTCAGTTGCATGGCGGGGGTGAAGATTGAGTTTGACGCGTGGGGGCTGGACGTATGCTTCGCGGGCGTCCAGAAGTGCTTTGCCCTCCCGCCGGGCCTGACCGTCTGCGCGGTCAGCGACCGGGCGCGCGAGCGGGCCAAGCAGGTCAAGTACCCCGGCCACTACTTCGCCTATGCCCAGATGGACAAACGGTACGACAAAGGCCAGACGCCCGCCACGCCCGCCATCAGCCTGATCCAGGCCCTCAACAAGCAGATGGACGACATCCTGGCCGAGGGGCTGGAGAACCGCTGGCGGCGCCATCAGGAGATGGCCTCCATTGTCCAGGACTGGGCCCGCAAGTACTTTGCCCTCTTCGCCGACGAGCGCTTCCTCTCCCCCACCGTCACCAACATCACCAACACCCGGGGGATCAGCGTGGAGGGGCTGAACCAGGAACTGCGCAAGCGGGGCGCCATCATCTCCAACGGCTACGGCGACCTGAAGGAGAAGTGCTTCCGCATCGCGCACATGGGCGACCTGACGGTGGAGGACATCCGCTGGTTGCTGGAGCAGATCAACGACATTCTCGGGTTGGAATAAAAGCAGGAAGCAGTTAGCCGGAAGCAGGTAGCAGGAAGCAAGAAATCCTCATCCTGCGTCCTGCATCTTGCATCCTGCGTCATCCGGAGGTGAACCGTGAAAGTCCTGATCTGTGACCCTATAGACCCGGAGGCCGTGGAGACGATGCGCCGGGCCGGGATTGAGGTGGACGTCCGGGATACCATCACGGCGGAGGAACTGGAAGCCGTCGCCGCCGACTACGACGTGATGGTGGTCCGCAGTCGCACCAAAGTGACGGCGGCGGTGATGGATAAGGCCCCCAACCTGAAACTCATCGTCCGGGGTGGCGTGGGCGTGGACAACATTGACGTGAAGCACGCCCAGGCAAAAGGGATTGAGGTGCGCAACACCCCCCTGGCCTCCGCCAACTCCGTGGCCGAACTGACCATCGGCTACCTCTTCGCACTGGCCCGTCAGATTCCCCAGGCAACGGCGTCCATGAAGGCCGGGCAGTGGGAGAAGAAGGCCTTCAGCAAGGGGATAGAACTGGCCGGGAAGACGCTGGGGCTGGTCGGCTGCGGCAACATCGGCCAACTGGTGGCCCAGAAGGCCGCCGCGCTGGGGATGACCGTCCTTTTCTACCGCCGCACCCCCACCGAAGTCCCCGGCGCCACCCAGGTCTCGCTGGATGAACTGCTGGCCCGCTCCGACTTCATCTCCCTGCATGTCCCGCTGACGCCCGAAACCCACCACATCATCGGGCGCGCGGAGTTTGAGAAGATGAAGAAGGGCGTCTACATCGTCAACTGCGGGCGCGGCGGGACGCTGGACGAGGCCGCCCTCTACGACGCCATCGTCAGCGGGAAGGTGGCCGGCGCCGCGCTGGACGTCTTTGAGGACGAGAAAGAGGACCGGGGCCGGCGGCTGATGGAACTCCCGCAGGTCATCGGCTCCCCCCACGTCGGCGCGGGCACGGTGGAGGCGACGGAGCGCGTCGGCGCGGAAGTGGCCCAGATCATCATAGAGTTCGCCCGTTCGTAGCGGGCAGACCGCAGGGACGGTCATCCACCCGGACGGATGACTGTCCCTCTGTATCCGGAGGTCTCCGATGCCCCCCATCGCGGAATGGAGTACCGTCGTGGTCAGTGCCATCTATCTGGCCGTCGCCTGGACGGTGACCGTCCTGATGGCGACGGCGCTGGGGCGGGTTTCCCCCTCATCCCGGTCAGCCCTGCGCTGGCCCCTTCTGGCCGTCTTCATCCTGGCCCTCGGCGATTCCTTCCACACCATCCCCCGGATGTACCGCACCTTCACCAGCCGCCCGCTCCCCGAGTTGCTGAACTGGTTCGGTCGGGAGTGGGACTGGATCGCCCTGGGACTGGTCATCAGTTCGGCCACGATGAGTTTCTTCTACCTGTTCCTCTTCCAGTACCGCCAGGAGCGGCGGGGGATTCGCTGGGATGGATGGTCGTGGGCCATCCTGGCCCTGCTGGTCGTGCGCCTGGGGCTCCTGCCCTGCCCGCTGAACGGCTGGGAGGGGCATGCCGCACCGGGATGGCGCATTTACCGGAACATCCCCTTCACCCTGATGGGCCTGATGGTGGTCTTCGCCCTGTTCCGGGACCGGTCAAAGGCCGAGGGGCGGGACCGCCGCCTGACGGAGGCCATCGCCTGGTGTCTGGTGGTCTCCTTTGCCACCTACTGGGTGACCGTCCTGGGCGCGGAGCAGTACCCCGTGCTGGGCGCGATGATGCTCCCGAAGACCATCGCGTATATGGTGGCCGTCGTCCTGCTGTACCGGCTGGCGTTCATCCGTCCGGCCGCCACATCGGCATAGTTGGGAGTCCCGATGGCAGAACTTCCCCGCACCGCAGACGTCGTCATCATCGGCGGCGGGGTGATGGGCACCAGCACCGCCTATCACCTGGCCCTCAAGGGTTGCCGGAACGTCCTCCTTCTGGAGCGGGAGTCCTTCTTCGGCATCCAGGCCACCGGCAAGTGCGCCGGGGGCATCCGCTACCAGTTCGGCACCGAGATTAACGTCCGCCTCTCCCTGCTCAGTCTGCCCATACTGGACCGCTTTGAGGAGGAGTTGGGCCAGCCCATTGACCTGCGCTACTGCGGCTACCTCTTCCTGCTGACCCGCCCGGAGGACGTGGCCGCCTTCCGCGTCCAGGTGGAGATGCAGCACCGGCTGGGCGTGATGACCCGATGGCTGGAGCCGGAGGAGGTCGCCCGAATGGTCCCGCTCATCAACCTGGAGGGAGTTCTGGCGGGAACTTTCCACGAGCGGGACGGCCTGGCAGACCCCAACTCCGTCGTCCAGGGCTATGTCTCCGGGGCCCGGCGGCTGGGGGCCCGCCTCCTCAACGATGTGGAGGCCACCGGCATAGAGGTCGCCGGGGGCCGGGTGCGGGGCGTGGTCACCAACCGGGGAAAGGTCTCCGCCCCCGTCGTCGTCAACGCGGCCGGGCCCTGGGCCGGGGAGGTGGGTCGGATGGCCGGGGTGGACGTGCCCGTCGTCCCCGTCCGCCGCCAGATCGTCGTCACCGGCCCCATCCCCGAGGTCCCGCCCGACTTCCCCTTCGTCATTGACTTCGCCCAGTCCCTCTACTTCCACCGCGAGGGGCCGGGCATCCTGACCGGTATGTCCAACCCCAACGAACCACCGGGGTTTGACCAGTCGGTAGACGAGGAGTGGGAACTGGTCCACCTGGAAGCGGCGATGAAGCGGATGCCGATTCTGGAAAAAGCGACCCTGGCCAGCCACTGGGCCGGCCTCTATGAGGTCTCACCGGACGCCCACCCCATCCTGGGGCGGGTGCCGGAACTGGAGGGGTTCTACATCGTCGGCGGCTTCAGCGGGCACGGCTTTATGCACGGCCCCATCTGCGGCCTGCTTCTGGCCGAAGAGATTCTGGACGGCCGGGCCCATACGCTGGACATCTCTTCGCTCTCCATCACCCGCTTCCGGGAGGGCAAGCTGATCCGGGAGTACAACGTGGTTTAGCGCGGCCGTCAAAACAGAACCGTAGACCGAATCTCCTTTCGCCCCAGCCCCTCTCTCCGTGGCCGCTGGCGCGGCGTGGGGAGGAAAGAAGGGGCAGCGGCAGAGCCGCTGCTCTGGGCTTCCGGCCATCGGTCGGCCTCCGCCGACCGGGAAACTGGAACCCGCGGCCCGGGTGCTCACCCCCACCGCCGCGTACTGCACGCCGACCTGGAACGTGACCGCCAGCGGGGACTGGTTCACCGTCTCCCCCACCAGCGGCCGTGCCCCGACGGATACCTTCACCGTCCGGCCGATCACGACGGCGCTCGCCGCATACCCGGTGGGCCGCTACACCGGTACGCTCACCGTCACCGCCGGGTCGGGGGTGTTGAACGGCATCCAGCGGATCACCGTGACGGTGGACGTGGTGGAGCCGCGGCTGGGGAATCTTCCCCCCGCGCTGACATTCACGTATTTCATCTCCGAAACGTATCTTCTGCCCGCGGCCCACTCCGTAGAGGTCCGGAACGCCGGTTCGGACGACGTTTTGCACTGGACGGCGGCGAAAAGCGGCGACTGGTTCACCCTCTCCCCGTCATCGGGCACGACGCCGCAGACGCTCTGGATGACCCCCACCACTTTTGTCACCACCACGCTGGGCGAGTACACGGGCCGCATTACGATAACCGTCACTTCTCCCTCGGGAACGGCCAATCCGGTGCAGTCCACCGCGCTGGCGCTTCGGGTTATCGGCGCTCGGGCCTGGGGCTCGAACCTGCCGTGTGTGCTCCGGCATTAGAGGGCAAAATTCTGCGGCGGCGGCCTTCGGCCGCCGCCGCAGCGCCATCGACGCGGAAATGGTCCCCGATGCTTATTTCTCCCCCTGGAGCAGGCGCAGGGCCGCCTCCGCCAGAATCGCCGCCCCCACCGGGAGGCAGCGCTCATCTATATCAAAGCGCGGGCTGTGAGCCACCCGCTCATCCCTCTCTATCCTGCACCCCAGGCCCAGCATCGCGCCCGGAGCCAGTTCCGAAAAGTACCCGAAATCCTCCGCTCCCATCCCCGGATGGGGCGGCTGGATATGCTCCTCCCCGAGCAGGTCCAGCGCGACCTTCCGAAAGAGTTCCACGATGCGGGCATCGTTCATCATCGGCGGGTAACCGATTTCCAGGTGGAGTTCGTAATCCCCGCCTAGCACACGGGCAATCTGCAACGCCCGCTCTATCTCGGCATGGATTTGCCGCTGGACCTCCGGCTTCATATACCGGATGGTCCCCGTCAATTCTACCCGGTCCGGGATCACGTTGTCGGCATGGCCTCCGTGAATGGAGCCGATGCTGATGACCGCCGGTGCCATCGGGTCCAGCCGCCGGGAGACGATGCCATGCAGGGCCAGGACCACGTGAGCGGCAATATAGATGGGGTCCACCGCCTTGTGGGGAGAGGCCCCATGCCCTCCGCTCCCGAGGATGGTGGTGTAGAACGTGTCCACTCCCGCCGATGACGGCCCGGTCTCCAGGACAATGTCCCCCGCTCTCACCGACGGGTCCACGTGAAGCGCCAGGGCGGCATCCACCCCTTCCATGGCGCCGTCCTGAATCATGCGCGGCGCGCCGCTGAGCCCCTCCTCATCCGCCACCTCCTCCGCTGGCTGGAAGAGCAGGCGGACGGTCCCGGGGAACGACTCGTCGGCCAGCAACTTCGCCACCCCCAGAGCAATCGCCGTGTGGGCATCGTGCCCGCAGGCATGCATGACGCCCGGGACCCGGGAGGCGTAGGGAACGTCATTGGCCTCCTGGATCGGGAGGGCATCCATATCGGCGCGGATCGCAATCACGGGATACCCCTCTCCCCGCTCCGCCACCACGCCCGTCCGCCCCACCCCGGTTCGGACGCGATAGCCCAATCCGGTCAAAACTTCCGCCACCCGGGCCGCGGTGTGCGTCTCCCGAAAGCCCAGTTCCGGATGGGCATGAATCTCCCGCCGCCAGGCAACCAGTTGCCCGTAAATATCCTGTGCTCGCTGTAGCATATGAAGCCTCCTGACGTGGAATTGTACCACACCGTGTTTCCTTGACAATCTCCCTGTTCTGCCGTACCATGATGACAATCCCCTTTGTCCTCTCGCCCCTGGCCTGCGGCCAGGGGCGAGGGGGGATTTCAGGGGGTTTTGGGGGGGGGGGCGGGGGGGCCCCCCCCCCCCCCAAAAACCAAGACAACCAAACACCCCACACCCCCAAGGCGGGCGGGCCGCGGGGCCAGAAGAGCTGCCTAACAATGTATCTTGTTGGTGGGGGGCCCCGCCGCCCCCCCCCCCCCCCCCCAAAAACCCCCTCCTCTCCCTCTCCCCTCTCCCGCCAGCGGGAGAGGGGAGAGGTCAGGAGAGAGGTGAGAGACTGCACGGCGCGCGAATAGTGACTCTTTGAAAAGCCCCGCCTCACAGGCTGGCAGGTTGACCGGGAGGTTGTGATGGAAGAATTGACCGAACTCCTGAAGCGCAGTGACCTCTTCTGCGGACTGGCAGAGGAGGACATCCGGCGACTCATCGCCATCGGCCGTTGGGCTACCTACAACGCCGACGAGACTATTATCCGTGAGGGGGACCCTTCGGACGAACTCTACATCATCCAGAAGGGCATGGTGGAAGTGGTCGTCCCGCATGGCACCGTCCCGGACATCCCTGGTCCGCCGGAGGCGACGCCAGTGGTACGCCTGGGGGAAGGGCAGATTTTCGGCGAGATGGGGCTGGTGGACCGGGGGGGCCGCTCAGCCACCGTCCGCGCGGTGATGGACGGGACGACCGTCTTCATCCTCCCGCGAGACGCGTTCTACAGCCTCTGCGACCAGAACCACTCTATCGGCTACACCGTCATGCGCAACATCGCCCGCGACCTTTCGTTCAAACTGCGCCACCGCAATCTGCGGGTGGTGGCAGGATGGTAAGGGGGGCCGCGATGATTTACAAAGTCAGTTACGTCGTGCTCGGAGGACACCATCCCGGGGCGATCGTGAACCGGGACACCCCTCCCCGTCTGGGCGAAGTGGTCGTGCTGGGGCAGGACCAATTTGAGGTGGTGGAAGTGACGGACCTGATCCCCCCGCAGGGAGATTTCGCCTACCTGCATGTGACCCTCCGACCGATGAGAGGGAAAAAGCAAAGACGTTGATGACCTCTCCACCCATCTGCGACTACGAAGGCGCCCGCTACCGGACCGACTTCTGGACTCCTGAACGGGCGTATGAGGACGGCGCCGAACGGGCCGCGCTGCGGGCACTGTTGCCCCCCACCGGTCGCCTCCTGATAGAGATCGGCGCCGGTTTCGGCCGCCTCGCCGACCTCTACACCGGATACGAGCAGGTGGTGCTCCTGGACTATGCCCGCTCCCAACTCCAGGACGCGCGGGAACGGCTGGGCGAGGCCGGGCCGGGAGGTCGGCCCCGGTACATCTACATTCTGGGCGATTTCTACCGCCTCCCCTTCGCCCCGGGCCTCTTTGACGTCACGGTGATGGTGCGCACCCTCCACCACGCCGCCGACGCGCCCGCCGTCCTGCGCAACGTGGCCCAAATTCTAGCTCCCGGCGGCACCTTCGTCCTGGAGTTCGCCAACAAACGGCACTTCAAAGCCATTCTCCGCTACTTCCTGCGCCGTCAGTCCTGGTCTCCCTTTGACCCCCGACCGGTGGAGTTCGTCCCCCTGAACTACGATTTTCACCCGGCCTGGATTCGCCGTCATCTGGAGGAATGCGGACTGCGGGTGACCCGAATCCGGACGGTCTCCCACTTCCGCGTCGGTTTTCTCAAACGGACGGTGCCGACGGGGTGGCTGGTCTTTCTGGACCGACTGCTGCAGCCGACAGGCGCGCTCTGGCAACTGACCCCCAGCGTCTTCGTGCGCGCGGTGGCGCCTGCGGACCGGCCCCCGGCCCCGCCCGGCGGTTTCTTCCGCTGCACGACCTGCGGCTCTCTGATGCTGGTGGACGAAGGGGACCGGCTGCTCTGTACGGATTGCGGCGCGGTCTTCCCGTTCCAGGACGGCCTTTACGATTTCCGGGGAGGAGAACGGTGACCCGAGAACCTCTATTCGCCGGCCTCATCTACAACGAAGAGGGACAACCGGTCCAGGTCGCCCAGGTGGGCGCCGACACCTGCTACGCCATCCCCGACGGCGACTTTCTGCGGCACGTGGACTCCATAGAAGTGGACCGGCAGGTGCTGGCCCAACTGAAGGAGCGCTTCCTGCCGATGAAGGACGTGCTGGTGGAAGGGGCGATGCAGATGATGGGAACGGATGACCCCTTCACCCGGGCCGCACTGGAGATGAGCCTGGAGAATATGGACCGGATGCTGGAGCCGGGGGTGGCAAGCCCCGAGGATTTTCGTCTGGCGCTGTGGATGACGGGCTTTCGGGTCATCGTCAACATCCACGGCGAGGTGGTGCGGGTGGAGATACCCGGCCTGGATTAGCAACCCGGCGGGGGACATGCGCACCGAACTGGCCTACCTGGTCGTCTTTGTCGCCGCGACGCTGCTGGCGCTGGTCGTCACCCCGATGGCCGCCTCCCTGGGGCCCCGCCTGGGGATGGTGGACCTCCCGGGCGGCCGCCGGACCCATCGGGGAGTCATCTCCCGGACGGGCGGGATCGGCCTCTTCGTCCCTTTCCTGCTGGCGGTGGCCCTGGGCCTGGCCCTGCACATCCCCACCGCCGACCCGAAAGAGCCGCGCCGGCTGCTGGGGCTGATCCTCGGCAGCGTCTGGATGTTCGGGGTCGGGCTGGCCGACGACCGCTGGGACCTCCCGCCCAGGCGCCAACTGCTGGCCCAACTGGTCGCCGGGGGAATCGCCATCGCCACCCTGATTTTCATTGAACGGGTGAACAACCCGCTGACCAACCGGGTCGTCGTCTTCCCGATGCCGGTGGTGGTGTTCCTGACCCTCTTCTGGATTGCCGGGATGATCAACACCGTCAACTGGCTGGACGGGCTGGACGGGCTGGCGGCAGGGGTGGCCGCGATTCTGTGCGCCGTCCTGGCCGTCCACATGCACCGGGTCGGACAGCCCAGCGTGGCGATTCTCCCCATTGCCCTGCTGGGCGCGACGCTGGGGTTTCTTCCCTACAACTTCTACCCGGCGCGCGTCTTCATGGGGAGCAACGGCGCCTTCTTCCTGGGGTACGCGCTGGCCTGTCTGGGAATTATGGCCGGGGCACGGGTCGCCACCGTCCTGCTGGTGATGGCCATTCCGATTGCCGATGTCGCCTGGCAGATTATAGACCGGATGCGCCACCGTCGCCCCCCCGTCCAGGGCGACCGCGGCCATCTCCACTTCCGGTTGCAGGATATGGGGCTCCCCCAGCCGGTCATCGTTCTGGCCTACTGGGCCTTCTGCGGCGTCTTCGGCCTGCTGGCGCTGACCGTCTCCTCCCGCCTCTACAAGTTGCTGGCGTTGCTGGTGCTGGGGAGCGCCGTCATCCTGGTGCTGGCACTGCTGGCCCGCCGCCCCCACCCCGACGCCATAAAAGTGGCGGTCAGCGGGATAGCAGGTAGTGGTAGGCCGAGATGGCCGCCTTGGCCCCCTCCCCGATGTGCACCAGTACCTGCTCGGAGACCAGCGTCACGTCCCCGGCCGCAAACAGCCCCGGCCAACTGGTCGCACAGTACACGTCCACGATGATGTGCCCCTCCCGGTCGCAGTTGACCCACTCGCGGACCAGTTCGGAGTTGGGCGTGCGGGCCAGTTTGACGAAGATTCCTTTGACCGCCAGTTCGCGGGCGGAGCCATCCGGCATCGTGAGGGCCACCCCTTCCACAAACCGCTCCCCCAGGACCTCCCGCACTGTCACCCCCTCCAGGATTTCCACGTTCTCCATCTGGCGCAGCCGCCGGGCCAGGGGGGTATCCACCAGCGGCTCCAGGGCCAGCATGTAGACCCGATGCGCCTTGCGGGCCAGGTCGGCCGCCGCCCACTGGGCGCGGCGCCCCTGCCCCACCACCGCCACGTCCTTGCCCAGGAACAGACCGGCATGGACGGGCGCCGAGTAACTGAGCCCGTACCCCGCCAGCCGCTCCTCGCCGGGAGCGTTCAGCCGCTGGGGTTTGGCCCCCGTCGCCAGAATCACCGTCCGGCTCTCAAAGCGGTCGCCCCGGGCCGTCTCCACCCGGAAATTCCCATCCATCGGCTCCAGCCGCACCACCCGGTCAAACCGGCGCACGAAGTCCAGATAGTCCAGTTGACGGCGGAACTCCTCCACCAGCGCCTCGCCGGTGATGGTCTCCCGCCCCTCCATCTCCTCCAGCCGCATCCGGTACGTGGTCTGTCCTCCCCAGTGCTCGGCGACGATCAGCGTCTCCATCCGCTGGTTCAGGGCCACCGCGGCCGCCGTGATCCCTGCCGGTCCACCTCCGATGACAATCAGGTCGTACATGGCCTCCCTCCTTACATTCCTGCCGGGACAGGGGGGATGATCCCCTTCTCCATCAGGAAACGGGTCATCTCGCGCGCCTGGCCGATAATATCCGTCGCGCGGGCCAGCAACTCCTCCCGGGAGAGCGCCAGACGGGCCACTCCCTGCTCCTGGGCCCGGACGCCGACGGCCGCCGCCTCCCGCGGGAAGACCTCCCAGTCCTCCATCGTGGGCAGGATGTGCTCCTCGTCCAGCCCCCTCTCCTCCGCGCAGCGGGCCAGTTCCTCCGCCGCGGCGATGGCCATCTCGTCGGTGATGGTCGTGGCGCGCACGTCCAGCACCCCGCGGAAGATGCCCGGGAACCCCAGGGAGTTGTTGATCTGGTTGGGGAAGTCGCTGCGGCCGGTGCCGACGACCCGCGCCCCGGCGGCCTTCGCCTCCCAGGGCCAGATTTCCGGGATGGGGTTGGCGCAGGCGAAGAGGATGGCGTCCTCGTTCATCCCCTTCACCCACTCCGGCAGGATGGTGCCCGGACCGGGCGTGCTCAGCGCGATGCAGACGTCGGTGCCGCGCATCGCCTCGGCAGGCCCGCCCACCCGTCCTTCCGCGTTGGATTGCTGGCAGATGCGCCATTTGTCCACGAACTCTATCTTGCGCCGGGCGACGTCCTCCCGCCCGGGATGCAGGATGCCCTTGCTGTCGCAGGCGATGATGTTGCCGAAGGGGACCCCGGAGGCCACCAGCAAGCGGATGGTCGCCACGCTGGCCGCGCCGACGCCGATGAGGGAAACCTTGATCTCGTCCATCCGCTTCCCCACCACCTTCAGCGCGTTGATGACGCCCGCCAGGGTGACCGTCGCCGTCCCCTGCTGGTCGTCGTGCCAGACGGGAATCTGCACCTCCGGGTCACTGCGGAGCATGTCCAGCACCCGGAAGCACTTGGGCTGTTCTATGTCCTCCAGATTGATGCCGCCGAAGGCGGGCTGAATCCACTTGACCGCCAGGATGATCCGGTAGGGGTCCTTCGTATCCAGGCAGATGGGGACGGCGTCCACCCCGCCCAGGTACTTGAAGAGCAGTGCCTTGCCCTCCATGACCGGCAGGCCGGCCAGGGGGCCGATGTCGCCCAGACCCAGAACCCGGGTGCCGTCGGAGACGACGGCGACGGTGTTCCCCTTGTTGGTGTACTCGTAGACCAGGTCGGGGTTCTTCTGGATTTCCCGGCAGGGCGCCGCCACGCCGGGGGTGTACCAGATGGCGAAGTCGTCCAGCCCGCGGACGGGGCAGCGGGGCGCGGTCTGCACCTTCCCCCGGTAGTAGGGGTGCAGGACCAGCGCGTCCTCGGCGGGCTTCTTCGCCTTTGCCAGCAGTTCCTCTACAATTTCGGACATTTTCCCTCCTGTAAATGGTTTACCGCAGAGGCGCAGAGGGCGCAGAGAGTCAACAGTTCCAGACGGGGGAAAGCCGGCACATACCCGGCGACCGGCCAGGGGGCTCTCTGACCTCAGACAGTGGAATTTACGAGGACTCCCAGGGGTTGAACAATTTCACTCCACTGTTCACGAAATCACTCAGGTTGCGCGTGACCAGGATCAAACCTGCGCGGCAGGCTCCGATCCCGCTCTATGGGAAGTTCCGACCCGGCCAGCGGCGACTCCAGCAGGAACTGTGCCAGATTCCGCCGCGGGACGGTGAGACGCCGGTACTCTTCGTACGGCAGGATCACCACCACCTTTTTGCCACGGCGGGTGACAATCTGGGCACCCTGGCGCAGGGTGCGCTCCACCAGTTCGCCAAAACGGCTCCTGGCATCCTGCCACTGCCAGACGTTCATGGGCCACCTCCTGTAACGACCGATCGGGCCGGTCATATTATAGCGCAATTCCGACCCCAGGCAACTGTTTTTTGGGGGGCCGCAAAAACTGCTGCCCTATTGGCATCAAAGGTCGCCCGATGGGTAACCATCGGGCTGATTCAGCGAAGCCGGGGCTGTTTTTGAGCCCCGAAGGGGCTTTGCAGCATCAGCCCGACGCTTCAACGCTTGGTGTGAATTACCATAACGCCGGATGGGGTGGCTTCAATTGGTTGACCCTTTTCGTACCGAAGGCTTTTGCCGCCCCTCACCCCCTTGATCCCCCCTCTCCCCCTGGCCTTCGGCCGGGGGAGAGGGGGGGAAATAGGAGGGGTTTTGCGGCGGGCGGCGCCCCCCCCCCCCCCAAAAACCCCCCCCCCCCCCCCGCCGGGGGTTGAGGGGAGGGGAGGGGGTGGCCGCGGGGCCCCCGGGGGGCGGGGGGGGCCCAAACGCCGCCCGACGCCCGTGTCGTCACCCTCCTCCCCGGCCGGGGCGGGGGCGGCCGCGCCGGCGGCGGGGGAGGGGTGAGGACAAACCGCCGCCAGCAGGCCCAGCATCAGGCCGATCAGAAGGTGGACGTTGTTCACGTAGAGGTTGTCAAAGAGTTGGTGGACCGAAAAGTGGGTCCACGCTCCCAGCAGTCCCACCGCCACGCCCCGGGCCAGGCCGGAGGCGCGGCGGGTCGCCCGCCAGGTCTGCCAGAAGACGACCCCCCAGAAGAGCAGGTAGACGGTCAGGCCGACCAGGCCCGTCTCGGCCAGGAGGTTCAGGTAGATGTTGTGGGCGTGCCCCAGGGCCAGCGGCCAGTGGATGAGGGCAAACTGCGGGTACGCCGGTTCGTATCCCCCCAGGCCGACGCCGGTCCAGAAGTGGTACCGCCACATCTCCAGCGCGCTCTGCCAGTGGGCCAGCCGTTCTATCACCGCGTAGTTGGCGTCGTTGATGCCCACCCCGCGCACGTCCTGGATGCGCAGGTCGGCGGCGAAGTCGGTCAGGCGGGCCACGACGGGGGCCGGGAGTAGCCCGGCAGCGTAGAGGGCCAGGAAGAGGACGAGCAGACCGCCCGCCAGCAGGAATCCCCGGCCGGCCCGGCGGGGAAAGGCAAGGGCCATCGCGGCCAGTGCGGCGGCGAAGCCGATCCACGCCCCCCGGCTCCAGGAGGCGATCAACGCGGCGGCCATCAGCGCGCTCCCCCCCAGCAGGACCGTCAGGCCCGCCCACTCCCGCCGTGCCGGACCCTTCCCCGGTCGCACGGCCCATGCCATGAACCTCTCCCCCAGTATCCCCACCGTCAGCGCCAGCATAATCCCGATGGCCCCCGCGTAGGGGTTGGGCTGTTCAAAGGTGCCATAGGCCCGGTAGAAATCGGTGCCGGGGATGAGGAAAGGTTCCGGCCCCTCCCCCCGCAGGGCGAACTGGTAAAGGCCCACCGCGGCCTGAAAGGCGCCGATGGCGGCGATGCCCCCCACCACCCCACCCAGGCGCCAGTCGGTGGCCCGCTCGGCGACGACCCAGAGGATGAGCCCCATCTGCACCCACTTAATCAGTTCCGGTACGCCGACATACAGGAAGGGGGGAGTGGCGTTCCAGAGGGAGATCCCGGCGACCCCCAGAAAGGCCAGCAATGGCATAAGGAGCGGGAAGGCCGGGTGCTCCCGCCCCAGGGGCAAGGGGAGGTACCGGCGGAGGAGGCCGCGCGCCCAGTGGGCGGCCAGGGCCAGGAAGAGGACGTAGTGGCCGGTGTAGGCCGGAATCCGGGGGTTGGCCAGCAGATAGGCGTAAAAGAGCCCCAGGAACACCCCCCCGACAATCCCCACCAGCGGCTCGGCCAGCGTGCCCGCCACCAGCGCGCCCACCCCCACCCCGGCGACGGCCACCGGCAGGGGCGCGCGAGCCAGGAAGAGGCCCACCCCCAGGGCGAGGAGGAGGGGGAGGGCGTGAGGGTTGAAACGTGAAGCGTGATCGGTGATGCGTGAGGCGTGATACGTGATGCGTGAAGTATGATACGTGATGCGTGAAATGGGAGACATCTGGGTTTTCCGGGTGTTGGCTCGGGTGTGTCCCCAATTTGTCGGGGGCGTCCGAATCGCCCGATGGGTAAACATCGGGCTCATTCAGCGAAGCCCTGCGGGCTATTTTTGAGCCCCGAAGGGGCTTTGCAGCATTAGCCCGACGCTTTTGCACTTTAACCAATGGTTCCAACAATAGAACTGCAGGGGCTGTTCGGAACCCGGGCGGCTGAAAATCCGGCCGCTGGCGAATTGCCCCTCGTATCCCTTCCCTTTCCCACAGATGCGGGTTGCTGCCAGCGGCGCAGTTGGGATCGTTTCCCTCACCCCACCCCTGCCCCCAGGTTCATTGATTTCTCTGAATCATTCGTGCCCCTTCCACTCCCAGCAGCGGCTGCCGTCGGGGTCGTGGTGCTCCATCGGCACGGGCCGGACGCGGCCGGCGATGGCGTGGAAGAGGTTGGGCAACTCCGCCCCCTGAATGGGCCAGAAGTGGCAGAACCCCACCTCCTCCACGAACGCCCGCGCGTCCTCCGGAGTGCGCAGTCGCCGTTCGGGGGTGCGGCGGTAGTTCTGCTCCCAGAGGCGCAGGAGCGCCCGGAGCGTCTCCTCACCGACCTTCAGGGGTTCTCCGGAATCTGCCGCCACAGGAACCACGCCCCTTTCCGCTGGCCCGGCCCGTGGGGCGCGCGGTCGTAGTACAGGTCAAAGACCTCCCCTTCCGTCGTGCGGACGCGGTAGTAATCCCGTCCCACCCCCCAGGTGCCGCGCCGCTCGGCGGCCTTCGCCCGATACGACCCCCGTTCCTTCACGTAGAAGGCCCGGCTTCTCCCGCGCAGGTGGTAATCGTGCCACTCCCGCAGAACTTCGGCCACGCGGTACGTCCGCCCCTCCCAGACGAATCCGTCCGGCGGGCCGGGCCGCTTCTCCAGCGCGGGCGCCCGGTCGTGGATGACCTCCACGGGCGCGCCGATGAACCGGGCCGGCAGGTCGGAATCCATACTTCCCTCTACGGGCAACCATGTAGGGCAACCGCAAGGGTTGCCCTACACCCCCCGGTACAATCCGCCGTCCACCAGGAGGCTGATGCCGGTGATGTACGACGCGGCGGGGGAGGCCAGGAAGGCCACCGCGCGGGCGAATTCCTCCGGCGTCGCCATCCGGCCCAGGGGGATGGCGGCGGTGATGTTCGCCTCCTCTTCCTCCACCGTCGTCCCGTTGCGGGCCGCCCGGTCCCGCAGGAGTTGCTCCACCCGCTCCGTGCGGGTCCAGCCCGGGCAGACCGCGTTCACCCGGATGCCGTCCGGCGCCAGTTCATCGGAGAGGGTCTTGACCAGGCCGACGACCGCCAGCCGCAGGCTGTTGGAGAGGATGAGGTTGGGCAACGGTTGCTTCACGCTGACGGAGGTCATCGCCACGATGGAGCCGCTCCTCTGGGCACGCATGGTCGGGACGGCCGCGTAGCAGAGGCGAACGACGCTCATCAGGGTCAGTTGGACGGCCGCCTCCCAGTCGGCCGGGGTGAATTCCAGGAAGCGCCCCGGTGGGGGGCCTCCGGCGTTGGTCACCAGGATGTCTATCCGGCCGAAGTGGGCGCGGGCGGCCTCCATCACCCGCTCCGCTCCCGCCGGGTCGGCGACATCGGCGGGGACGGCCAGGACTTCGGCGCCGGTGGCCGCGCGGATGGCCTCCGCCGCCTCTCCCAGCGGCCCTTCCTTCCGGGCGCAGATGACCACCCGCGCGCCCTCCCGCGCCAGTTCGGCGGCCACCGCCCGCCCCAGCCCCCGGCTGGCGGCGGTCACCACGGCGACTTTGCCCTGCAATCCCAGGTCCATTTCTCACTCCCTGCAGGCCTGGCGGCCTGCGCCCCCTTACGGGAGCCCCAACTCCACCCGTTTCTCCGGCGTCGGGACCCCGTTCTCATCCCAGCCGCGCAGGCGGTAGTACTCCGGCAGCATCTGATCCAGTTCCACCACATGCCCCTTCGCCGGCCCCTCCGGCATCGGCTCCTGGAGCATGCGCGGGGGGAGGGTGTCGTCGGCCCGGGAGAACCCCGCCCGCACCAGGAACATCCGCTCCAGGTTGTAGACCCGCTCCCCGGCCCTGAGCAACGTCTCCTCATCGTACCCGGCACCGGTGGCGTACTCCATCAGGCGGGAGATGCGCACCGGCTCCACGTTGTACGTCGGCTCAAAGAGGTAGCGGATGCTCAGGAAGACGCACAACCCCGCCGCGTCTATAATGGTGAAGATGTCCTCAAAGTACTTGACCAGCCGGGGCTTGTCCTCCCAGGAGAGGGGGTCCACCTTCTTGGGGACGCCGAAGACCTCCATGTAGGCCGTGTCCCCGGCCATGTGGGAGGCGCCGATGTTGGACGTGGCATAGAGAAGGCCCATCCCTTTTGCCCCGCGCGGGTCGTAGGCCGGGAACTCCTGCTTTTTGGCGGACATGGAGAACTCCGGATGGCCATAGTGGGAGGCCAGCCGGTAACTCCCCTGGGCGATGAGGTCGCCGAAGCCCTCCCGCAGGCCGGCCAGCCGGACCATCTCCACCACCGCCTCGGCGTCGCCAAAGCGCAGGGGACGGCCGATGTCCGACTCGGGGATCAGCCCCAACTCGTACATCTCCATCGCACAGGCGATGGTCACCCCGGCGGAGATGGTATCCAGGCCCAGTTCGTTGCAGATGTAGTTGGCCTTGGTGATGGCGGCCAGGTTGTCTATTCCGCAGGCACTGCCCAGGGAGCCGATGGTCTCGTACTCCGGCCCCTCGCCTTCGCCCCCGAAAATCGGGTCCTCCACCCGCGTGACCCGGCCGCAGGCGATGGGGCAACCGTAGCAGGCCTTGGGCCGGACCAGGTACTTCTGGTTCAGGGCACGGCCGGAGATGGCCTCCGCGCCGTGGAAGACACCCGTCCGGAAGTTGTAGGTGGGGAGGATGCCCACTTCGTTGGTGACGGGGGGCACATAGGCGGTGCCGTAGGTCCGCAGAGTGGCTTTTCCCGCCGCCACCGCCTGCTTGACTTCCTCCACCGCCTGGTCGGCGAGGGCCTTGAGTTCTTTCGGGTAGGCCAGGGGGATACGGCGGGTGCCCCGCACGACGACGGCCTTCAGGTTCTTGGAGCCCATGACCGCGCCCACGCCGGAGCGGGCGGCGGCGCGGTGTTTCTCGTTCAGGATGGCCGCGATGGGCGCCAGTCGCTCTCCCGCCGGGCCGATGCAGGCCACCCGCGCGCGAGGGTCCGTCTCCGCCCGCAGCATGTCCTCGGTCTCAAAGACCGTCCGGCCCCAGAGATGGTCAGCGGGGCGGAGTTCCACCCGGTCGTCGTTCACCCAGAGATACACCGGGCGCTCGGCCCGTCCCTCAAAGATGAACAGGTCAAATCCGGTCCGCTTCATCTCCGTGGGGAAGAAGCCGCCGGAGTTGGAACAGGAGATGGCGCCGGTCAGGGGGGATTTGGTGGTCACCATATACCGGTTGCCGGTAGGCACCGGAGTGGCGGTCAGGGGGCCGGTGGCGAAGACCAGTTTGTTCTCCGGAGAGAGGGGGTCCACCCGGGGGTCCATCTCGTCGTAGAGATAGCGGATGGCCCACCCCCGCCCGCCGATGAAGTCCCGCGCGATGCGGGGATCCACTTCTTCTACACTCGTTTCTCCGGTCGTCAGGTTGACTCTGAGGATTCTGCCGTTCCAGCCGTACATGGTACCTCCGTACAGGTGTTAGGGATGTAGCCGGTAGTCAGCCACCGCCGATGGCCGGGAAAAGGCACAGGACGTCTCCCTCCTGCAGGACCTGGTCCGGCTGAGGGGTGCGCCCGTTCACCAGGACGACGCTCTCCTCCACCGGCACGGGCAACCCGGCCAGGACGTCCTCCACCCGGGCATCCGGTGGGACGTCCGCTTCGTACGAAGAAGAAGCGCTGTTGGGGGGAAGGTACTGCTGGTAATGGGCCAGGAGTTTGATGCGGATTTTCATCGCCTGGCTCTCCTCCATTTCGGGTTCCGCGCAAGCGGCTCTATTGTACTATCAGACGGCGACAACGACAAGCGGCCGGGAACTTCCCCGCTCACCAGATTCTGTGGTATAATACCAATGAACTTTTGTTCTCTTATGGTAACCGTTCACCCTCACCCCAACCCCAGCGGCGCCTCGGGCGATCCTCGGCGTGGCCCTTCGCCGCTGCCGCCGCAGGCGGCGGGGGAGGGGTGAGGAAACCCGAATCGTATCTTCCATTATGGACCCGGTAGAGAAACTGCGATTATTGGGGCCAGCGACCTGCTATGAGCCATCGGAGGAGGTCAATGCAGCAGGGCGGCCTCTCCCGGCCCCCACCGGGCTTCCTGCCGACCTCTCCGGCCTGATCCACTACGCGGCGATGCCCGGCGGCCGGCGCATTGCGCTGCTGAAAACCCTCCTCACCTCGGCCTGCGAGCGGGATTGCTTCTATTGCGCGTTCCGTGCCGGGCGGGATTGCCCCCGCGCCACCTTCACGCCCGACGAACTGGCGCGCCTGTTCCTGCAACTCCACCAGCGCGGCATTGCGGAGGGACTCTTCCTGAGTTCGTCCATCCTGGGCGGAGGCCCGCACACGCAGGACCGGCTCATCGCGACGGCGGAGATTCTCCGCCACCGCTACGGCTTTCAGGGGTACATCCACCTGAAGATTATGCCCGGCGCGGAGCGAGAACAGGTGGCGGCGGCGATGCGCCTGGCGAACCGCGTCTCCGTCAACCTGGAGGCCCCCAACGACCGCCGTCTGGCCGCGCTGGCCCCCCACAAGCAGTTCACCGACGAACTCCTCCGTCGGCTACGCTGGATAGAGGAACTCCGCCGGGAGATGCCTGGCCCCGTCCCCAGTTCCACCACCCAGTTCGTCGTCGGGGCGGCGGGCGAGAGCGACCTGGAACTCCTGCACGTGACGGCGTTCCTCTACCGCCACCTGGGGCTGGCCCGGGCCTACTTCCAGGCGTTCCGTCCCGTCCCCGGGACGCCGCTGGAGGCCCACCCTCCCACCCCACCGCAGCGGGAGCACCGTCTCTATCAGGCCTCCTTCCTGCTGCGGGATTACGGCTTCAGCGTGGAGGAACTCCCGTTCCGACCCGACGGTAATCTCCCCCTGGAGACGGACCCGAAACTGGCCTGGGCGCGAGAGCATCTGGCGGAGGCGCCGGTGGAGGTGAATCGGGCAGGGCGGGAGACCCTGCTGCGGGTGCCGGGCATCGGCCCCCGGGGCGCCGACCGTCTCATCGCCGCGCGCCGCAGGGGCCGCCTGCGGGACCTGAAGGACCTGCGCGCTCTGGGGATTGCCGCCGACCGGGCCGCCCCTTTCATTCTGCTGGACGGCCGCCGCCCGGCCCGTCAACTCCCCCTGTTTCCTTGATGCCCACCTCGCCCCCGCGCGCGGCGACGGCCCACCGGACCGTCTCCACATCCGGGCGGTAGAGCGCACCCGGCGGAGCGGGCCGTTCGCCCACGGCGATGAGAACCGTCCCCTCCCGACACGGAATAGCCAGGTCCACCACGTATTCCACCCCGCCCTCGCGCACGGGGTATTCCCGCTCCGGTTGAAACCCCGCTTCCTTCAGGGTAACAAACAGCCCATCGGCGCCGGAGGCGAAAAGGTCGTTGATTTCCCGTGCCGCCACAAAGCGGTCCCACGTGGTCTCAATGAAGGTAATCCGTCGCCAGCGGAGGCTGGGGATGGGCTGCTCCCGGCGGACCAGCGGGCCCAGTTGCAGTTGATAATAGAGGTCGTCGGCGCGGGGGTGATGGGGCTCCCCGGGCAGGAGGTCCCGGCGGCGGGCCAGTTCGTGCCCCCGAACCGGGGCGTACCAGTGGATGGCCCATCCCTCTTCGCCGAAGGCGCGGGTGAAATAGAAGGCCAGCACGGCGGCCTCGGTGGTGCTGGGCGGGGCGTGCCGCACGGGGATTCGGTACCAGCCCCGGTCGCGGGCAATCTCAAAGTCCCGCCGGTTATTCATCACGGCAACCAGGACGCGGTCTTCCGGATGGAACATCTCAACTCCGATTCTGGACAATGAGGGCCTATCAGAAGGGGATTGGCTCATGTTCACTGGGTGCAAAATCTTTGGCGCTTTCCTTTCCTCACCCCCCGACGGCCGCGCCGCCACCTTGCCCGGTCGGCGAAGGCCGACCGGAGGCTGGAAGCCCGGAGAGGACGACGCCTCGGGCGAGCCTTCGGCGTGGCCCTTCAGTCGGCACTACCGGTGGCCAGACGATGCCGCCCGCCCCAACATCCCCCCATTGAACCCGGGCAGGGGGTGGAGAGAGAACGCCGGGCGATCATTTAACACCAGGTAGCAAATCAGGGAATCGCGCAGAATGCCTGGCCCTTTGCCCTTTCTGAAGATAACCACCTTGTGTTTTCCCCCAGGGCATGTTACAATTCTACCGTCCGCATCCGATAACACATCACCTATCAATCCATTGTCATTGCAAGGCGGCAGTAGCCGCCGAAGCAATCCCCTTACGGGCGTGGAGATTGCTTCGCCGCCTTCGGCGGCTCGCAATGACACAGGTGAGTCAGCAGTTACGGAAGATGAGACGATTCCTGACGGGGGTCTTCCTGATCGCTCTGCTCGCGGGGAGCCTGGTGCCGGTCGCTGCCCAGCAGCCGACGGACCCGGCGGTCACTCTGCTTTCCCGCATGCCGCCTGCGGCGCGCATCGGGCAACTGTTCATCGTCACCTTCCCCGGCACCGACACGGCCGAGACCTCCGCCATTTACGACCTGATTGTCAACGAGCGCATCGGGGGGGTGTTGCTCAGCCCCGAGAACGGCAACATCCTGAACGAAGGAGATACTCCCGCCCAGGTCGCGACGCTCACCAGCCAGTTACAGCACCTTGCCTGGGATGCGGCCCAAATCCCCCTCTCCGAAGGAGAAGCGACTCTCAGCCCCTACATCCCCCTCCTCGTTGCCATCCGACAGGGAGAGAGAACAGGGCTCCCCACCCTGCCCATCAGCGGCACAACCCCACTGCCCTCTCCAATGGCCATCGGAGCAACCTGGAATCCGGCCAACGCCGAGGTGGTGGGGCAAATCATCGGGGCGGAATTGGACGCGCTGGGGATCAACCTGTTGCTGGGCCCGATGCTGGACGTACTGGATACCCCCCGTCCCGGCAGCGCGGCAGACCTGGGGACTGCCTCCTTCGGCGGCGACCCCTTCTGGGTAGGCCAGATGGGGCGGGCCTACATCCGGGGGATCCACGCGGGCGGCGAGGGCCGGGTGGGCGTTATTCCGGGCCACTTCCCCGGACTGGGCGCGGCCGACCGCCCGCTCTCCGAGGAAGTCTCCACCGTCCAGAAGTCCCTGGAGCAACTCAAGCAGATTGAACTGGCCCCCTTCCTGGCCGCGACAGGGAGCAGTGAGGCTCTGGAGCGCCCGGAGGGCCTCCTGGTCGCCCCGATCCGGTACCGGGGGTTTCTGGGCAACCTCTACGCCTCCACCAAGCCGGTCACCTTTGACCCCCAGGCGTTGCAGTCGCTGCTGGCGCTGCCGGAGGTGGCTCCCTGGAGGGAAGCCGGCGGTATCGTTGTGGCCGATGAACTGGGCGTGCGCGCGATCCGCCGGTTCTACGACCCGTCGGAGCAGAGATTCAACCACCTGAGAGTGGCCCAGGAAGCATTCCTGGCCGGCAACGACCTGTTGATTCTCTCCCATTTTGCCACCGGGGACGATTGGGAGTCCCACATCGCCAACGTGAAGGCGACGCTGGCCTTCTTTCGGGAAAAGTACGCCTCCGATCCCTCCTTCCAGGCGCGGGTGGACGAGGCGGTACTGCGCATCCTCCGGCTGAAACTGCGGCTTTACGGTTCCCGTTTCACCCTCAGCGCCACCCAGCGGGACCCCGATGTCGTGGCCGGAAAGGTCGGCCGCTTCGGGGAAACCGTCGCTCCCATCGCCCGCGCGGCCGTCACCCTGCTCTCGCCTCCCTCGCCCGAACTGCTCCCCGACCCCCCGACGCCGGAAGAGCGTATCGTCATCTTTACCGATGACCGGCAGACGGTGCCCTGCGCGGGTTGTGCTCCGGTTCCCATCCTCTCCCCGAAAGCCCTGGCCGATACCATGGTCCGACTGTACGGCCCCCAGGCCACGGGGCAGATTTCCCCCCAGCGGGTCCAGAGTTTCACCTTCGGCGAACTGCTGGACATACTCAACCGGCCGCCCGCGACGCCGGCCCCGGAATCCACCCCCGTCCCCCAGCCGGTCGCCACCGCACTGGAGCGGGCGGACTGGGTGATCTTCGCCATGCTGGATGCCGGGGACCGCGCGTCCCCTTCCGGAGCAGTGCGTCGCTTCCTCTCCGAGCGGGCCGACGCCCTGCGGGGCAAGAGAGTCGTCGTCTTCGCCTTCGGCGCGCCCTACTACCTGGATACGACCGAAATTGCCAAACTCTCCGCCTACTTCGGCGTCTACAGCCCGTCGCCGCCGTCTGTGGAGGCCGCCGTCCGTGCCCTCTTCGCCGAATTTCCCTTCACCAGCGCGCCTCCGGTGACCGTCCCGGGCATCAACTACAACCTCACCCAGCAGACTCAGCCGGACCCCGGCCAGACCATCCCGATCCTGATCGTCACCGAAGAGACGAGCGGAACACCAGAACCGCCGACCGTCTATCAGGGAGATACCCTCCGCCTGCAGACAGGGATCATTGTGGACCGGAATGGCCACCCCGTGCCGGACGGGACACTGGTGGAGTTCATCTTCACGTACCCGCAGGAGGGGCTGGAGCGAACGGTGCAGGCGACCACCCGGGGCGGAGTGGCCGAGGCAACGGTAACGCTGGACCGGACGGGACAATTGCAGATTTCCGTCCGGGCGGAGCCAGTGCCGCGCGCGGTTCGGCTGGAGATGGACATCCGGCCCGGGGAGCCAGCGGTCATCATCCCCATCACGCCGACGCCCAGCCCGGAGCCGCCGCCGACGCCCAGCCCGGCCCCGTCCCCCACGCCGGAGATAGAACCGACCCCGGAGCCTGTGGCTCCCGCACGCCCCCCCGACCGGGCACGCGGTGCAGACCTGATGCAGGGCTTGCTGATCGCGTTGATCGGTGCGACAGCCGGTTATGCAGGCCTCTGGAAGCGCGGGCAGAGCCTTGCTCGTGCGATGAAAGGGAGTCTCCAGATATTCACCGGGGGATTGGCGGGCTATCTCCTCTTTCTCGCCCTCGCCGGCATCGGGCAACTCCGTCTTTTCGGGGACGCCGGAGCCGCCATTATGACCGCCATAGGGGTAGCGGTCCCGTTGACCGTTGCCCTTCTCTCGCGCAAAGGCATACGGTAACAGCCCCCGCCCCTAACCCCTGACGGCTGCCCCCTACCACCGGCTGCCCCCTACCGGCTGACTATATCACCAACGTCAGGAGGACGGCCAGCAGCAGCAATCCCGCTGCGAGCAACACCCACCCCCGATTCTCCTCCAGTGCCTGCTCCCATTCCCGGTGGGGAGGAACCCAGAACGCCAGCGTGTCGGAAAAAGAGGTATCGGTCAGCATCTGCCGGAACGCCTCCACGGTGGAGGGACGGTCGTCGGGGTGCATCGCCATAGCTGCCAGGACGGCCCGTTCGGTCGTTGGGGATATGCGCGGATTCAAGGTTCGGGGTGGAACCAGCGACTCCGGCCGGAGGAATCGCTCCCGGGCATCGGCCGGGGGTTGGCCGGTCAGGAGATGGTAAAGGGTCGCCCCCAGCGCGTAGATGTCGGACCGGGGGTCTGTGTGGCCTGTGTCACCGCCGTATTGCTCCAGTGGCGTATAGGCGACCGTTCCCCTGCCCTGGAGCACGGTGATGGTGCGGGCATCATCAGGGGTGAGCAACTTCACCAGCCCGAAATCCACCAGTTTGATAAATCCCCCGGCCGTCTCTTTGATGTTGGACGGTTTAATATCCCGATGGAGGATCGGAGGGTCCTGGCTGTGGAGGTAAGAGAGGGCATCACACAACTGCATGGCCCATCCCAGCACCCGCTCCTCCTCCAGCATCTGGCCCGCGCGCCGCGCCTCCTCCAGGACCTGCCGGAGGTCCGGCCCGGCGACGTAGTCCATGACCAGATATTCCCGTCCTCCTTCGGTAAAGTAATCGGAGACTTTGGGCAGGTTGGGGTGGTCCAGCCGGGCCAGGATGCTGGCCTCGCGGTAGAATTGCTGCTGGGCCTGGGCCTGCAATTCGGGGGGGAGGTCGGGGTCGGTGAAAATCTCCTTGACCGCACAGACGCGGCCCTCCAGCCGCAGGTCGGCGGCGCGGTAGACGGCCCCCATTCCCCCCTGCCCAATCGGGGCGAGAATGCGGTAGCGCGCGTGCAGAACGGTCCCGGGGGCCAGCAGCCTCGGCACTCGCTTCTCCTCCGGCAGAGCATGATAAACGAGATTGGGTTTCTGTCAAGCCCATATTGCGGGCGGCTTCGCTGCCCGCCGCAAAACCCCCTCAATCCCCCTCTGAGGAATTTGGCGTCGCCTTTCCCGCGTATCTTTTGACCGTTCCCGGTGTTATCTTTTTATGAGACACCCATCGGCCATCTTACTGGGGGGAGGTATCCAATGAGCACACAATCCATTGCCGTCGTCACCGATAGCACCGCCTATCTGCCTCCGGATGTGCGAGAACGGCTGGATATCCCGGTGATTCCCCTCAACGTCCTCTGGGGGGAAGAAGTTCTGAAAGACGGAGTGGATATTGACCCGCCGACCTTTTACCGACGCCTCCAGACGGCCAAAGTGATGCCCACCACCTCTCAGCCCTCAGCCGGTGAATTTGTGGAGTTTTTCCGGCGGGTGGCAGAGGAAAAGGGGACCGACACCATCGTGGGGGCGTACATCTCCTCTCAACTGAGCGGGACCGTCGCCTCTGCGGAAGCCGCGAAGGAACTGCTTCCCGACCTCCGGATAGAAGTCATTGACTCCCGCTCCACATCTATGGGGCTGGGCTTTCAGGTCATGGCAGCAGCGGAGGCTGCCCGGGCCGGTGCTCCTGTAGAGGAGGTCGTGGCTGCGGCTGCCCGGGTGCGGGAGCGCCTCCACATTCTCTTTATGGTGGACACTCTGGAGTTCCTCCACCGGGGCGGGCGCATCGGTGGGGGGAAACGGTTCCTGGGGACGGCCCTCCAGATCAAGCCACTCCTGGGACTGGACGGCGCGATTGAGGGCATAGAGCAGGTGCGGACAAAGAAAAAAGCCCTGGCCCGGATGCTGGAAATCCTGCGGGAACGGGCCGGTGCCTCTTCGGTCTTCCGGGCCGCCGTCGTCCACGCCAACGCGCCGGAGGATGCCCGGGCACTGGCAGAGGAAGTGAGAGCCCAACTGGGACCGGAAGAACTCTATCTGGCGGAGGTTAGCCCGGTGATCGGCACGCATACTGGACCGGGGACGCTGGGGATTTGTATTGTGACCCGGTAAGGGCCTGGACGCCGCGCGGGCTTTTCCTCGGCAGGCGCCCCTTCTCCTCCAGGGGCGCCTGTTTTTTCTCCACTTTTCATCCTCCCTGAAATCGGGTATACTTCTCCCGCTATCTCATCAAGGAGAACGACCGTGCCGTTCACCTGCGCCGTTTTTGATCTGGACGAGACGCTCTACCCCACCAGCGCCGGGCTGATGCAGGATGTGGCCCGGCAAATCACCGACTGGCTTCAGCGCCACCTGGGCCTGGGCCCCGAAGAGGCCGCCCACCTGCGGGAGGTCTACATCCACCTCTACGGCACCACCCTGGCCGGCCTGCTGGCGGAACACCGGGAAAAAGTGGATGTGGAAGACTATCTGGCCTACGTCCACGACGTTCCCATAGGGGATTACCTCCGGCCCGACCCGGCCCTGCGGGCTATGTTGACGGGCATTCCCCTGCGCCGCGTGGTTTTCACCAACTCCTCGGCCGAACACGCCGCCCGCGTGCTGAATGCCCTGGGCATCGCCGACCTCTTTGAGCGGGTGGTGGACATCCGGGCCCTGAACTTCGTCCACAAGCCCCGGCGGGAGGCCTACGAGCGATTGCTGGCCCTGCTGGGTGCCCCGGGCCCGGCCTGCATTATGATAGACGATCGCGTCGTCAATCTTCAGCCCGCCAAAGCCCTGGGCATGACGACCGTGCTGGTGAACGGTCCCCCGCAGGACGGAGTGGATTTCGCCGTAGGGAGCGTGCTGGAGGTCGGCCCGCTGATCCAGCGTCTACTGGCACGATGATAAACATCATCCCCCAACTTCCACATCCACCTGGACCATCTCTGTCCCCGGCGGCGGCAGGGGCACCGTATCTCCCTCCACCGGCGCCCCGTCCACCCGCAGAGAGACCCGATTCCCCGGCCCGACCCGCCGTACCGTGATGTGGTATGTCACCCCGCGAAAGACCCGCCGGGCCGTGAATCCCGCCCACCCGGCCGGGATGACCGGGGCAATCCGCAGCCCCTGGAAAGTGGGTCGGATGCCCAGAATGTGCTGGGTGACCGCCACATAGTTCCAGGCGGCGGTACCCGTCAGCCAGGAGTTCTTCGCCTCCCCGAACGTCGGCGCGTCCCGCCCGGCAATCATCTGGGCATACACATACGGCTCACAGCGGTGGACCTCACTGATAGCCTCCCGTGCCGATGGGTTGATGCGCTGGTAGTAGTCGTGGGCCCGGTCGCCGTGCCCCAGCACCGTCTCGGCAATCATCACCCAGGGGTTGGTGTGGCAGAACACGGAGCCGTTCTCCTTGTAGCCGGGCGGGTAGGATGAAATCTCCCCCAGATGGACGTAGTAGCGGGTGTAGGCCGGCTGATGCAGGAGGATGCCGTGGGGCGTGCTCAGCCGCTCCCGGACCGACTCCAGGGCTCGCCCGGCCCGTCCGTCCTCCAGGCCGATACCCGCCATCACACACATCCCCTGTGGTTCAATGAAAATCTGCCCCTCGGAGCACTCCCGTGAGCCGACCTTCCCTCCGAAGGCGTCGTAGGCGCGCAGGAACCACTCCCCATCCCAGCCGTGTTCCAGCACCCGGCGGGCCATCTCGTCCGCCGCCGCCCCGTAGCGGCGGGCCTCCTCTTCCAGGCCGCGCCAGCGGGCAATCCCGGCCATCTCCCGCGCCGCCAGCACAAAGAGCCCCCCGATGAAGACCGACTCCGCCACCGTGCCGTCCGCCTTCAGCGGCGCGGTCTGGAACGATTCCCCCGGCTCCTCTGAGAAGATGTTCAGGTTCAGGCAGTCGTTCCAGTCGGCGCGGCCGATGAGGGGAAGCCCGTGCGGCCCCAGCCGGTCCAGCGTGTAGCGGATGCTCCGCTCCAGATGCCGGTACAGCGGCTCCTCGGTGCCCGGCCGGTTGTCGTAGGGAACGGGTTCGTCCAAAATACTCCCATCCCCCGTTTCCTTCAAATACGCCGCGGTGCTCAACACCAGCCAGAGGGGGTCGTCGTTGAACCCACTGCCGATGGCGTCGTTCCCCCGCTTCGTCAGCGGCTGGTACTGGTGATAGGCGCCGCCCGTCTCCAACTGGGTCGCCGCCAGGTCCAGGATGCGCTGGCGGGCCCGCTCCGGGACCATCGCCACCGCCCCCAGCAGGTCCTGGTTGGAATCCCGGAACCCGATGCCCCGCCCGATGCCGGACTCAAAGTACGAGGCCGAACGGGCCAGGTTGAAGGTGATCATACACTGGTACGGGTTCCAGATGTTGACCATCCGGTCCGTGTGAGGATCGGGGGTCTTCACCTGGAGCGTGCTCAGCAACCGGTCCCACCGGGCACGGAGCATCTCAAAAGCCAACCCCACGGATGCCGGCTCCAGATAATTGGCAATGAGGGGACTTACGGTTCGTTTGTTGATCCGCTGGGAGTCCGGTGGGTCAAACTTATCCTGTGGCGGATTCTCGTGGTAGCCCAGCAGGAAGATGACCTGGCGGGTCTCCTCCGGCGCCAGATTGAGACGGACATGGTGGGAGCCCATCGGCGCCCAGCCATGGGCGATAGAGTTGAAGGACTGGCCCCGCTCCACGGCCAGGGGGCGGTCCCAACCCCGGTACGGCCCCAGAAAGGCATCCCGGTCGGTATCGTAGCCAGCCAGCGGCTCGGAGCAGGCGAAGAAGGCGAAGTGATTGCGCCGTTCCCGGTACTCCGTCTTGTGGTAAATGACCCTGCCCTCCACCTCCACTTCTCCGGTGCTGAAGTTGCGCTGGAAGTTGGTGGCATCGTCCTGCGCATCCCAGAGACAGAACTCCACCGCCGAGAAGACGGAAAGGGTGAGCGGCCGATCGCGGTGATTGGTCACCGTCAACTGCCATATCTCCAGATGAGCCCCCAGCGGGACGAAGTAGCGGGTCTGGGCGGCAACCCCCCGGTAAGTGGAGCCGATGACCGTGTAGCCCAGACCATGTCGGCAGAAGTAATTCTCCACCTCATGCCGGGTCGGCTGCCAGGAAGGGGACCAGAAGAGGCCGGTCTCGTCCTCCCGCAGATAGATGTAGCGCCCGCCGAAGTCCAGGGGGACGTTATTGTAGCGGTAGCGGGTCATGCGGCGCATGCGGGCATCCCGGTAGAAGCAGTAGCCACCGGCGGTGTTGGAGATAATGCCGAAGAAATCCTCGCAGCCCAGGTAGTTGATCCAGGGGAGCGGGGTATCGGGGCGGGTGATGACATATTCCCGGTGCTCGTCGTCAAAATAGCCGAACCGCATCTTTCATCCTCCGGTCCTTTAGGGGCCTCCCCCCGGATTGGGAGCGCTCCCAGATAGAATCCAAATTTTTCGCAGCGGCTTTGCCGCTGCGAAGGGGAAAACATGAGTTCTGCGGCGGGACCTCCTCACCCCTCCCCCCGCCGCCTGCGGCGTCACCCCCACCCCCCTCCAGACCGACGGGGCGGAGCCGGGGGGGGGGGGGGGCGCAACCGCGGGGGGGGGGGGG